>CAYPZH010000117.1:0-9236 GCA_964415205.1 uncultured Actinomycetota bacterium | reverse complement strand
CCCTGTACGTGCCGCCCGTCATCCCCGACACCACCAAGGTCCTGTCCGCGGCGGACATGGGCGACCTGGCGGATTGGACCGAGACGGACACCGGCATCTTCCTCACCTTCGACGAAGGCAGCGAGACCATTGACGGCCTGCAGGTGGGCGACATCATCGTCAGCGGCATCACCCCCGAGGCGCCCGGGGGCCTGCTGCTCAAGGTGAAGAACATAACCAGGGCCGGGGGCCAGGTGGTGCTGGAGACCGAGGGGGCGGCCCTGGAGGAGGCCATAGAGGACGGGCGCATCCAAACCAGCATACCCCTCAGCGCCGACCAGCTGGCCTCAACCACCATCCTGGACGATTCCGTGACCTTCCAGCCCGGACAGCCGCAGACCGCGGGAGCGGAGTTCGAGCCCGCGCTCAGCGAGACCCTGGACTTCACCTACGATTTCGACAAGACCGTGTTCGAGAAGGGGCCCGCCTCGGTCGACCTCAACGGCTCGATCACCCTGGGCATCACTCTGAACATGGATGTGGGCATAAAGAATTTCTCCCTCAAGACCTTCACCTTCACCGCCACCCTTTTCGAGAAGGTGGAGGTGGGGATAGACGCCAAGTTCGATATCCTCGACCTGGAGAAAGAGAAGGAACTCGTCGAGCACCTGTTCAAGGACATCACCATCTGGGTCTCCGGCTTTCCGGTCGTCCTCACCCCCTACGTCAACCTCCACGTGGGCATCGACGGGGACATCTCCGCCGGCATCACCTGCGGGGCCACCCAGGACGGCAGCGTCACCGCCGGCGTTGCCTACAGCAACGGCAGCTGGAGGCAGGTGAAGGATGAAAGCTTTTCCTTCGACCTGGTCGCGCCGGAGCCCTACGCCGGGGCCGAGTTCAAGGCCTACGCCGGTCCCCAGCTCGGATTGCTGTTCTACCGTTTAGCCGGGCCGTACGTGAACATCGAGCCCTATCTGCGCCTGAAGGTGGACGTGGTCAACCCGCCGCTGTGGGCTCTCTACTTTGGGGTGGAACTGGACCTTGGGGTCAAGGTTCAGTTGAAGACGAGGTGGTGGACCAAGACCTTCCTGGACAAGAAGTTCGACGGCCTTATTAGCTGGGAGATGCTGCTCGCCTGCGCCGTGAAGATAAACAGCATCAACCCCAATAGCGGCGGGACAGACACGGAGGTGACCATAAAGGGCTCCGCCTTCGGGGGCAGCAGGGGGAGTTCCTTCGTCAAGTTCGGGTCCAAGAAGGCCACCGAGTACCTCTCCTGGAGCGACAGCGAGATAAAGTGCAAGGTGCCCGGGGGCATCTCCGGTACGGTGCAGGTTAAAGTGACCCGCGTCTTCCACGAGTGGGGCCCCATAGTGATCTCCATAACCTCCAACGGCAAGCCGTTTACCAAGACCGGCGGGGGAGGCGGCGGGGCCGGCACCTGGGACCTGCAGGACGAGGGGGACGCGGCGAACCTATTCGGCGTAAGCGCTGCCGACTCCAGCCACGTGTGGGCCTGCGGCAACAGCGGAATCATCCTCTTCTTTAACGGGACCTCCTGGGATGCCCAGGTCAGCGGCACCACGCAGCACCTTCATGACGTCTCCGCCGCCGCCGCCAACCGCGTCTGGGCGGTGGGAAGCGGCGGGACCATCCGTTATTACAACGGCTCCTCCTGGTCCGGACAGTCCAGCGGCACCGCCAACGACCTCTACGGCGTCTATGCCCTGGACGCCTCCCACGTCTGGGCGGTGGGCGAGGGCGGCACCATCGTCTTCTATAACGGTTCCAACTGGACGACCTTGGCCAGCGGCACCCCCGATGACTACTATCATAAACTCGACAGCGTCATGGCCGCCGACGCCAGCCATATCTGGGCGTGCGGCTACCAGGGCGTCCTGTTCAGCAGCGGAAGCGGCTTTGCCCAAGACCCCGGGATGACGCATTCCGCCGAGGACCTGTGGGTTAAGGACAATAACAACGTCTGGGCCCTGAGCACCTCCCTGCATTACTACGACGGCTCGGAGTGGACCATCGCGGCCGACACCGGCTTTAGCGAGGGATTGTGCTGCGTGGCGGGGCTGAACCCGGACCGCGTGTGGACGGGAAGGTGGAGCGGGGTTATCTTCTTCTGGGATGGCTCCGATTGGGTGGTACAGGACGCAGGCGGACACGATGTCTACGATATAGAGATCCTCGACCCCACCCACATGTGGGCGGTGGGTGGCGGGGGCACCATCCTCTTCAACGACGGCACCTGAGCCGGTTGAGCAGTAGGGCCAGGTCTGAAATCAAACACCGCGGCCGAGGGGTCAAGCCCGGAAATCGGCCTGGCCTCTCGGCTGGCCATCGGACTGGCCTTGCTTCGAGAAAAAACGTCATCGCGAGGAGCGCAGCGGCGAAGCGACCTCAACGTGCCCGCAGCGCTTCAGGCGCACGCGCGGATGATGTAGCCGCGCTCCCGACCCGCGGCCGGTCTCCGGGCATTACTCCCAGGGTACTACCGCTAGCTCCACGCGCGAGCCGTCGGGGGTCAGGTTTTGATTTTTCGTATAAAGTGCCTGGTACCAACTGGGAACATACCAGGGTATCCAAAATACAAGACCTGACCCCTTAGGGGATGACCGGGAGGTCCACGTGGGAGCCGCCGTAGACGGTCCATGTCGGGGGCGGGTCGAGCTGAGGCGTGCGGAAGTTGTCCTCGTCCGCCCCGGCCAGGGATATGCGTATGCTGTGCCCCTTCTTGAACACGTGGGAGACGGGGAAGAGCACGATGGTAAGCTCCGCCTTCTCCCCCGGCACCAGCGGCTGCACGTCCGCCTGGTTGCAGGGGTGGTAGGGAAGGTCGGGGAGCCAGGGGCGCTCGCCCAGCTTGCGCAGGGAAGCCCGCAGCTGCCCCTCCGACTTGTACTGCGCGTATCCGTCCTCGCCCACGTCCTCCAGGTAGGCAAAGAAGTCGCCGTCCGTGGCGGTGGAGGAGACGTATAGGGTCAACACCGGGAAGCCGCTCAACTCGGTGTCCTGCGCCAGCGGCTCGGTGGTGTAGGTGAGGCACTTCTCATCCTCCTCCGCCCTGTCCTCGTATTCGCTGGGTTCGCCGGTCATGGCCAGCCAGCGCGTCTTTTTCCCGCTGCTGGTGGTGTAGTCCACCTCGTAGGCGCCCACAGGCTCCTCCTCCTCCGGCTCCTCGAGCGAAAGCCCGCCCCCGCTCTTGAGGTAATACGGCTCGGGCTCCGCCCCGGCGGGGGGCCAGACCTCGTACTCTTTCCACTCCTCGCTCCCCGTGGTGTAGACGTAATAGGGCTGCTCCTCGTCGATGCCGTTCTCGATGCCCTTGAGGTAGCGGTCGAAGAAGCGCACGCACTCGATGGCGGTCCCCTCGAAGCCCTGGGTGTGGTCGTAGTTCCCTATAAGGCACCTGCTCTCGTTGCTCAGGGTCTGCTGTAAGGTTACGGTGTCCATCAAGAAGCAGTCCAGCCACCCACCCATGTTGTAGATTGCCACCTCGGAGGCCTGGATCTCCTCCAGGTATCCGGCGGGGCAGAAAAGATCGAACCCCACCGTATCGCCTTCCGGAGTCTCCATCTGGCTGTCGCGGAATACGTTCTCGTACTGTTCCGCGATCATCACCAGGTCGCTGTTGCCCTCGTGCTCCAGGGAGGCCTCCGCGAGCATGTTCCCGTCGGTGTCCTCGTCCACCGGTTTCGAGGGATAGATGTCGACGGCGGGCATGGCGACGTTGCTGTTGAGCAGCCGCATCCCCAGGTTGTAGACCTCCACGAAGTTGAAGTTGTAGATGCCGCCGGGGAACACGAAGTCGTACATTTCCATCAGGGCATAGCGCGGTATTATGCACTTGAGATGGGGGTTCATGTTGGACGCGTTCATGAGCTGGATGATGCCCAGGTAGGACTGCCCCATCATGCCCACGTTGCCGTCGCACCACTCCTGCGCGGCGATCCAGTCCACCAGGTCGTTCCCGTCCGAGACCTCCTCGGGACCGAAGATGGCGAAGCGCGACCCGTAAGAGGCCCCCGTCCCGCGTATGTCCGCGCACACGATGTTGTAGCCGTAGGAGACGATGGTACGGTATGCGGATTCGGGGTCGGTCATCAAGTCCACCACCTCACCGTCCTTCACGCTGGCGCGGTGGTAGGGGGTCATGATGAGCACAGCGGGGAGTTTTCCCTCCGGGCCTTCCGTTGGGCGGTACACGTCCACGGCGATCCTGGTGCCGTCGCGCATGGGCACGTACTGGGAGGTGGTCTCCCAGGAGGCGTACTCCGGCTGCGAATAACCAGAATACTCTCCCGGCTTGCTGACCTTATCCTTTACGGCCGTTTCACCGCATCCCGCCACCAGGAGCAGCGGTAGCAGCAATAGACCCACGCAGGCCAGTACCGCGAAAAGCCCGGTCCCTTTTGTTCTCATTATCTCCCCCCTTGCTCGCGCGTTTTTATCTCGTATTTCGCCCTGCATAAGCCTTATTCCTTCGCTCACGCCAGGGCCCGCGCTTCCCACTCAGAGCGCGCCTTTCCTCTCCCTCCCTGCGCACCCGGGCGCGGGCCGGGGGTTGACCCCGAGGGTGCCGGGAAGGCGTAATATATATGGCTGGCAAGTCAAAAGGGGCTGACACCCAAGGGGAATAAGCATGGGAAAACGCACGGGCATACCCTTCGAGGCCATCTTCGAGGAGACGGGGCTGCTGCTGGTGGGCCTGGACGGGGAAGGGCGCATCGCCGTGTTCAACCAGGCCATGGAGAAGCTAAGCGGTTACGCCCGGGAAGAGGTCATCGGCAGGCACTTCCTCGACTTCACCATACCCGACGAAGCGCGCGAGGCCGATATCGCTTACCTCGAGAGCTTCAGAAAGGGAGAACTGGTGGACACGCTCGAGCAGTACATGCTGACCAGGGACGGCAGGAGGAGGCTGATATCGTGGCGCGCCATAGCGACCAGCGCAGGGAAGCGCCAGACCGAATTGGTCCTGGCGGTGGGCGTGGACATCACCGAGCGGCGTATGGCGGAGGAGGCGCTGGCCAGCGAGGGGTTCTTCCGCATGCTGATCGAGAACGCCCTTGACCTGGTCACGGTGCTGGGGAGAGACGGCAGGATAATGTACAGCGGGCCTTCCGTCGAGCGCCTGCTGGGGTACAGGCAGGAGGATACCGTCGGCAGGAACCTGTGGGAATTCCTCCACCCCGACGATACGGCAGCCGCGAGGGCGGCGCTCAAATACGCCATGTCCCGCCCGGGGGTCACCGGGGAGATAGAGGTGCGTATCCGGCACAGAAACGGCGGATACCGTATCCACGAGGCCATTTCCTACAACCTCATGGACGACCCGAACGTGCAGGGCATCGTGATCAACTCACGCGATATAACCGAGCGCAAGGAGGCGGAGGAAAAGCTGTATCTGGCCAGGCAGGAGATGGAAGCCGTTTTCGAGGGCCTGCCGGACATCTATTTCCGCCTGGCGGCGGACGGCACCGTCCTCGACTACAGGGCCGGGCACGCCGCCTGGCTCTACGCGCCGCCCGAGGAGTTCATAGGCAGGCCGATACAGGAAGTGCTCCCGAGGGAGGTGGGGGAAACAGCCACCAGGATCATCCGCGAGGTCGCCGAGGGCAGGGAGCCGCAGACGTTCGAATATTCCCTGGACTTTTCCACAGGCAAGAGGATGTATGAAGCCAGGATATTGCCGGTGCTCAAGGACCAGGTCATCGCGGTGATCCGCGACATCACCGAACGCTCCCAGCTCATATCGTCCCTGCTGGACAGCGAGGAGAACTACCGCGTCACCTTCGAGTCGACCGGCAGCGCCATGGTAATCATCGGCCCGGACGGCACCATACTCGACGGCAACCAGGAGATACAGAAACTTCTGGGGTACAGCAGGGACGAGGTGGTGGGCAAGAAAAAATACATGGAGTTCGTCTACCCCGAGGACCGCGGGCTTTTCAGGCGTTACTCGCTGCGCCTCCTGAAAGGGGAGCTGAAAGGCCCGGCGCGATACGAGGCGCGCGTCGTGCGCGGCGACGGGAGAGTCCTCAACGCCATCATCACCGTCAGCGTGCTGCCGGGCATGGGCAAGAGCGTTGCCTCCGTGGTAGACATCACCGACAAGAAGGACTACGAACTGGAGCTGGAGGCCAGGGCGGCCCAGCTCAGGGACTTCCTGGATATAGCCGCCCACGAGTTGCGCCACCCCGCCACCCTCATCAAGGGCTACGCGGATACCCTGGTAAAATATGGTTTAGAGATGAGCCGCGAAGACCTGGAGAATTCGCTGGCGGCGATGGTACGGGGGGTGGAGAAACTCACCGGCGTGGTCGACGACCTGCTGGACGCGTCCCGCATCGAGCGCGGGTTCTTGTCCCTGGACCGCGGCATATACGCCGTGCTTCCGCTGGTCAGAAGCGCCGTCGAGGAGATGGCGGCGCGGGGGAGCGACACAAGCATCGAGATAGCGAGCGTGGAGGACCCGGGTGAGGCGTGGCTGGATCCAGAGAAGTTCACGCGCCTCATGGTCATCTTGCTCGACAACGCGCTGAAGTACTCCCCCCCCGGCTCACCCATAGAGATAACCCTGGGTAAGAGCGGGAACGATGTGCTGGTCTCGGTGAGGGACAGGGGGATGGGCATAGCGGAGGGGGAGAGGAACCGCATCTTCGACCGCTTCTATAAATCTGAAGAGGTACTCCACCACTCCAACCCCGGCCTGGGGCTGGGCCTGTATATCGCGAAGCGCATCGTGGAGGCGCACGGGGGAAGGATTTGGTGCGAGGCGCGGAAGGGGGGCGGCTCGGTCTTCCGCTTCACCATGCCCCAGAGCCAAGACTTCGCTCCTGATTAGAAGGGGCGCCCCTGTTGCACCCATTAAGGCCGACCCCCGGAAGGGGACGTACAGCTCCCCGTTTACATACTCAAGGCGGCTGCAGGCGCCTGGAGACCACCAAGTCCTTTCGCTCCCCGCAAGGTAAGAGAGCGATGTTTGCGATTTTCGCATGGGGATACCCGCTGTCGCCCCATCAGAAAACGGCGAAAGGGGCGCGGCCTTCCGCGCCCCTGTCTTCGCCTCCGTTGAGGCCACCGGCCTGACGGCGCTCCCGCCCTCAGACTGGCAATCATCCACCGCGGTCAGGTCTGGATGCCGGCGAGGTTCTTGGCGATCTGTTTCTTCTCCTGGATGTCGTAGGTCCCCAGGATGGCGATGTCCTCCATGATGGGGGAGCCGCCGCCGTGCACGCCGGCGTACTGCAGCACCCCGGCCATGGATGAACACGAGAAGTCGCTTATCCAGGCGAAGCACTTGTACACGTCCTCGGCGCTCACGCCGTCCGCCCGCATGATGTACTTCTTCACCAGCTCGCCAACCTCGGGGCTGGCGTATTCCTCGCTGTAGGGCAGGGTGGCCGGCAGGCCACCGGCTACCTCCGCCAGGATGTCGTACTCGTGATATAGGTTGACCCCGGCGTGCTTGCGGGCCACGTTGCAGAAGACCACGTCCGGCATCTGGGTGCCCGAGGGGGTCTTGGAGGACTTGACCGCTGCGGCGATGCCGCAGCCGTACACCAGCTCCGCCACGCTGATGAGTTCGGCCAGGGCGTGGCGTACGTGTTGCTCCCGCTCGATGCCGTTGTACTCCGCCGCCAGGGCGGTGGTGCCCATGATCACGTCGGACATGGCCGGCTTGCAGCCGGTGTAGGAGTGGCGGTGGTAGAGGGAGAAGAGCAGCGCCAGCTGGCCGCCGAACTCGGTCTCCCCGTCGAGGAAGACCCTTTCGTAAGGGATGAAGACATCGTCGAAGATGGTCAACGACTCGATCTCCCCCTTGCCGGACAGCGCCGTCGCCACCTCGGGCACGCGGTCGCGGTACCTGGCGCCGCGGCACACCAGCTTCACGCCCGGCCAGTCGCCGGGGACGCCGAAGGCCACCGCCCAGTCCTTCTCCTCGGGGGTGAGGAATCGGGTGGGGGTCACGATTATCTCGTCGGCCAGGGGGGCAAAGGAGTTGTGGGCCTTGGCGCCCCGCACCACGATGCCGTCCTTGCGCCTTTCCACCACGCGCAGGTAGAGGTCGGGGTCGGCCTGCTCGTGCGGCCTTCTCTTACGGTGTCCCTTGACGTCGGTCTGGGCGCAGCACCCGACGATGTCGTTGGCCTGCCAGTACTTCAGGTATTCCAGGAAACGCTGGTGGTATTCGGTGCCGTGGGCCTGGTCGCACTGGTAGGTGATGACGGAGAGCGAGTTCATGGCGTCGATGCCCATGCAGCGGGCGATGCAGCCGCCCACCAGGCGGCAGGCCATGCGCGTCATTTCCTGCTTGGCCAGCAGGTCCTCCACGCTCTGGTGGATGTGGCAGAAACGGCTGACGGTCTCGCCGGTCAGGTGCGACTTCGTCGTGGTAAGGTGCTGGACCTCCTTGGCGTGGCCCAGCTCGATGGTCAGGTCCATGATGTCGGTACCCGGAAGGCCGTCCCTTCCCAAAACCTCTCCCCCCATGTAGATGTTGGGTTTCATGGCCTTGAGGCTGTCGTGATATTCCTCGACGGTTCTCAACATGGCGATCCCCTCCAAGACTAGAGTTATAGAAACTTGCCTATTGAGTATAGATAAATTACAATTATATTGTCAAATTCATAGTTATACTATGGAAATACGGTAATATTATGAGGAACGACTATAAAAGTAAGGATAGATTCTCAATCATCATCGACGCCGCCCTGGAGGTCTTCGGGGAGAAAGGCTTCTATAACGCCACCATCGCAGAGATAGCCCGCACGGCCGGAGTATCCGAGGCGACCATCTACGAGTATTTCGGCAGCAAGGAGGACCTGCTCTTCGCCATACCCGGAGAGATCACCAGCCAGGCGGTTGACTTCCTAGAGGCCATGAGCCCTTACATCAAGGGCGCGGAGAACAAGATCAGGGCCAGCGCATACGGTTATTTCAACCTCTACAGGGATAACCCCTATTACTCTTCCTTGGTGCTACTGGACCTCAAGCACAACCGCAAGTTCATGGAGGCCGAGGGGTACCAGGCGGTGAAACGCTCGGCGGCGCTGTTCCTCAAGGCCATCGAGGAGGGGATAAAGTCGGGGGAGTTCAAGGAGGGCACGGACCCCTACCTCGTGCGCTCCATGATCCTGGGCACCATAGAGCACTATTTCTTTCGCTGGCACCTCAAGGGCCGCAAGGAGGATATAACAGACTACATCTAGCCCATGATGTACAACAACAACGGCGGGAAC
>CAYPZH010000116.1:2163-9243 GCA_964415205.1 uncultured Actinomycetota bacterium | reverse complement strand
GGGCAAGCGCATCGGGCTAACCTGCGATATCGGCGGCAGCGGCATCGTGGAGTTCTTCGGGAGGCCGGCGGCACTTGCCACCGGCCTGGCGCATTTCGCGTACGACTCCGGCGCCCCCATCATCAACTTCACCCTCAAGCGCGGGAAGGGGCCTTTCGACAACGTGCTGAAGTTCTACGGGGTCACCCATTGCGACACCGGCGCGGAGCGCAAGAGCGAGATCATAAGGGTGCTGCAGGAAGTGGTGAAGATGGGCGAAGAGACCATCCGCGAGGTCCCCGACCAGTGGTTAAGCTGGTTCGGGATGTGGCGCTACTGGGACGACGCGCGCGAGATCATGGCGCGCAAGGAAAAAGAGCAGGGGTGAGTCGAGGTCTGTCGGTTGTCTGCACTGCGCAGGGATAACGGGGATGAAGCGGCGGCGGGCGGGGCCGGGGTCGGCCGCGGCCTTTTCCTACGGGTGGTCGAGTCCGCCCTCCTCCTTCTCTTCCACCTCAGCCGCCTGCGCGCATTACTCCTGCCCGCGGACGTGATGAGGCGCTTGTCCATGTCCTGCGGCTACACCGCTTACCATGTCGCCATTCCCATGCGGCTCCGCCTGGACGCCAAGATCCGCACCGCCATGCCCGAGATCGACCGGCCGCGGGAGATATCCCGCATCGCGAGGCGCGCCTGCTGCGCGCTGCTCATGCCCCCCCTGGAATTGCTCCTGATGCACCGCCACGCGGACGCCTATCTGAGAGGTCTGCAGGTGGAGGGGATGGAGCACCTCGAACGGGCCGACCGCTCGGGCAAGGGGATCATCCTAGCCGGCGTCCACCAGGGAGCGAACGCCACGCGCGTCGCGGTGATGTCCCGCCTGGGCAAGACCTACACCCCCATCTTCCTCTATCCCGGCGAGTCCCCGGTGGCACGTTACTACACCGCCCTGGCCTTCTTCGGCCAGGAGCTGGGGTGCGACGAGCAGTGCCCGGTGTTCTGGACCGGGCAGGATACCTCGCGCAGGGTGCGCGAGCACCTGCAGAGAGGAAAGCGCGTGGGCATCGACATCGACGTACCCGGCCGCTGCGCCGTGCGCTTTTTCGGGCGCACCGCCTACCTGGCCGACGGGATAGCGCGTTTCGCCGTCGACACCGGCGCGGCCGTGGTCCCCTTCCAGCTGCTGCAGGGAAGAAAGGCCCTGGAACACAGGCTGGTCATACACCCGGCCATCGATACCGCGGCCGGCGGAGACCGCGGCGAGGCGATACGGGGTATCATGGCCAGGGTAGCCGAGACCGCCGAGGGCATGATCAGGGATGCTCCCGGGCAGTGGATGAGCTGGTTCGGCATCCCGGGCCTGTGGGGGCAGGGCACGGCCTTCGAGAAGGGAGAGAGATGACCGGGATCGCCGACGACATCCTGCGCTGCCCGGACTGCAAGGGCCGGCTGGAACGCGACGGCGCGAGCCTCGCCTGCCCCGCCTGCTCGACCGCATACGGCAGGCTCAACGGCATGTGGGACCTCATACCCTACTCTTCCTCCGCCCTCAAGCTCTCGGAGCGCGAGCACTACACGGAGAAGATCGACTACTACCTGAGCATGCACGCAACCTGGTGCGGCAGCCCCTTCTACCGACACTTCCATGCCGCTTTCCTGGACGACCTGCGCCGGCTGCCACGCGGTTCGCTCATCCTGGAGACAGGATGCGGCCTCGGGCACGACGGTTCGGAGCTGCTGCGCGGCGGCTACCGCGTGGTGGAGACGGACATATCGCCGGGCTCCCTGGCGGAGGCCCGCCGCCGCCACGAGGAGGAGGGGTTCTCGGCCTCCTCCGAGCATATTCTCGCCGACGCGGAAAACCTGCCTTTCGCCGCGGGATCCTGCGACGGCGCCTTCATGGTGGCCTCGCTGCATCACCTGCCCGACCCGCTGGCCGCACTACGCGAGATCATGCGCGTGCTCCGGCCCGGCGGCATCTTCGCGCTGGGCACCGAGCCCAACAGCTGGCAGAACCACACCATCTATCCCCTGGGCAAGATGCTGCTCTCCGCGGCAAGACGCATCAGCGGCAGGCCTATTGAAACCGGCGACATGGTGTCCGAGGCGGACAAGCTGACGGAGGGGTTCTCCCGCGACCAGCTCGAGGGTCTGCTCCGCGAGGCGGGGTTCGAGGACATCAATTTGAAACCCGCCGGTTATCTCTCGGCGGCGCTGTTCTTCCTCTCCACCGAGCTATCTCAGTTGGTGGGGCGCAACCTGCGCTTCTTTCCCCTCGAAAAGGCCTTGCTCCCCCTGGACGAGGCATTGGGCAGGCTCCCCTTGCTTTCGCGCTATCCCTGGCACTGGAACGCCTTCGCGCAACGGCCCGGTTAGAAGTACAACGGGCCGGTGATTCTCAACAAGAAGCAGGAGATCCTGCATGTATTTGTTACGAGGATGTTACATTCCGGTTGTGATTCTGTTACTTACCTCACGGTAACTTGCTAAATTACCTAAATAATGCTAGATATTGATATAGACAGATGTCCGATATGGCAGGCAAAAAGTGGGTGCGAAAACGATCACATACACGGACAAGGGGGAAGCAAGCGGGCACGAAACGGGGGGTGTTGGAGGACAAAAACTCGGGCGCACAAGGTCATTCTGTCTCGGGCGAAGAATCAGTTCTTTCTTGATCCTTCCTTATCATCCCGAAAAACGGACTTTGACCCGGCTTCATCCTCCGTTTCTGGCCGCTGAATATTTCGCATCAGACCTAAGGACCAGGCGCCGAAACCTTCTGCGAACTTGACGGCGCCGCAGCGATGAAGGGCATGCGAGAAGCGATGAGGGTAGCCCTGGTACACGAATGGCTGACAAGCATAGCGGGCTCGGAGCGGGTGCTTCTGACGCTGCACGACATGTATCCTGAGGCCCCCATCTATACCTCCGTGTTCGCCCCCGAACAGTTCCCCCAGCTCAAGGACGGCGACGTCAGGCCCTCCTTCATGCAGAGGATACCCTGGGCCAGGACCAGGCACCAGGCCTTCCCCTACCTGCGCACCGTGGCCTTCGAGCGCTTCGACCTCAACGAGTACGACGTAGTCATAACCTCCGGCCACGCCGAGTCCAAGGGCGTAATCACGCGCCCGGAGACCCTGCACATCTGCTATTGCTACACGCCCATTCGCTATTACTGGAGCGGCTACCAGCATTACCTGGCTAACCCGCGCTACGGCGCCCTGAACCCGCTGGTGAGAGCGGTCATGCCCTACATGACCAACTACCTGCGGGTGTGGGACCGCTGCGCCGCTGACCGCGTGGACCTCTTCGTGGCCATCAGCGAACACGTCGCCAGGCGCATCTGGAAGTATTACCGCCGGGACGCCGAGGTCATCTACCCGCCCGTAAACACGTCCTGGCTGAGCATCTCCCCCACCGTAGACGACTACTTCCTCCTGGCGGGCAGGCTCATCCCTTACAAGCGGGCGGACATCGTGGTGGAGGCCTTTAACCGCCTGGGGCTGCCCCTGAAGGTCGCGGGCACCGGGTCTGAGTTCGACGCGCTGCGCGCCGCGGCCGGACCCAACATCGAGTTCCTGGGCCGGGTATCCGACGCGGAGCTGGCCGAGCTGTACTCTCGCTGCCAGGCCCTCGTCTTTCCACAGGAAGAGGACTTCGGCATCGTCCCGCTGGAGGCCATGGCGGCGGGCCGGCCGGTCATCGCCTACCGCGCCGGCGGTGCACTGGAGACGGTGGTCGAAGGGGAGACCGGTGTGTTCTTCGACCGCCAGGACGCGGAATCGCTGATGGAGGCGGTGAAGGCTTTCGACCCCGGCCGGTTCGATCCGGAGAGGGCGAGGCGGCAGGCCCTCGCCTTCGATGTCGAGGTCTTCAAGGGGCGGATGCTGGCCTACGTAAAGCAGTCCTGGGAACGCTTTGAGCATAATCCGGCCACTCTGACCAAGATGGGGCACTTGGTGAGCGTGTCCCCACCAGGCAAGAACATGGAGGGGGAGCATGGAGAAACAGCTGACGAAAAACGGGTTGTCTGAGACTGAGGCGGTGATCCCGGAAGCGCAGTTGGCTTCACCGGCACCTTTGGGCATACCGGAAGAGGAGCTCATGGCCATCCTCTCCGAGGCCGAGATGAGCCTGCTGGAGCGCCCGGTATCCAAGCGGGTCGAGATAATAGCACGCGTGGTTTCGCGCCTGTTGGCGGACGGGATAGCTTTCCTGGGCGCCGTGTGGTTGGCTTACTGGCTCCGTTTCGAGAACTCCTACATCGTGAGCGCCTTTCCGCCTGAGAGCGCGGCGGACTTGTCGTACATCCTCCTGGTCATGCTGGGCACCGCCCCGGTGCTCTTCTTCGCCCTCAAGCTATGCGGTATGTACGAGACCAGGGCGCGTCTGCGCATCCTCGACCGCATACCCAAGATAGTAGGGGCGGTCAACGTCTACCTGGTCTTCCTGCTCATCATGTCTTTCCTGTTCGACTCGTCCGTCGCCACCCGCGGATTTTTGGTCTTCTTCTGGATGCTCTCCATCGTCTTCCTTTTCGCGGGCCGGATGATATTGCAGCTGTCCCTGTCAGTCGCGGGTATCAGCGACACCGTGATGCGCAACACCCTCATCGTCGGGGCGGGCAACGTGGGCAAGGAGGTGGCGCGCAAGCTGCTGCACCATGACTCATTCGGGCTGCGCCCCATCGGCATGATAGACGACGACCCCCTTTACACGGATTTCACGGAACCGGAACTCAAGGGCATGCAGGTGCTCGGGGGGCTGGACGACCTGACCTGCATCATCAGGGATTTCAACGTGGAGAAGGTGGTGATAGCCTTCACCAACGCGACTTCAGAGAAGCTCCTGGACGTGGCCTCCAAATGCAACAAGGCCGGCGTCGAGTGTTCCATCATCCCCCGGCTCTTCGAGGTGATAACCGACGAGATAGTGGTCAACGAGATAGGGGGCATACCCCTGATACGGCTGCGCGAAAAGAAGATCAACGGCTACCGTAAACTGCTCAAGGCGGCCGAGGATTACGTGCTCGGGACCGTCATACTCCTGCTCATCTGGCCTGTCCTCATCACGACTGCCATAGCCATAAAGCTGGACTCACCCGGGCCGGTCTTCTTCAAGCAGAAGAGGCCGGGCAGGAACGGCAAGTGCTTCAACTGCCTTAAGTTCCGCTCCATGGTGGACGGCGCTGAAGCCATGCAGGCCGACCTGGTCAACGGGAACGGGGATTGCGATGCCAACTGGCTCATCTGGAAGAACCGCAACGACCCGCGTATAACGCGGGTGGGCAAGTGGATACGCAAGTTCTCCATCGACGAGCTGCCGCAGATCTTCAACGTCCTCTCCGGCAAGATGAGCCTGGTTGGGCCCAGGCCCTCCCTCATGGAGGAATACGGGTTCTACAAGGAATGGCACTTCCAGCGGCTGAACGTGAAGCCGGGCATCACCGGCCTGTGGCAGGTCAACGGGCGCAGCGACCTGCCCTTCGACGAGATGATCAAGCTGGACCTCTATTACATCGAGACCTGGTCGCTGTGGTCCGACTTCAAGATCATCATGAGGACATTCTCTGCCGTCGCATCCTCGAACGGCGCCTACTAGGAGGCGTGGGTATTATAGCGTAGGGGGGTTTGGGGGGAACCGGGCGGCCCCGACGGCCGCCCGGTTTTGCTTGCGCCCGGCCGGCCCGTGGAGCACCGTCATGGGCCGCGCGGGTGTGAGGGTAACAGGTCCCGGTGCGGAGGAAGCGCCGGCTATGCTGCCCGGGGCGTTCACCGCCCCGCCAGATTGTCCGAGACGAAAGATGCGATGTCCTCCACCACCTCCTGCGAGACGTGCCCCGGAAGCTCGTACTCCGAGGGAGTGCTCTTGCCCTCCCCCGCGATGAACAGGTGGTTGAGATCGGGGTAGACCTTGAAGGCCACGCCTGGTATACCCGACATCGCGTCCTGCCAGAGCTGGAAGTCGGCCATGGTCACCTGGTAGTCCCTCTCCCCTTGCAGCACCAGGACGGGGCGGTCGATGTCCCTGCCCGACTGTGCCGGGTCGTAGCCGCGCAGGTCCAGCCAGTAGCGGCCGCCGACGCCGAAGGGCAGCTCAGACCCGGGCGTGGACGGCGCCAGGTCTGCGCTCTTCACCTTTGCCACCACCGCCCGCAGCTGGTCCAGCATGGACTGTTCCTCCGGGGTGGTCACCCCGTCAAGGGAGACTATGTACTCGCTCTGCTCCAGCACCAGGTCCTCCAGGGGGCGTGCCGCGCCCGCCAGGATGACGAAGCCCCTCGCTTGCGGTGATGACGCTGCGATGCGCGGCACGAGCATGCCGCCCAGGCTGTGGCCGAGCACGAATATGTTATCGGCGTCTACGCCCCCGGTCTCAAAAAGTAGGTCCACGGCGGCCGCGGCGTCATCGACCGTCTCCTCCCACACGGTGATGTCGCCTCCCAGCGCCGCTAACCTGTCCGCATACACCAAGGTGCGCTTGTCATAGCGGAGGACGGCGATGCCGCGGGAGGCCAGTCCCCAGGCCAGGTCCTTGAAGGCGGCGATGGGGCCGAGGGACTCGTCGCGGTCGTTGGGGCCCGACCCGTGCACCAGCACCACGGCGGGGAAGGGCCCTTCCCCTCGTGGCAAGGTCAGGGTCCCCGGCAGGGACCACTCGCCGTCCCTCACCGTCACCTCCCTTTCGCTGAAACTGTCGGGGTCGACGTAAGCCGGAGGTTCGTACTCGCCGCTTTCCCGGGTGGGGACGAACCAGAGGCCGGCGACCTTGAGGTCCCGGTCGAAGACGACCTTTATGTCCACGGAGGAGTTCTCGAAACGGCAGGTGACGAAGGCCACCTGCGTATCGCCGGCTGTGGTGACGTTCCCCCCGGCGATCTCCTGGAATGGGCCCGCCTTCTCCAGCAGGGAACCCCATGCCTGCTCGAGCCGGTCGGCGGGCATGCTTTCCCGCATGGTGGCGTCGAAGGCCTCCACCGCGGCGGCATAGTCCCCCGCCGTGATGTATCCCACCACCTCGCGCGCCCTTGCCGCCGCGGCGTCATCGCGTTCATCCTGTGCCCCACCGCAGCCCGCGGCGGTGCCCAGGGCGAGGAGG
>CAYPZH010000116.1:0-2153 GCA_964415205.1 uncultured Actinomycetota bacterium | reverse complement strand
CGCCCGCTGTTGCGCTCACACCTGCGGCCATGAAGACCATCCTCCCCACTCTCACGGCGATGACCTGCCGCACGCACCGCTCGTCATACAATTTCTCGCCCACTGCCGGGGCGGGCTTGAGTGGGCCACGGAGGCGGTCAGCGGGCGAGCAGGCCCGGACGGGGCGCGGCGGGGGGCTCGGGGCCGTAGGCCAGCAGCTGCCAGCGCGGCCCGTAGGTGTACATGCGCGCCTTGTCTGATGAGAGCACCCGGGACAGCTCCACGGCGATGGGATGGGAAGAGCCCAGGGTGAGCTCGGCGTCACCGGATCCGCGGGTGATCACGCTCTGGTCGGGGTTGATGTCGGCTCTCTGCGCCCGCGGGTGTTCGGGGGTATAGATGAACACCCTCACCACCCCCATGTGCCGCGCCGGTATCTTGCGCCCGCGCAGGCGGCAGATGAGTTCCTCGCCCTCTTTCCATCCACAGGTCAACCACTCGTCGTCCTCGCTGATGTCGATGGAGGACAAAAACTCCGGCCAGCGGTGATGGCCCCCGAATATGCGCACCGCCTTCTCCGAGGTCGCCCCGCGGTGGATGAGGTAGTTGTGCACCTCCCGCAGGGTCCTGGACTTGTTGAGGTTATAGAAAGGCAGCCGGGGAAAGCCGGGCATGTAGAGGGGTATGACCACGGAGAACTCGTTGAAGGGGCCGATGTCGGTGTCGCTGTATTCGTAGGCGGTGAGCTGCACCAGGCCCATCCCCGGCAGCAGCTGGGCGGGGATGAGCGCCTCTTCGGGGATGAGCCTGCGGAGCCTTTTCGCCGAGGCGGGGAAGACGGCGGAGATGATGCGCGCTTCGCCGATGACCACGGGGAGCTCGAAATCGAGGCCGTCCACGCTGGCACGCGACCGCTGCAGACCATCCAGGAAACCACCGGCCATGACGCTCACCTCTTCCGTCTTCGCGAACAGCCACGAAGAAGTATACCCCATGCGGGCCTCCAGGGCTTCCTTTACACCGTCCGGCCCGGTGCTATCATAGTCGTATCGGCCAGCTTCCGGGGGAAGGCCATCCGTCATCGTTTCGCCGCGAGGGGTTATACGGCCTCCTATTAAAATGGGGCAAGAGCAGGAAGTGCCGTCTCCCCGTACATGGTACAAAAGCAAGGCTTTAAAGTGGTCGCTCATGGAGGTGATCAAGGAGATGGAAGAAAAACCCTGGCACCGTCACTACGATTACAACGTCCCCACCACCATCCGCTACCCGCGCCTCGGCGTGCACGAGCTACTCGGGCTGCCGGCGAACGCATACCCGGATAAAGCCGCGTTTAATTTTTACGGCAGCGAGATGACCTTCTGGGAGCTGCGCGACCGGGTGATGCGCTTCGCCAACGCCCTGGAGGCCCTGGGGGTGAAGAAAGGGGACCGGGTGGGCGTCCACCTGCCGAACTGCCCTCAATATCTCATCTCCTACTTCGCGGCGCTGTCGGTGGGCGCCATCGTGGTCAACCTGAACCAGCTTTATACGGCAGACGAATTGAAGCAGATAGCGACGACCACGGGCCTCGATACCCTCATCACCTTCGACATGGTGCTCCCCATCATCCGCGCGCTCACCGCCGAGGTCGAGATCCCGAAGGTCATCGTGACCAAGGTCACCGATTTCATCGCGGGCATGGAGGTGAGCACCGCGGCCAGCCTGGAGCTGGAAGACGGCTGGCATCACTTCGGCGCCCTTATCGACGGCGTGGCGAGCCCCAAACGCAGCCGCGTACAGGTGAGCCCCGAGGACCCAGCCCTGATCCAGTTCACCGGAGGCACCACCGGCATCCCCAAGGGAGCCGTTCTCACCCACGCCAATCTCGTGGCCGGCACCCTGCAGTGCTCCATGTGGGGAAACCCTACGATATCCATAATCCCCCCGGAGAGGCGCAAAGTCGTAGCCCTCATCCCCTTCTTCCACGTCTACGGCAACGTCGTCGTCCTCAACTGGGCCACCTTCAACTGCGCCACCATGATCCTCATACCCCGCTTCGACGTGGACGAGGTGATGAACCTGCTATCCGGCTTCGAGGAGATAACCTTCTTCCCCGCCGTGCCCACCATGATCAACGCGGAGATCAACCACCCCCGGGCCGCGGAGTTGGGCCTGGACCGCAAGCTGGGGCTATT
>CAYPZH010000115.1:0-9335 GCA_964415205.1 uncultured Actinomycetota bacterium | reverse complement strand
TGGCCAGGCCAGGGGAGGCATCATCCTGGCAGCCGCGCATGCCGGTATAGGAGTGGAGGAATATACGCCGTTGCAGGTGAAACAGACCCTGGTGGGCCATGGGCGCGCGGACAAGCGGCAGGTCGAGTACATGGTGCGCACGCTGCTCCACATCGAGGGAGATATAGGTTCGTCGCACGCCAGCGACGCCCTGGCCCTCGCTATATGCCATGCCCACAGTGAGAGGATGCGCGGACGTCTGGACGAGGCCATGGCTGAGAGGCAGGCGCAGAAGAAGCCCGCGCACAAGAAGAGGACGGCGAGGTGAGCTTATGCTCCGCGGGGCGTCCCGTGCAGGGGACCTGCGGAGCGGAAGAGGGTCGAAAGGGACGGCAGGGTGATAGACTTCGTGGAAGGCGTGGTGGCGGAGAAGAGCGAGGACAGCGCCGTGGTCGGGGTGGGCGGCGTCGGCCTCACCTTATTCGTCTCCCATCCCACCCTGCAGAAGCTCCCGCCGGTGGGGGGGAAAGTAAAGCTCTTCGGCTATCTGCACGTCAAGGAGGACGTACTGCAGCTCTACGGTTTCTTCGACCGCGGCGAGAGGGACATCTTCCTCGAGCTCATCGCGGTGAGCGGCGTCGGACCCAGGGTGGCGCTGGCGGTGCTCTCCGCTTACGACCCCGACAGCTTCGTGCGCATCGTGGCCTCTGAGGATCTGGAGGCGATGACCGCCGTCTCAGGAGTGGGAAAGAAGAGCGCCCAGAGGATCATCCTCGAGCTCAAGGACAGGCTCGCGCCCATGGCCGGGGAGCTGGGACCGGCGGCCGCGAGCGCCGCGGGTAAGGGGTTGCTGCGCGAGGTGCGCGATGCCCTCAAGGGGCTGGGCTACAGCGCTGCGGAGAGCAACCGCGCCCTGGAGGGATATACCGCGGAGGAGCCCAGCGTCGAGGACATGCTCACCTACGCCCTCAGGCGGCTGGGAGGTAAGGAATAGATGGAAGACGACCACGAGGAGATAACCGGGGACCTGGAGGTGGCCGAGGAAAGGCTTCTCGACCCCGAGGCCAGGGAGGACGAGCAGGAGTACGACATCACCCTGCGCCCCCGCTGGATATCCGAGTTCATCGGCCAGGACCGCATCCGCGAGCACCTGGAGATATTTATAGCCGCCGCGCGCGAGCGCAGGGAGTCGTTGGACCACGTCATCCTCTCGGGCCCGCCCGGGCTGGGCAAGACCACGCTGGCTGGGATCATCGCTAACGAGATGGGGGTAGCCTGCAAACAGACCTCAGGCCCGGCCCTGGAACGCGCGGGGGACCTGGCCTCCATCCTCACCAACCTAGAGCCTGGGGACGTCCTCTTCATCGACGAGATACACCGCCTAAACCGCGTGGTGGAGGAGGTGCTCTACCCGGCCATGGAGGATTTCAAGCTGGATATAGTGGTGGGCAAAGGCCCGGCGGCTCGTTCCATCAGGCTGGACCTGCCGCCGTTCACCCTTGTGGGGGCGACCACGCGCGCGGGGCTCTTGACCTCGCCGCTGCGTGAGCGTTTCGGGGTGCACAGCCGCCTGGATTATTACGGCCTGACGGAGATCATGGCCATCATCTTGCGCTCGGCGCGAATCCTGGGGGTGGAGATAGACGAGGAGGGGGCGCGGGAGCTGGCCCGCCGCTCGCGGGGAACGCCGCGCATCGCCAACCGCCTGCTCAGGCGGGTGCGCGATTACGCCCAGGTGAGGGCGGAAGGGTCCATCAACTATGCCGTGGGCTGCGAGGCTCTCGCCCTCTTCGAGGTGGACGAGATGGGGCTGGACAAGGTGGACAAGATGATCCTGCACACCATCATCGACAAGTTCGGCGGCGGCCCGGTGGGGGTGAACACGCTGGCCGTCTCCGTGGGCGAGGAGATCGACACCATCGAGGAGGTGTACGAGCCCTACCTGTTGCAGATAGGATTCATGCAGCGCACCCCGCGGGGTAGGGTCGCCACCGAGAGCGCCTACCGCCACCTCGGGGTGGGGAAAGACAGCGAGGGAACCCTTTTCTGATGCCTGCGATAGTCATCGATACCTGCTGTGCGCCATGCGCGCTGCAGACGCTGCGCATCTTCACCCCCCCGGCATACGAGGCGCACTACCTCTTCTACAACCCCAACGTGCACCCCTTCCGGGAGTACCGCAGGAGGCTGGAGAGCTTCGAGGAACTGATGGCGCACGAGGAGCAGTCCTATACCGTGGTGCCGTACGAGCCGGGGGAATGGATAAGGGCGGTGGCCTTCCGCGAGGAGAGACGCTGCGAGTTCTGCTACCGCCTGCGCCTGCGCAAGGCCGCGGACTTCGCACTGGAGGTGGGCTGCGACCAGCTCACCACCACCCTCTTCGCCAGCCCTTACCAGGACCACGAGATGGTCTTTCTCCTGGGCGATTCCATCTGCCGCAGCCGGGGGCTGAGGTTCGTGACCTGGGACGGCAGGGAGGGATATTACGACGCCTTGTCGTCGGCCCGCGCGAGGGGGCTGTACACCCAGCCCTATTGCGGCTGCCTGCTCAGCGAGTGGGAGCGCTACGACCGCAGCCGCCGCGACACAGGCGAAGGTGAATAGGACACCATGCGCACGCAGCTCTTTGACTACCACCTTCCGCCCGAACTCATCGCCCAGATACCTGCCGAAAAACGGCAGGGATCACGCCTGCTGGTGGTGGATTGCGAGAGCGGTGAGGTCGCGCACCGCCGTTTCACTGACCTGCCTGGTTATCTGGATGAGGGGGACTGCCTGGTCTTCAACACCAGCCGCGTACGCCGTGCCCGCCTGCGCGGCCGCAAGCGGGGAGGCGGAGGAGAGGTCGAGATGCTGCTGCTGGCGCCAAGCGGGGACGGGATATGGGACGCCCTGGCGCGGCCGGCGAGGAGGCTGAAAAAGGGGACCGTGGTGGTATTCGGCGGCGGCGAGCTCGAGGCCGAGGTGGAGGAGAAAGGGGAGAGGGGCGAGATGCGCGTGCGCCTGCATCCCGGTGGGCTTTCCGAAGTGGAGGCGGCGGTGGAGAGGCTGGGGGAGATGCCCCTGCCGCCGTATATCAAAAGCAATCCCCCCGACCCGGAGAGATACCAGACCGTGTACGCGCGGGAGACGGGCTCCGCCGCCGCGCCCACCGCGGGCCTGCACTTCGAAATGGACACCCTGCGCGCACTGGAGGAAAGAGGCGTGAGGCTGGCTTTTCTGCGCCTGGACGTGGGGCTGGACACTTTCCGCCCCATCACGGAGGAGCAGGTTGAGGACCACCGCATCCACAGCGAGGAGATGGTGGTGGAGCAGGAGGCCTGTGAGCTCGTAAACGCCACCCGTCGCGAGGGCGGCAGGGTGGTCGCGGTGGGGACAACCGTGGTGCGCGCGTTGGAGAGCGCCGCGGACCGGGGACAGGTAAGGCCACGTAGGGGCTCCACGGACCTGTTTATTTACCCGGGTTTCCGTTTCCGTGCCGTGGACTGCCTGCTCACCAACTTCCACCTGCCGCGCTCCAGCCTGCTCGTGATGGTTTGCGCCTTCGCGGGCAGGGAGACCGTGCTGGAAGCCTACCGGCAGGCGGTGCAGGAGAGCTACCGCTTCCTCAGCTTCGGGGACGCGTGCTTCTTTCATCGCCCCTCGAAACGCAGGGGAATCTAAGGGTCATGGCGCAGGCATTCTCCTTCCAAGTGACCGCTCGGGACCCGCACTCGCGGGCGCGCCTGGGCAGCATGAAGACGGCCCACGGCGAAGTGCTCACCCCCGCCTTCCTCCCCGTGGGGACCAGGGGGACGGTAAAGGCCATGGCGCCCTGGGAGCTGGAGGAGCTGGGATGCGAGATGCTGCTCGCCAACGCCTACCACCTCTACCTCCGCCCCGGCTCGCGGCTCGTAGGGGATGCGGGGGGGCTGCACGCCTTCATGGGCTGGCGACGGCCCATCCTCACCGACAGCGGGGGTTTCCAGGTCTTCTCCCTCTCGTCCACCCTGGAGGTGGGAGAGGAGGGCGTGCGTTTCCGCTCCGTCTACGATGGCAGCGAGCACCTGCTGACGCCGGAGAAAGCGGTACGGATCCAGGAGGAACTGGGCTCCGACGTGGCCATGATACTCGACCAGTGCGTGGCCTACCCGTGCGCACGCGAAGAGGCGGAGAAAGCGGTAAAGCTGACCCTCGCGTGGGCGGAGAGGAGCATCGCAGCCCGACGCGCGGAGGGGCAGGCACTCTTCGGCATCGTGCAGGGCGGCACCCAGGAAGACCTGCGGGCGTATAGTGCCGAGGAGACGGCGCGCCTCGATTTTCCCGGTTACGGCATCGGCGGGCTGTCGGTGGGAGAACCCAGGGAGACCATGCTGGCGTGCCTGGAGGTGCAGACGGGGATACTACCCGAGGACAGGCCCCGGCACCTTTTGGGCATCGGGGACCCCGAGGGCGTCACCCGGGCGGTTGCGCTGGGGGTGGACCTCTTCGACTGTGTCCTCCCCACGCGCATGGCCCGCAACGGAGTGGCCCTCACGCGGCCGGGCAAGCTGAACCTGCGCCACGCGCGCTACCGCGACGACCTGCGCCCCCTGGAGGCCGACTGCCCCTGCCCGGCCTGTCGCGGTTTTTCCCGCGCCTACCTGCGCCACCTGCACGGCCTAAACGAGATCATGGCGCACCGCCTTCTCACCTGGCATAACCTGGCATTCATGATGCGCCTCATGCTCGATTGCAGAGCCGCGATAGAGGCTGGTAGAATGTTAAAGTTGGCCCGGCAGTGGGAAGGCTGGAACGACCGCAGACCGGCGGGTGAAGGACATGATATATAAGCTTCTATGGGAAGGTAGGTCGAGATGAACGCGGTTACCCTGGCTGCTCAGACGGAGAGCTACATGTCTATCATACTCATCGTTGGCCTGATCGCCATCTTCTATTTCATGCTCATCAGGCCGCAGCAGAAGCGTATGCGTCAGCAGATGGAACTCATGAACAACCTGCGCCCCGGCGACGAGATCATGACCTCGTCCGGTATCTACGGCACCGTGACCGAGGTCGAGGAGGACACCATCCTGCTCGAGGTCTCCGAGGACGTGGAGATAAGGGTGGCCAAGAGCGCCGTCGCGCGCATCTTCACAGTGCGCGAGGAGCCGGAAGAGGAGGAGCCGGAAGAGGAAAAGCCGGAAGAGGAGCCAGCGGAGGAAGAAGCCGCGGGAGATGAGCCCGTGGAGGAGGAGGCGGAGGCCTCCCAGGGAGCTGGCGGGCAGGCGGAAGATAACGGGGCCGACAAAAGCTGAGCCCAGGCAGTAGAAACCAAACCGTCCTCGCATACGTCACAGGGCGGGGAACAGGCATAGAGCCGCGGTGAGCCGGAAGCCGGCACACCGCGTGTCCATATCGCAGAGAGCTTTGCGGCCGCCGCCCGTGCGCGCGAGACAGGTGACAGGTCGGAGCGATGAAGAAGGTGGCGGCGTCCCGGGCAGCGAATAAAACGCCGTGCTTGGCCAATGGCGGAACGGTCGCGATAGGAGGCAGGGTTTGAAGACGAACAGAGCGGTCCTTTTCATCGCCTTCGTGGTGCTCGCGCTGGTGGCGATGTACACCTTTATTATCGTCCGCGGGCTCTCCCCCGAGCTCGGGCTGGACCTTGAGGGCGGCGTGAGCGTGACCCTGCAGGCGCTCGGGGAGGCCTCCCAGGAACAGATGGAGAAGGCGGCGGACATCGTCCGCAACCGCGTCGACGCCCTGGGGCTGGCGGAGCCCGTGGTGGCGGCACAGGGCAACAACCGCATCCTGGTGCAGATACCCGGCATCCAGGACACCGAGAGGGTTCTCTCCATCATCGGCAGCACCGCGCAGCTGCAGTTCCGCGAGGTGCTGGAGGTGCTGGAGCCGGGCCAGGAGGGCTACGACGAGCTGGAGGTCACCGTCCCCGACCCCGAGGACGTCGAGGCCTACCAGGCCCTCAAGGACCAGGAGATCGTGCTCACCACGGAGGGCGCGGAAGGCGAGGAGGCGAAAGTGCGCCTGGGGCCTACCCGCCTCACCGGGGACATCATAGCCTCCGCCGACGCGGCGGTCGACAAAGAGAAAAACGGCTATAAGATCGTCTTCAAGCTCACCGACGAGGCCACGCCGCAGTTCTCCGCCCTCACCACGGAGCTGCAGGGGAAACAGCTGGCCATCGTGCTCGATTACAACCTGGAGTCCTTCCCCACCGTGCAGTCCGTCATCGAGACGGGCGAGGGCGAGATAACCGGCGGCTTCACCCGCGAGGAGGCCCGCGACCTGGCCCTGGTGCTGAAGATGGGGGCCCTGCCGGTGGAATTCGAGCCCGACCCCCTGGTGGAGAACATCAGCGCCACCCTGGGCCGCGATTCCCTGCGCCAGGGGCTCCTGGCGGGGTTGATCGGCCTCGTCCTGGTGGTCTTGTACATGCTCTTCGTGTACCGCGGCCTGGGCCTCGTGACCACCACTTCCCTGGTGATCTTCGGGCTGTTCGTCTACGGCATCGTGTGCCTGCTGGGCGTGTGGATGAGCTGGAAACTGACCCTCGCGGGCATCGCCGGCATCATCGTCTCCATCGGCATCTCCGCGGATTCCAGCGTGGTTTATTTCGAGCGCCTGAAGGAGGAGGTGCGGGAGGGCAAGACCCTGCGCTCGTCCGCGGACCGCGCATACAAGTCGGCCTTCCGCACCATCATCGCCGCGGACACGGCGACCTTCATCACCGCCTTTATCCTGTGGATACTGGCCATGGGCTCGGTTAAGGGCTTCGCCTTCACCCTGGGCATCGCCACCATACTGGACGTTTGCATCTCCTATTTCTTCACCCACCCGGCCGTATCCCTCCTCTCCCGCCTCGGGGTCTACAACAAGCCCCGCTTCTTGGGGGTGGGACGCGAGGCACAGGGGGGTGAGGCCTGATGTTCGTGCGCGGCAGGGAGGTCAAGTTCGACTTCATAGGCTCCAGGCCATTCGCACGGCCCAACGCCATCTGGTTCGCGCTCTCGGGCACGCTGATAGCCCTCTCCCTGGTGGTGATGTTCACCCTGGGGATAAACCTGGGCATCGAGTTCAAGGGCGGATACCTGCTCAAAGTGAGCCTGGACAGGCCGGCAGAAGTGGAAGAGGTGCGGGGCATTCTCGGGGATTTCGCCGCCGAGGGCCTGGGGGAGACCATAGTGCAGACGGGGGAGGCCGAAGGCGGACCCGTGCTCATCCTGCGCATGCCGTACATCGAGGACACCCAGTCCCGTAAGGACACCAAAGGCGCGATAACGCAGGAGATCGACACCCTCTACGGAATCGAGGAGGTGCTGCAAGAGGAGCAGGTGGGCTCGGAGTGGGGGCGCGAGGTGAGCATCAAGGCCCTCATAGCCCTGGGCGTTTTCCTGCTGGTCATACTGGTCTATATCACCCTGCGCCTGGAGTTCAAGATGGCGGTGACGGCCATCCTCGCCCTCATCCACGATACCGTGATAACGGTGGGCATATATGCACTGACCGGGCGGCAGGTAACGCCGGTGACGGTCATCGCCTTCCTTACCATACTGGGCTATTCCCTCTACGACACCATCGTGGTCTTCGACCGCGTGGAGGAGAACACCAACCTCATGGGCCGTTCGACCCGTATGTCCTACGCCGAGATGGTCAACGAGAGCGTGAACCAGACCTTCATGCGCTCCATCGGCACCACCCTCACCACCCTGCTGCCCATCACCACCATCCTCATCTTCGGCGGGGAGACCCTCAAGGACTTCGCTTTCGCCCTTTTGCTGGGCGTGTTCTTGGGCGCCTATTCCTCCATGTTCGTGGCCTCGCCGCTCCTGGCCCTGTGGAAGGAGAGGGAGCCGCGCTACGCCACCGTGCGCGACAAGGTGGAATCCAGGGGGGCGCGGGAAGCCATCCTCATCACCTCTCCCAAGTCGGCGGCGGGCAAGGCGAAGGAGGCGCAGGCGGCTGTGGCGGTGGAGAAAAGAGGCGAGGAAGCCGTGGAGGCGGAAGGCAAACCCGGACCCGCGGCCAAGCCGGCGATAAAGGCCCCCGCGGCTGCATCCGCGCAGCGCAAGAAGTCCTCCACCACCAGGGGGCCCAGCGGCGGCAAGAAGAAAAAAAAGAAGAAGAAGAAATAACCCGGGCCTGCGCCGCGGAGCCGCAGCGATTACGTACCACCGCACGTTAGGTCAGGGTTGCGGCCCGCTGATGTCACGGAGGTGAATCGCGGGCGAAGAGGGGCCTCCAGGTGCCCCGTTAACGCCGGGGGCGCACGCATGGATGGTACGGGGTCCCCCGCACGACCGATCTCCGGCTTGAACCCGTCTCCCCGGTCTGGTCATCAGCATGCCCGTGTGGCAGTATCAAATATAATGGAGGTGACGAGCCGGAACAAAGCTGGAGGGGCCGCGTTGTCACAGTCAATCGACTCTCTCATACAGAAGGTGCGCTCTTACAACGGCAAGGGTGACACCAGGATAATACGCGAGGCCTACGAGTTCGCGCGCATCCACCATGCCGACCAGCTGCGGCGCAGCGGCGAGGAGTTCATCCTCCACCCCCTGGGGGTCGCGCACATCCTGGCAGACATGCAGATGGACGAGACCACCCTAGCGGCGGCTCTCCTGCACGACGTGGTGGAGGACACCGACATCTCCCTGGAGGAGGTTAAGCGTAAGTTCGGACCCTCCGTGGCGGAGATCATCGACGGCGTGACCAAGCTTGACCGCCTCTCCTTCGCCAACCGTGAGGAGGAGCAGGCTGAGAACTTCCGCAAGATGTTCGTGGCCATGGCCCGCGACATACGCGTGGTCATCATCAAGCTGGCGGACCGCCTGGACAACATGAAGACCATCGGGCACCTCTCCGAGGACAAGCAGCGCGAGAAGGCCCGTGAGACCCTGGAGATCTACGCACCCCTGGCGCACCGCCTTGGTATATCTCAGCTCAAGTGGCAATTGGAGGACCTCTCCTTCGCCACCCTCTATCCCCTGCGCTTCCAGGAGATCGTGCAGATGGTCAACCAGCGACGCCCCGAACGCGAGGAATATGTCAAGACGGTGGAGAAGGATCTGCAGAACCAGCTCAAACAGTCGCATGTCAAGGCGGAGGTCGGCGGGCGGGTAAAGCACTATTACAGCATCTACGCCAAGATGAAAGAGCAGGGGAAGCAGTTCGACGAGATCTATGACCTCTTCGCGGTGAGGGTCATCGTGGGGTCCAAGGAGGACTGCTATACCGTGATGGGTATCGTGCACTCCCTCTGGCACCCGGTGCCCGGGCGCATCAAGGACTACATCGCAAAGCCTCGTTTCGGCATCTACCAAAGCCTGCACACCACGGTCATCGGGCCCGAGGGCGAGCGCATCGAGATCCAGATC
>CAYPZH010000114.1:8073-9508 GCA_964415205.1 uncultured Actinomycetota bacterium | reverse complement strand
GGCTGGCCGTCGGCATTGAGGCCGTAGACCAGGCCGTTGTCGCAGCCGAAGAAGACCTCCAGGCGGCCGTCACCGTCGCAGTCCGCCGCAAGTGGGCTCGACTGGATAGGCGCGCCGGTGTAGTAGGTCCAGCGGTAGCCGCCGTCGTGGTTGACGCAGTAGAAGGTGCCGTTGCTGTTGCCTACGAGTATCTCCTGCGTGCCGTTCCCGTCCACGTCCGCCAGGGTAGGAGAGGCGTGTTTGAACATGCTCCCCATGTCCAGTTCCCAGTTGCGTTGCAGCGTGATCTCGGCGACACCGGCTTCCGCCCGCGTAGAAGCAGGCGCCAGCGCGCTGCCTGCGGTCAGGGCGATGAGAGCGAGAACCAAGAGAAATATCGCAGGTTTCGTCGCTGCCTCCATTTGCGGCACCTCTTTTTGATATTATAGTGCTGGGAGCCGATTATCTGGCGCCCGAGATAACGTCGGGTCGTGCGGCTCAATAGTATATTCGACTGTATCGACGTCGCGCTTAAGGCTCGGCCTGGATATGAGCGCGAAAACGGACGGGGCGGGTGCAATTCTTAGCCTGCCGCCGGGACGGTCGGTCAGACCGGGCAGGAGAAAGGGGTTGGTCCAGGGGGGGGCCAGCCGCCGGTCTTACGGCACGGATACGAAGATGCGGTGAGCCGCCGTGGGGGGGCATGTGCGCCAAGCGCGGCCCGCGGGAGGAAAAAGAAGGATCGTGAATTGACAGATGAGAACGGCCCGCTGGTAAGCTTCGTTATACCGAACTACCAGGGTGAGGAGTTGCTCCCCGCCTGCCTGGGCTCGGTTTTCGCGCAGAGAACCGACAAGAGCTACGAGGTCATCGTAGTCGACGATTGTTCCACCGACGGCAGCACCGCGCTTATCTCCAGCGCGTACAAGCAGGTCAGGCTGGTAGTCAATAAGCGCAACCTGGGTTGCGCGGCCTCCAAGAACGTGGGGGCCGCCGTGGCGCGGGGCAAATACATCGCGTTCCTCGATAACGACATCGAGCTCGAGCCTGACTGGCTACAGGCGATGATAGGGCGTTTCGGGGAGGAGGGTGACCGCCTGGGGATCTGTGCCTCGCATATCCTGATCAACGGCCATCCCTCCGTGCTCAACAGCACGGGCGGGTTCGTAAACCTCCTCGGCTACGCCTGGGACAGGGGCATCTTCACGCAGGACACGGACTCGTATTCCTTCAATACGCGCGTGATGTGGGCATGCGCGGCGGCCATGATCGTCAGGGCGTCCTTGTTCACGGAGGTCGGCGGGTTTGACGGCGCCTATGAGTACCTCTACGACGACGTGGACCTGGGGTGGAGGATGAACATCCTGGATTACGGAGTCGCCTACGAACCACGGGCGGTGGCCCACCATCACCAGGGGGTCGCGGAGGGCTGGAAACTCATCAAAAGGCTGTACAT
>CAYPZH010000114.1:0-8063 GCA_964415205.1 uncultured Actinomycetota bacterium | reverse complement strand
TGAGAGGAACCGCCTCCGGAACCTCATCAAGAACATGGAGGGGCAGACGCTTAAGTGGGTGCGCAGAGAGCTCATCTACCATTACCTGCACCGCGTACAGAGGGAGTGGAGGAACGAGGAGATCAGCTTCATGATGAAACTCTCCTTCGCCCTGCGCATGGTCCAGGCCGTGTTATGGAACGCCGTCCATATGGGGAACACCCTGCGGCTGAAAAAAGAAGTGGAGAAGACGAGGAAGCTCACGGACCAGCAGCTCATGCGCAGGGGGGTCTTGTGCTCGTCCCTGGGAGAGCCCTATATAACTCGCGATATACGCGCCGCGGAAGCTCGGGGCCCGCGGGCGGCACGGCGCAAGGGCTTGAGCGGCAAGGTGGTGATGTCCAGCAGCGACAACAACTCGCTGGGTAGCGGCTGGCACGAGCGCGAGCAGGACTCCAGGGGGAGCTTTTTCCGCTGGACGGAAGACAGGGCAGTGCTATACCTGAAGGGGAAAGAGGGAAAAAGGGACCTGGTGCTGCATACCGTGATGGCCCATCCCGCCGGGAACACCAGGGCCTCGGTCACCCTGAACGGGCGCTTCCTTTCCGTGATCGAGGTACCGAACCAGCCGCACAGCCAGCGCATCGGACTGCCGCCTGACCTGCAGCCCGGAGACTGGGAGGTGGTATTCGAGGTGGAGAACCCCTTCTCCCCCCTGGAGATGCTGGGGGTCGAGGACCACCGGCGCCTGGGGTTCGCGGTGTCCAGGGTGGAGACGGACTGAACCGCCCCCTGGTCTCACGGGACCGGGCACCATGCCCCTCGGACGGGTCGCAGCTGCGGCGGCGCGGCGGCGTATATCCTCGCCCCGGGACTTGCGGGGCTTTACACCGCTCCCCTCATCTAATAGCTTAGAATAGCCGTAGCCTTAGCGGCGCTCGGACACGAAAAACCGTGAGGAAATACGATGCGCATAATGTTGGTCAGCTTCCGCTTCGGGAGGGGGATACCCGGCGGGGCCGAGAGATATCTCTGGGAGCTCATGCACAGGCTCAACCAGAGGGGGCACCAGGTCGAGGTGTTCACCACCTGCTCGCACCAGATGGTAAGGTCGCCCTTCGGCTACTGCCTCTGGGACGGCTACTTCCCGCCAGGGGTGGAGGAAGACGGCGGAATCGTCATCCACCGCTACCCGGTCAGCAACCCCAAACCACGGCGGGCGAAGAGGTACTGGGAGCAGCTAAACGCGCGCAGGGAGAAGGAGCACCGCAGGCCGGAGTTCATCTCTTATTTCTCGCGCCTGCTCGCAGGGAGCGGTGAACATTGCTTCCTGGCCGGCTGGCACGGCAGCGAGCACAGGGACGGCGCGTGTATGCGCTGGAGCGCAAAAAAGGCGCACCTTGTGGCAGGTGGCAAAGGGATCGAGGAGGTCCTGTTGGAGCTGAGCTCGCCGCTGGACGAACGGCTGGAGCTGCTCATAGAGGGGTCGAAACCGCTCCGTTTCGAGCTGGAAAAAGGGCGCAGGCAGACCATCCGTGCGGATGTCCCGTCCAACGAGAGCGTCGCGGTGAGCATAGAGGTCCCCAGGGTGTTCAGGCCGCCCCAGGACGGCAGGGAACTGGGCGTGTTGATACACCGGGTGTCCCTGCGGGACAGCGAGGGGACGCGGGAACTCGACGTCGCGCGTGGATGGGATGAGTTCGTGCACGACGGCCCGGAGGAGCTGCTGGGCAAAGCTTTGTGGTGGAAGGCACGGGCCATGCCCGCAGGCTTCTCGCGCAAGCACAAGTACGTCATGGGGCCGCACTCCCCCGTGATGGAACGGGAGGTCAAGAAGACGGCGCCCGGCTTCGACCTCGTCCTGGGCTGCATGGCCCCCATGTCCTCCCTCTCGCTGGCGGCGGAAGCGGCCAGGCGCAGCGGGAGGCCCTTCATCGCCTTCCCGCTCTTTCACCCGCGCGACACCAACCATTATTACGGTCACCTGTACGATGCCATGGCTGCCGCATGGGGCGTGGAGGCAAACCTGGAGGGCATCGCCCAGATCATGCAGGCTTGGGGCTTCGACGCCTTCGCGGTGGGCCCGGGTTTCGACCTCGAGGAGCTGCTGGCGCCCGGTATCGACGGCGGGCGCTTCCGCCGCGAGTTCGGCCTGGAAAACGTGCCCCTGCTCCTCTGGGTGGCGAGAAAGAACCCCGGCAAGGGGTACCGCGAAGCCGCTGCCGCCCTGGAATACGTGCGGGCCAGGGGCTGCCCGGCCGAGCTGGTCATGATAGGGCCTGAAGAGGACTACTTGCCGGTGAGCGGCGAAGGCGTTCACTACCTCGGCCCTCTCCCACGCCGGACGGTGCTGGACGCTTACGACGCCTGCGACGTCTTCGTGTTCCCCTCCCTCTACGAGAGCTTCTGCCTCGTGTTCGGAGAGGCCTGGCTGCGCGGGAAACCCGTGCTGGGCAACGCCCTCTGCGCCGCGGCGCGGGACCAGATAACCCACGGCGGGGACGGGTACCTGTGCCGGGACCCGGAGGAATACGGGGAGATGGTCCTGAGGCTGCTGCAAGACCCGGAGCTGGCACGGGAGATGGGCGAGAGGGGCAAGGAGAAGGTGATGGCCCTGCGGGGTTGGGAGAGGATCGTGAGCGAGTTCGAAGCCAGGCTGGAGGAGGCCGTCTCCTGACCCCCGCTTGATGACCGCCGGCGCGAGAGACGGGGTCCGCGGCCCCGAACGGGTAAAGATAAGAGCAGATCCCGGGGAACAGGAACAGCCCCCCGGCGGGTCGAAAGGTATGCCAGGGAATGCAGGAAGACTTGAGCGAGGAGTGGATACAGCTGATGAAGATGAAGAGGTTCAGGAACACGGTCGTCGCCGTCGCCGCCGTCGCCGCGCTGGCGTGTGCCGTGACCGCCGTCCTGCCCGCGGTGCGCGGCACCGAGGCCCAGTTGATCGCCTACGCCGACCGCACCCTGTTGGGCCTGCATATGGGGAAGGACTTCGCGGACACGATGCCGGCGGGCGACCAGGGATGGGTGCGCAACCACAGGGTCGAGGTGAGGTGGGAAGGCATAGAAAGAAACCGCGATGTCTACAGGTGGGGCAAGCTCGATGACTTAGTGGGCGACATCCTGGCCAGCGGTAGCGAATCCATACTCTTCCTTCTGGGAGGGCCGGTCCCGGCCTGGGCGCGGGACACGCAATACGGCGGCTTCGCCAGCGTCGCCCCCCCGAAGAACCTCGCCGACTGGTACGATTTCTGTGCCGCGGTGGCCGAGCGCTACGGGAGCGTGGTCGATTTCTACGAGATATGGAACGAGCCCGGCTGGGACCGCGATTCCCAGGCCTACCAGATATTCGGCATCTATCACTTCGGCGGCCAGGTGGAGACGGAATACCTTTCACTGCTGCAACTGGCACATGCGGCCATAAAGGAGAAGGACCCCACGGGCCAGGTGATGTGCGGAGCGCTCATGTATTCGCTCACGGACGTCGCCGATGTCGGTGAGGAGAACTACGCCCTGCTCTTCGATGAGCTGAACCGCCCGGGGCAGGACGTGTCCATCAAGGTCACCTCGCCCCAGCCCATCGTGGCCGAGCGCCCCATGTACTTCAACTACAACGCCACCTGGGCGGGAGGGCACGACGCCATGGGAACCTCCGCCGCCCAGAATGAGTGGCTGTTCGCCGAGGGGTGCACGGGCTTCTCCATCCAGGAGTACCTGTGCCTGCAGAACCCCAACGCCTCGGCGGTCGGGGTGGAGCTGACCTTCATGATGTCGAAGGGGGAGACGCTCACGAGGAAAGCGGTGCTCCCGCCTCGCTCCAGGACCACCCTGGACATCAACCGGCTCATCGGCTTCAGCGGGTCCTGCGACATGATAGCTATCCATCCCTACAAGAGCCCGGTGAACTGGGGAGGGTTTTACGCCAATGTCGCAGGCACACTGCGCTCCCGGGGGGTTGTGCACGAGGTGGCGGCGACCGAGATAGGCTGGCCCCACTACAGCGAGAGCAACCCCGCTGCCCACAACGAGGCCAACCAGGCGCAGGCCCTGGGCGATGGGGTAAAGGGCCTGTTCGATAACGGCTGCAAGAAGATCTGGGTCTTCCGGGACATCGACGAGCCTCCGGGCGCGGCCTGGGACGGCAATTACTACGGGCTGTTCGCGTACACGGGCTCGCCGCTGCAAGCGTGGTACGTTTACTGCCAGTGGCAGTCGCAGCTCCCCTCCTACGGCAACAAGCCCTCCACCTGGCCCTGAGCGGTCGAGCCCAGCGGGCCGCTAGCGCCGCAGGCGTGCGAAGAGGTCCAGGGCGCGTTTGAAGGCCTGGTCCATGTTGAGGTAGCGGTATTCGCCAAGCCTGCCCGCGAAGACCACGCCCTCCAGCCCCTCGGCCGCCTCACGGTAGCGCTGGTAGAGGTCCATGTTCCTGCGCGAGGGCACCGGGTAATAGGGCTCGCCCTCCCAGGTCGAGTACTCCTCGATTATGGTGGTGCGGTCCGACTTCTGGCCTGTGGCGTGCTTGGGCTCGGTGATGCGCGTGAAGTCGTGGTCGTTAGGGTAATTCACCTGGGCCCGCGGCTGGAAATACTCCACCCCCAGGGTCTTGTACCTGAAATACAGCGACCGGTATTGCAGTTGCCCGAACCTGAAGTCGAAATACCTGTCTATGGGCCCGGTGAAGACGAGCATCTCAGGACCCTTTATGTCTTCCCGTACCGCGAAGAAGTCCGTCTCCAGGGCGACGGTGACGTTCGCGTGCCGCAGCATGCGCTCGAACATGGCGGTGTATCCTAGCTCGGGCACGGCCTGATAGCGGTCGGTGAAGTAGCGGTCATCGTGGTCCGTGCGCACGGGTATGCGGTCCATCACCGAGGCCTCGAGGTCACGGGGATGCATCGACCACTGCTTGATGGTGTAGTTCTTGAACAGCTTCTCATACAGCAGCGGCCCCACCCGCGCCAGCGCCGATTCCTCGCTATTGGCAGGATCGTCGATGGGGATGGTATTCTCCCGTAGCCAGGCCGTCATCTCCTTTTCGCCCCGGATGTCCAGGCCGAAGAGGATGTTCACGGTGTCGATGTTCACGGGAACGGGTACGTATTTCCCGTCCACCCTACTCAGGACTCGGTGCTCGTACGGGCGCCAGGCGGTAAAAGCGGAGAGGTATTCCCACACGTCCTCGTAGTCGGTATGGAAGAAGTGGGGGCCGTAAGCCGGGACCAGGATGCCGGCCTCGTCGGTGAAATCAAAACAGTTGCCGCCCACGTGGGGCCTCTTCTCGATCACCAGCACCTTCTTCCCCAGCACGTTCGCGTACCGCTCCGCCAGGGTGCACCCGGTTATACCCGCCCCCACGATGACGATCTCATGTCCCATGCGAGCTCCTTGCCGGCCGTTGGACACAAAGCTGCTCTAATAATCTCACATCGGCGCGGCCGCGGCTCTCCCCACCGCACACCGCGTCCGGGGCCGTTGCCGCCTGCGAATGTTTTACCAGCAAGGGGAGGGCTTATCAAGCGTGCGTTGCGGCGGCGGGCACAAACGGGGGCGGGGATAAAAGGCCGCGGGGCGGGGAACCCCGCGCGGCTTTCAGGCCTCCCAGAACAAGGCCGCCATTTGCGGCCGTACACCGCGGCGTGCTGGTATAATACGCTCGATGTGAAGCATAGGGCTGCGGTGACCATCGCTGCCAGCCCGGCCGGCGCCAGGGGAGGACCGCGGGTCGGCGGGGGCGGCCCGGGAAGCGGTCGTGCCGGAGGCATCGGAGGGGGAAAGCATCGCCGGGATGGCCGATCATGGGGCAATTGGATGCGGTGCGGGGAGCACGGTCTCTTCTGCGATGGGGCGAGGTCGCGCGCAAGCGGCCGGAAACCCCGCCGCCGCGGTGGGGCGCGTCCAGGACGGAGGACGCCTGGCCGGCCGATAGCGAGGAAGAAAAACATGAGCCGTGATAGTCTTGCCGGTGCCAGGAACGTCTTGAACGTGTTGCTGTGCCTGGCAGTGGCCGTGGCCGCGCTGGGGTTCGCCGAGGACGTGCGAAGCACTTTCGACTACGGCGGGGTGGACCTGAGGAGCCGCGTCGTGGGGGCGAGGCTGATGCTGGAGGACCTGGACCCCTATTATTTCAGGTGGAACGAATCGTATGCGGATACCCTCCTGGACCCCATCGACAACCGCGAGAACGAGGTCTCCAGGGTCACCGTCCCCCCCACGGTGCTGATGCTGCACGCACCGCTGGCGGGCCTCCCCTATTCCACCCAGAGGACGGCCTGGCTGTTCGTGCAGTGGCTGCTCCTGCTGGCGAGCGTGTTCTTGTTCTCCCGCTGTGGCGAGAGTGCGGAGGAGGCCAAGGCAGTGTGGATAATCGGGCTCTTCTTCGCCGCCACGCCTATCTGGCGCTTCCACGTCGAGCGGGGGCAGATATATGTGCTCTTCGTCTTCCTGGTCGCCCTCTCATTCTGGCTTTCCCGCCGTTCCTGGGGATACGCCCCGCTGCTGGCGGGGCTGGCGTTGGGGGCACTGGTGAGCATGAGGCCGACTTTCGCCGCGATGTGCCTGCCCATGCTGTTCTTCCGTTCCTGGAAGCTGCTGGCCGGGTTGGCGGTGGGGCTGTTGGTGTTGCTGCTGCTTTCCGCGGCCATCTTCGGGATACCGGTATGGAAGAGCTACGCGAAGGCCATGCGCCTGCACGAAGGGGCCAGCCTGCTGCGTACGCAAACGGACAGGTTCGATTACGACTACGGGAGAGTGGAGGGGATGGAAAACCTCCAGGAGTTCATGGCTTTTCCGGATATCAACACATCGGTGCAGTCGCTCCTCTACAGGGCTTTCGGCGTTGAGCTGCGTTCGGGGGCGCTCGCGCTGATGCTGGGGGCCGTCCTCCTGCTCTCGGCCGCCTACTTTCTGCTCTCACGCGGGCGGGAAGTACCGCTGAGAGTGGTCCTTTTGGCCGGCAGCGTCCTGGTGCTGCTGTGCGAGTACCTCATCCCCGGCAGGAAGGCCTATTACGGCAACATCTTGTGGCTGGTGCCCCTCTCCCTCCTGGCACTGGATGCGGGCGCGCTCTTATCCCTTCCCCGCTGGCGCTTGCAGGTGGCGATGTTCCTGCTTCTCGCGGGGGTGTACTTCAACGCGGCCATCTACTGGCGCCAGTTCGATGCCGCACTCGGAGAGGGGATGGTGATGCTCTTCTTCCTGTGGACCTGCGCCAGCCTGATCCAGGCCTCGCCGGCCAGGAACGGGCGGGAGGGTTTATCGCCGGAGACGGAGGCGGCGGCGTAATGATCGTATCCATGGGGGTTCCTTTCATCGCACGCGAAGAAGGCCAGGCGAAAGCAGGTGGGCGAGGGTGATACTCCTGCGGGCACTCGCTCTTGCCGCCGTGTCGTTCATACCGGGACGGCTCGCCGTCTCCTTCGTGCGGCAGGCGAGCGATGGCCTCAAGGGAGAGGAAAGGACCTGGCTCTCCTTCGTGACCGGCACGGGCCTGGTGGCCTTGTGCGCGCAGGTGCTGGCCATGGCCTCCGCTTACAGCCTGGGCAGCCTCCTGCTCTGCGTGGGAGCGCTATCGCTGCTCCTGGCGCTGGCGGCGCGCCTGCTCTCGCTGCCCCTGAGGTGGTCCGGGCTCAAGAGGTCCGAGTGGAAGAGATACGCGGCGACCGTCCTGCTCCTGGTGGCGGTGTTCGCCATCCTGTCTCCCCCCGGGCGCATCGTCTTCGGTTACATCGACGTCGGCGTCTATCCCAATATCGCGGCCCAGATAGAACGGGACGGGGGGGTGTACGCGGAGGTCGGCACGGTGAGGCAGGTGGACGCGGAAAGACGCTACATGGTCTATGACTCCAGCCATGACCCCGAGCTGCCCTACGAGGCGGCGGAGAACAAAGCATTTTACATAACCGATTTCGAGCGGGGAAGGGTGGTGCCCCAGTTCTTCTACCTGTGGCCGTCCTGCATGGCCGTGTTCGCCTCCTTCCTGGGCCTGGAGTCCATGTTCTGGGCGGTCACCTTCATGGGGGTGCTGGCGCTATGGGGATTATATCTTCTCGCCGTGAGGCTGCTGGGGTGGAGATGGGGGGTGGCGG
>CAYPZH010000113.1:5045-9567 GCA_964415205.1 uncultured Actinomycetota bacterium | reverse complement strand
CCCTGCTGCAAACAGGCAACATACCGCGGTATGCAAAATACAAGACCTGACCCCATGTAGGGCCTTCACCCCTGCATGGCCATCCTGACGGCGGCCGCAAGTTCGTCCGCCCGTTGGGAGCCGAAGAGTATGCGCTTGCCGTCCACGAGCTCCAGCTGCAGCCCGCGGTCGCCGTAGACGTTATAGGCCTTGCCCCACTTGCCCCTCCATGCGCTGCGGATACCCCATCCCCCGTATTCGACGATAGGCCTGTAGGTACGGGCCTCGGCCTCCTTTATCTTCTCCCACCCTATGACGTGCTCCCTGCTGTGAAAGGGGTGATAACGGTAGTACAGCCCGTCGCGGCGCACCTCTATCACCAGTTTGCACAGGACGAAAAGGGCGGGGATCCCCAGCCCCACGAGCACCCACACGAGGGCGGCGACCAAGACCTCTCCGCTCTCCTCCCGCGGAGACAGCGAACTGTAGAGCTCGTGGATAAAGGCGAACCAGGCAAGTCCTACGACGATGGCCAGCAGCGCCCATAACCATGGTTGCCTGAAGCGCTGCACCTCGCGAAAGAGGACCTCCCGCTGTGTGTGGTCCGGGTATGCTGCCATACCGCCTCCGTTCCGTTGCCGCGTGCATCGCCGTCCCGATGTCTCCGCGGGGTCTTCCATATCCTCGCCCGTGATAGGCATCGACATCACGGTGCCGGGTCCTTTACGGTCCCTCGCCCCGCACTCGCCGCCGTAACGGCGTAGGGGCCTCAGGCGGCCTTCCCGGCCATGGGCCCTCTCTCGCGCCAGTAGACGGCCGCGGAGCAGGCGACGAAGAGGGCCATGCTGATCACCTGGAAGAATAGGGCGGCGTTGGGGTCGGCATGGGCGCGGAAGAACTCCATCACGAAGCGGATAAGGCCGTAGGCGGCGAGGGATACGAGGAAGAGGTCCCAGTCGCGGCGCAGCCGTTTCCTCAGCCACAGCAGGAAACCGAAGGCCAGGAGGTCGAGCGCCATCTCATAGAGTTGGGTAGGATGCACCGCCGTGGCCGAGCCCGGGAAGGTGACCGCCCACGGCAGCCCCGAGGGCTTCCCGCCGCAACATCCGTTGAGGAAACACCCCACCCGGGCAATGGCCAGGGCGAGGGGCATCCCCAGCCCTACGGCGTCGGCCACCGCCCCGGGCGGGATCTTCAGGCGCCTCACCAGCAGGTAAACGGAGGGGACGCCCAGGGCCAGGCCGCCGTAAAAGACCAGGCCGCGCATGTTGAGGTCGAATATCTCGCCCCAGTTCCCGGAGAACGCCTCCAGGTTCCCCAGCACGAAGAAGACGCGCGCCCCGATGACCCCGGTGATGGCGGCGACGGCGGCGATGATATAGATATCCGAGCCGTCCAGGCCGCGCCGGTTCAGCTCACTGCGCGCCACGAAGATGGCGGCCAGGAAAGCGAGGAAGAGCATGACCCCGTAGGAATATACCGCGAACCCGCCTATGTGAAACAGTACCTGGCGCATACAAGGCCTTTCTCTCCGTGCTTATGTCATACAAGGATAGCAGAATCGGGCCCATCGTACCGGCCGGCAACATAGCCGCGCGCCGACACGGCGGGGCAACGGCGTCAAGGCGAAGGCATACGGGGGCGTTCAGACATATTTGCATGGCATTTAACCGGCGTGCGCCAGATTCCGAATATATAGAGGAGTCCATAGAGGAGTCCGAATACAGGGAAGAGCGGCTGGATTCAGCTCAGGCTGGACGAGACGGAAACGGAGCGCCGCATGGCCGTCGATGCGGAGACCAAGCACAGCTTTTTCACCCAAAAACTAGCGGACAAACTGGAACAGGAGGGTATCCCCACCCCCTCATACGTCCTCGACCTCCTGGACAAGCCCTTCGCCTCGTTCTCGGAAGAGGACAAGAGGGTATACGAGACACAGATAAAAGGGAAGGAGCTCCTGGTCCTCTTCGCCAGGCTGCTGCAACAGATCTACGAGGGGGTGGGGGAAAGCACCCGGCACAGCTGGAGGGGCATGTGCCACCTGCTCAAGGACTCCCCCATCAAGGTGTGCGTCTCCTACGTCATCAACCAGGAACAGGAGCAGGAGGTGAGGCCGGAGCGGACGGCGGTCGCGCCGCCTTCCAGGGAAGCGCGGCTGCCTGAAACCCGCATCGCGAGCGAGGACCCGGAGGCACAGGGGGGGCGGGACGCTTCCCGCAAGAGCTTTTTCACCAAGAAGCTGGAGCGCAAACTGGATGAGCGCAATATCGCCGTACCCGCCTCCATCATCGCCCTCCTCGACAAACCCTTTGACGACTTCTCCGCGGAGGAAAGGCGCCTGTACGAGGCGGAGTTCAAGGGTCGCCAGCTCACCATCCTCTTCTCAGACCTCCTGGACGAGCTCTACGAGGAGACCGGGCGGGTCGCCAGCGGCTGGAACGCAATGTGCCGCTACCTCAAGGAGACCCCGATGAAGCTCATCGCCACCTACGTGGTGCAGGAGGAGGAACGCCTGGACGAGGTAGCGAAAACGGCGCCCGAGGATACGTTCGAGCAACCCGCGCGGGAGAAGCTGAACGTCAAGCGCTATCAGCCCGTAAAGGAAGGCCAGAAAGAGGCGCCGTCGCGCTGGCGCAAGAAGTAGGCGGCTCACTCCTCGATCCTCTTGGGGGCGGTCATCCCGAACTGGAAATAGGCCGCAAACATGAGCAGAGTGTAAGCGGCATGCAGGAAGATGTCCGCGATCTCCGTGGTGCTCATCATGCCCACCAGGCGGATATGGGCGGTGAGCACGGTCTGGACGATGACGCACAACAGGGCGAAAGCGATGAAAAGATAAGGACGGCCGGCCTCTCCCCTGCCGATGGTGATGGCCATGAAGGATATCAGGAAGAGGGCGGCTATCTGCACCACCAGGGAGAATATATCCGATATCCTCACTCCCAGGTCTCCGCTTCCCGTCGCCATGGGCACGATGAGCACCACCACCGTCACCGCGATGATGACCAGCATTGAGGGCAGCACTGTGAGCAGCGCCTCCCGGCTGAACTCGAAACCCTCTCTTTTAAACCCGAAGTAAAAGAGCCCGATCACCACCAGGATGGGGATGAAGACGAGCAGGTAGAAAGTGAAGATGAGGTCGGGCGAGAAGACGTTGCGGCCCGCGTAGGCGTTGATGGTCTCCAGGGTGACCGGGATGATGTTGATGAGCATCGCCAGCATGATCCAAGACCACAGGCGGCGCGGCAGGGTCCCTTTGCCCAGGCGCGGCACTAGGACCGCGAGGGCTGCGATGAGCATGAGCACCAGGACGAGGCGCGTGGTGAAAATGGGGCCGCCCAGTATCTCGTCCGTCCAGAAGCTGACTATATACATCACCAGCGTCGCGGCGAAGACCGCCACCGCCAGCCCCACCAGGACCCTCATCGTCTTCATGTAAGATCTCCTGTTAGAGCGTTTATTACCATTTCTGGGAGACTTTACTCGCAAGCTCGCCGTCGGCACAATGATTCATATCGGTAGCCGGTTCGTTTTCATTTAGCCGTCCACCGCCACAAGCAGAGCGACCATATTGTGGTAGCGAAGCAGGCCCGCACGGCTGCGATGGCTGCCAGACCCGCGGCCCTCCCATATGAAGTTCACGGGATGTGGCCCTTCGCGTCCGCGCCTGCGCCGTCCGGGTCAGACGGCTTGCTCTCCCCCGCCTTCCTCTTACCTTCTTGCTTGCCCCCTGAGTGCAGGAGGGCGACCCGGGTGAGGTCTTCGGGGTCGTACTTCACGGTGATGGTCTCTCCCGGCAGGTATTTGCCGACCGCCGACTCATCGATGACGCCCGTAGTCTGGGCCTGGAAGGCCTCTTCTCCCTCGGGCTTCACCTCCAGCAGGAACTGCATGGCGGGGTTGGGGCCATTAACGTTGATACCCAGCTCAAAAGACTTGAGGACGACCGCTTCGGCTTCCTCGCCCACGGCGTGTATCTCGTCCTTCCTCTTCTCGTTCCTCTCCAGCATCGCCTCTATCTGCCGCTTCTGTTCCTCCTTGGACGTGGTGGTGGCCAGGTTTCCCAGCTCGCTGTCCTCATTGCCCCCTATCGATACCTCTGACGGGTCAGCCGGGTTCACCATCACGGAAACCATCCTGCCGGGATCGAAGGAATGTGTGTCCTCGATGGGCACAAGAGCCCTGGTCTTGGCCTCGTAAGGTTCGCCCCCCTCGGGAAACACCTCGAGGGTGAAATCGTACTGCTTGTACACGTCGTTGACGACGGTACCGGTGTACCTGGCAGTGACCACCCTGGCGCGGGCGGGCACGCCCGTCTCCACCAGCCGCTCGTTTTTGATCATGCTCTTGAAGAAGAAAAAGTAGATGAGCGCCAGGACCGCGAGATCGATGGCGATGACAAACGCGCCGGAGGGAAGATCGACCGCGAACATGACTATCACCCCGACGACCAGGGATATACCGCATATCAGGTAGAAGACCTTGGTGAAATTCATGTCCTGCTGACCTCCTGCCAACCCTCCCAGCCCTTGCACTCGCTGCA
>CAYPZH010000113.1:0-5035 GCA_964415205.1 uncultured Actinomycetota bacterium | reverse complement strand
GGTATAATCCCCCCCACAAAACAAAAAACCCCCCCACCAAGGGATTAACCCAAAAAACGTTTAAAACATTGTGGAAAATAATTTCATGGGTACAACTGCCAACCCTCCCAGCCCTTGCACTCGCTGCAGGGCGGCACGGCTTGGCCTATGCTCATATTGTAGCAGAGCATGCATCCCCGCATTGCCGGAGGCCGTTCAGCTAGACGCCTTTCGGGGTTACGCCTCTTACCCCCCGCTCTTGTCCGGGTATGGCTTTCCCTCCCCGAGCACCGCGTGGACCACCGGCATGAGCTCGCTAATAGTTATCTCCTGCGGGCACTTCTCCTCGCACTCGCCGCAGGCGGTGCAGGCGCTGGCGCGGTCTGCCTCGTCGAAGAAACGGAAGTAGCGGAAACGCGAGACCAGCAGGTCGTCGTACATGAGGCCGTTGTTGTACAGGCTGAAATTGGCCGGGATGTCCACGCCCTGCGGGCACGGCATGCAGTAGCCGCACCCGGTGCAGGGGATGGCCGCCTTGGCCTCGAGAGCCTCGCGCACCCGCGCGATGAGGCGCAGGCCGTCCCCCCTCAGAACGTGTTCGCGCGACAGGTTCGCGGTGAGGATGTTTTCCTGTAGTTCCCGCATGCTCCTCATCCCGCTCAGCACCACCGTGACCTCCGGCTGGTCCCATAACCACTGCAGGGCCCACGCGGCGGGAGTGCGCTTTTCCCCGTGAGCGTCGAAAATCTCCTGGATGTCCCTGGGCGGACGCGCCAGGTTCCCCCCCAGCAGGGGCTCCATGACCACCACGGGGATACCCTTCGAGGCGGCGTATGCGAGCCCGCGCGTCCCCGCCTGGTATTCCGTGTCCATGTAGTTGTACTGTATCTGGCACAGCGACCAGCCGTCGTAGCCGTCGATTATCTCTTGGAACGATGCGTAGGCGTCGTGGAAGGAGAACCCGATGCGGCCGATCCTGCCGTCGTCGACCGCCGCCTCCGCCCTGCGCAGCAGGCCCTTGGCCCGGATATCGTCCCACCTCTTCTTGCTCAGGCCGTGGAAGAGGTAGTAATCGATGGGCCCGGCCTGCAGCCTCTCCAGCTGCTCCTCCAGGAAACGGTCGAAATCGTCCGCCTTCTCCACCAGCCATACCGGGGACTTGGTGGCGATGCGCACATTCTCCCGGTAGCCGTCCTTCAGGGCCTTCCCCAGCACCACCTCGCTTTTTCCCTCGTGATAGGTGTATGCGGTGTCCAGGTAATCGATGCCTTCATCGATGGCATGGCGTATCATGCCTATCGCCTCTTCCTCCACGATGTTCGCGCTGATGGGGATGCCGTCGCTGGTGGGCAGCCGCATGCATCCGAAGCCAAGTATCGAGGCCTCCCAGTCTTCGCTCCCGAACTTCCTGTACAGCATACCCCTGGACCTCCGTTTCATCCGCCGTCCAGGCGGATCCGCCTGTTCCCACCTTGCTCCCGGCGGACTTTCTTCCTGCTACACTGCCGTCAGCTATTCTCCCCCATGCTCGCGAGCCACCGCTGCGTCCCCATCTCTTTGCGCCTGATTAGCTGCTCCCGCCGCTCGCGCACCGAAGCCTCCGCATCCTCCGGGCTCAGGGCGGGGTCATGGAACTCGAGGAACAACTTGCACGGCAGCTCTTTGCAGAGGCCGCAATGCTCCAGGCCCTTCCCGCTCACGCAGCAGGCGTAAAGGGGACATGCCTCCACCCCGAACTCGGCGGTCCAGAAGGGCCTGCCCTGGATATGGCCGCACCCGGGGCATCTCTCCCCCAGGTACTCGCAGGAGCCGCAATACAGTCCGCATGCCGCCGCCAGTTCCTTATCCGCCATATCCCTGCTGCCTTTCTCCGTGGAACCCCCGCCATCGCTCCTCCGTTCCCACGATGATGTTAACACATCAGAGATGGTACTATTTGAGTGTTATGGTCCGTGCTGGAGACGCTGGACCAGGAAGGTGTTGGGATGTTTTGGACGGTGTTGACCATCGTTGCCTGCCTGATCGCCGCCGTGTTGGTCGCGTTCCTTTGCTCGCATATCCTGGAATCGGACCGGGTCAGGAGAGGATGGAAAAGGCGGCGCGTCCGCGTCCCCAGGGGTCCCAGGTACCCGGTGGTCACGCGACGCTGGGTCGGCCGTTTCTTTTATTGGAAGAACGAATGGGCACCCCGGAACGGTCCGAATGACCGGCAATGAGCGCTTGAGATATCTGCGCACGACGCGGGGTTTATCGGGAACCGCCTCCGCTCACGCGCGGTTTGATGTACTCCGCTCTATATCGGGATATCCGTAAAAGATGGAGCCGACGAGCGGACTCGAACCGCTGACCTGCTCATTACGAGTGAGCTGCTCTACCTGCTGAGCTACGTCGGCATCCTATCCAATGATACTAGATTATATAGCAAAAGCTTTTATATAGGTGAGGGACGGAATCCGTAAAGGGAAGTGTACCCCCGGAACACGTATAACGGCTTTCTCAGCCGAAAAGCCCCCGGGTATAAGCACTCGGGGGCTGCGCTGTCCTTCGGCCCTTGCGCCTTACGGCGCGTGGCCGATCACGTCATGGCCTCCCGTCCACATCCCCCCGTAGTTGAAGTACATGGGGCGCTCTACCACGATGGGGACATCTGAATCCACTTTTACGGAGACCTCCCGGTCCGGGCCTACCGCCGCGTTGACGTCCACCGTGGCCCGGCTGGTGGGGCTTATGGCCACGTCCTCCTCCTGGGTGGTGCCGTCGGTGAACATGTAGGTGATATGGGCGTTAGCGAGCGTGGCGTTGGGGTTCGAGAGGCAAAGGAACTCGTCAAACTCGGCCGCCCCGGTGTAGCCCTCGGCGAAATAGAAGGAGGTGTTTGGCGAGGTGGCACCCACCACGTCGTGTCCTCCCGTCCAGGCACCCTCGTAATTGAAATACATGGGGCGTTCGGCCACGATGGGGACGTCCGCCTCTATCTTTATGGAGACCTCCCTGTCCTGGCCCACCGCCGCGTTCACGTCAACCGTCTCCCGGCTGGTGGGGCCGATGGGAACGTCCTCTTCCCGGGTGGTGCCGTCCGGGAACATGTAGGTGATGTGGGCGGTGGCGGCGGCTCCCCCGGGATTCTGCAGGCAGAGATAGGTGGAAAAGCCGGCCCCGGTGTAGCCCTCGGCGAAATAGAAGGAGGTGCCGGGCGAGGTGGCCCCCACCACATCGTGTCCTCCCGTCCAGGCGCCCCGGTAGGCGAAATACATGGGGCGCTCGGCCACGATGGGAGCGTCGGACTCCACCTTGATGGAGACTTCCTTATCCGGACCCACCGCTTCGTTCACGTTTACAGTGACCCGGCTGGCGGCCGCGATGGGGACATCCTGGGCCTGTGTGGCGCCGTCCGGGAACATAAAGGTGACGTGGGCCGTGGTTGCGGCCTCTCCCGGGTTGAGGAGGCAGAGATATTCATCGAACTCGCCCTCTTTTGTGGAGCCCTCCGCGAAATAGAATGTCCTCCACGCCGAGGTCGCTCCCACCACGTCGTGGCCTCCCGTCCAGTTCCCCTCATAGTCGAAGTACATGGGGCGCTCGGCCACTATGAAGTTGTCCGCCTCCACCTTGACGGAGACCTCCCTGTCCGCTCCCACTACCGCGTTGACGTCCACCGTGGCCCGGCTGGTGGGGCCGATGGGCACTTCCTGTACCCTGGTGGTGCCGTCCCCGAACATAAAGGTGATATGGGCGCTGGCGGAGGTGGTGTTGGGGTTCAAGAGGCACAGGAACTCGCGGAACCCTTCCCCGGTATAGCCCTCCGCGAAAAAGAACCTTGAGCTGAGCCGGTGCTCCCTCAAGTGTGCCCACGCCATCTCGGGCCCGTCGATGTGCAGGGAGACCGGACCGATGGCCTCGACCGGGAGGTACTGGTTGCGGCCGGGCCAGGTATGCCCGCCGCCCACGACCTCGTAGAAGACCACCTCGGTGCCGCAGTCGCCCCCCTTGTAGGTACTGCGGTTGATGCTGGTGGGATCGCTCCCCACGGCTGGCCATACGTCCACATCCGGCGTAACGGAGGTGGCGTTCTGTTGCACGAAGTAGTCCACCAGCTCATAAGTGTAAACCCACTGGGATGGGATGAGGGTCTTGATTACCAGGTCTTCCGTCCCCAGGAAGTAGACCAGCGTCATCGGCCCGGGAAGCGGCTTCTCTGCCCACAACTCCATGTCCCAGCCGCTGGCGTTGGGGGCCACGGCGGCGATCCTATCGGAGAGTTCGTATGCCAGGTAGAAGGTCATCTCCCCTCCGTTCGAGATCCCCGACACGTACACTCTCCGCCCGTCGATGTTCAGGTCAGCGGCCATCTTGTCGATGAGCGCGGAGATGTAGCCCACATGCGTATCGTCGTACGCCCAGTGGCATTGAGGCTCGGAAAAAAAGGCGCTCTTCTGCTCCTCGGGCAGGAGAGAGCCCTGCGGGTATACGACCACGAACCCCTCTCTCTCGGCGATCATGTCGTAACGTGTGCCTGCCATCTCCTGCAAGGCGTTAGACCACTGACCGTGCAGGTCCAGGACGAGCGGGAGAGGCTGTGTGCCGTCGTAGGAGCTGGGCACGTAATAGTAGTAATTCCAGGTCGAGCCCCCGTAGTCGATGGTGGCGGCCACGTAGTCACCGGGCTGGCCGAAATCATCGAGCCCGGGAGTGGGCACCGGTATCTCCTGGCCTGAAGCGAGCGTCGCGATGGATACCCAGAGCAGCAGGGCGAACGATAAGACCACGAAAACTTTTGAGACGTTTCCTCTCATTTTTATCCCCCTGAGTCCTTCACAGAAAACCAACCTTTGGTGAATGGCCGATTCCGCCATATCACCCCCGACTGATTCCCCCCCAGCGTTAAGCGATCGGTAAACCATATTGGCCTGGTAAGGTCTGCAGCTATACATGATTATACCCGGATTTCCCATATCAAATCCCAAAGGACTACACGCTCGTATTGCTTAACAATGCACCAGTACAGGCTTAGCGGCGATACATCTGCCTGGAAAGGAGAGAACCCAATGGGTGAAGC
>CAYPZH010000112.1:0-9672 GCA_964415205.1 uncultured Actinomycetota bacterium | reverse complement strand
GGAGGCCCTGGAGGAGCTGGCCGGGGCGCTCCCCGGCGAGCTGTCGCTATCGGCCACCTGGCGCAGGCACGGCGTCACCGCCGATGACATCGCCAGGGTGGCGAGGAGGCTGGCCGCGCAGTCGGCCAAGCCCTCCTACCGAGACATCCTGCCGTGCGTCTATATATGGGGCGTAAAGCCGTCCTCCCCGGACCAGGGGAAGGCCTGACGGGCGTTGCGGGCGGGGGGCACGGGGGTCGAGATGACGTAACGGAAAGGGCCGCGCCGGCGCGGGAAGGTCGAGAGAATACCGCGACCGCGTGTGGAGGTTAGTGAGAGGAAAGAAAAGATGAAAGGCTTTGCCGCGCGTTACCTGGAGGTCGACCTGGGCACGGGCCGCATGCAGGTGAGGGAACTCGAGGAGGAGCTGTTCCGCAAGTACGTGGGCGGCACCGGGCTCGGAGCCTACCTTTTCCTCGCCGAGATGGATCCACTGGTGGAGCCGCTCTCGCCCGACAACCCCCTCATGTTCTTGGACGGTCCCCTGACCGGGACTAGTTTCCCCGGCAGCGGCAGGTCGTCTGTGGTGGCCATGTCTCCACTCACCGGCCTGTGGGGCGAATGCAACGTGGGAGGTTCCTTCGGCGCGGCGGTTAAGCTGGCCGGCTACGACGGCATTGTCTTCAGGGGCAGGGCGGAGAAACCCGTCTTCTTCTGGCTGGACGGGGAGGTGGCGGAGCTGCGCGACGCCTCCCACCTCTGGGGCCTGGACGCTTACCAGGCCAACGAGCGGCTGCAGGAGGAGTTGAAGGGGAGCGGCGGCGCCGTGCGCACCATGCAGATCGGCCCCGCGGGAGAGAACGGGGTGCGCTTCGCGGCCATCGTCAACGATATCGGCAGCGTGGCGGGCCGCTGCGGCCTGGGCGCGGTTATGGGAGCCAAGAACCTCAAGGCGGTGGCGGTGCGCGGCGGGGGCAGGATGGAATACGCAGACCCCGAGGCTGCCAGGGGATTGAGCAAGCGCTTGGCGGAGAAGCTCAAGGGCTCTATCCTCGCCGGCACCCTGCACGAGATGGGGACCAACGGCGCACTGGACACCGGCATGCTGTCGGGGGACGTGCCGATCAAGAACTGGAGCGTGGGGGAATGGCTGGACGCCCTGGATACCCTCAACTCCTTCTACTACAACGACAACATCCTGGTGAAGGTGATCGGCTGCTACGCTTGTCCCGTGCGCTGCAAGCGCGTGGTCAAGGTGGGTGAAGGGCCCTTCGCGATGCAGGAGCACGCCGGGCCGGAATACGAGACGGTGTGCATGATGGGTACCAATCTCATGAACCCCAGCCTGGAGGCGGTGGCCAAGGCCAACGACATGTGCAACCGCTTGGGAATGGATACCATCGCCATGGGCGCGGTCATCGCGCTGCTCATGGAAGCCCAGGAGAAGGGCATCGCCGGGCCGGACCGCACCGGGCTGGACTTCTCCTGGGGGAACATGGACACGGCGCTGGAGGCCATCCGCCTCACCGCCGCCCGGGAGGGTTTCGGCGAGGACATGGCCAGGGGCTCACTTGCGCTGGCCACGCAGCTGGAAGCGCCCGAGCTTGCGGTGACCGTGCGAGGCCTGGACTTCCCCGCCCACGACCCCCGCGGCTATCACGGCTACGGCCTGGGATACGTGATGAGCACGCGCGGCGCCTGCCACCTGAACTCCGTCAACCTGCTGGCGGAGGGGGGAATGGGTTCCTGGCCGGAGGTGGGCCTCAAGGGCCCCTTCAAGGGCATGACCAGCAAGGGCAAAGCCGGGTTGACCTGGAAGTGCGTGGCCATAGGGCAGCTCTTCAACTCACTGTGCATGTGCGAGTTCATCGGGGCTTTCCTCAACCTGGACGACCAGGTGGAGATGATGCGCGCCGCCACCGGCTTCGATTGGACCCTGGACGAGCTCATGCAGTGCGGCTGGCGCATCTGGTACCTGAAGCGGCACATCCTCAACCTGCGAGGCTCCGGCCGCAACCAAGACTTCCTCCCCCCCAAGGCTTTGACCCCCACCGAGGAGGGCGCCAACGCCGGCTCGGTGCCGAACATGGATAAGATGCTGTCCGAGATATATGAGCTGGCGGGCCTGGACGCCGAGGGCAACGTCCCCCCCGACAAGCTGGAGCTGTAGATCTGGTCGGCCCCTGACGTGCGGCATTCTTAGGCGCGGTAGTCTTATTACTAGCGTCTTGGCGAAACCGTCACATGTCAGGGGCTTGCCCTTGGGGACCCCACTAGCCAAGAAGATTGGCCACGTAGAGGGCGCTCCCGGCGGCCTGCTCCGTGCCCACGCCCCGGGCCCCGGCATCGGTGCCCACCAGCCACAAGCCCTCCACCGGCGTCCAGGGGGTGGGCTTGTGCACCCCGGTCTGTCCCACGCACTGGGCGAGGCCGATGCACTCTCCCGTGGGCTTGCCGGTGATCGCGGCGGTATGCGCTATGTGGGTGCGCATCTTCCACGCGATATGTTTCCCGATGTGGGGGAATATCTCCAGCAGGCGCTCCTCGCCGCGGTCCAGGATCCTCTCGCACTGCTCCACGTTCTCCTTGTTTACCTCGATGGGACCGGGCACTCCGCAGATGATGAGCTGCTTGCCGGGCGGGGCCGCGTAGTGGTCCCACTCCGAGGGGAAGGGGGTGAAGAGGAAGGGGTCCTCGGGCACCCCGCCCTCCTGGATGTAATCGAACATGTGGTCCGGGTTCACGTTGGGTATGTTGAAGAAACCGGGGGCTGGGAGGTCCACCACGCGGCGGTCCAGGCCGTACTTGGTGGTGATGAAGGAGCACGAATACTTGAGCCCCTTGACGTAGGAGACGTATCCCGCCGGAAAATTCTCCTCCCCGGCCATCTCCAGGGTGCGCTTGATGCCCGCGTTGGAGACGACCACGTCCGCGTCTATCTGTTCCCCGCCGGCGGTCACCACCCCGACGGCCTTACCGTCGCGCACCAGGATGCGCGCAACCTCTGTACCCAGGCGCAGCTCCCCACCGTCGCGCAGGAAAGCGCGTAGGAAGGCGCCGGGTATCTCGCGCGAGCCGCCGCGGGGCACGCCTAGGGTCTGCTTGCGGAAGGCATTTGCGAAGCACCACAAGAACTCACCCGCGCTCACCTCGCTGTAGGGGACCACGGTTAGCAACATGGACAGCGCCGCGATGCCCTGCAGGGGCAGCCACTCGTCGGTGATGCGGTGCATGAACTCCTGCAGGGTGATCTCGTCCAGCTCCGCCAGGTAGGAGGGATTGAGCAGGGCTATCTTCGCCACCGCGCGCAGGGTCTCCAAGGGAGTGTTCTTCTTCGCGGCGCGGTACACCTCGCGGTCCAGCTCTTTACTCATCTTTCCGGGCGCCACCTTGTCCTGGATGAACTCCCTGGCGATGCGCAGGTTTGTGCCGAGGTTGGTCAGAACTGCGCGGGGGTCGGCGAGGCTCTGGTATAGGTTGAGGCGGTACTTCCCCCCCAGGAGCAGGTGCTCGCTGGGGTTGGCGGTGAGCCATTCCAGGTCCCCTCGCACCATGCGGTTGACCTCGCCGAACTGCCCGGACGCGCCCATGGAGAACATGTGCACCCCGGAGTCGACCACGTAGCCGTCCCGCGTGAAAGACCAGCATTTGCCGCCGTAGAACTCGTTGCGGTCCAGCAGGGTCACCTGCCGGCCGCGCCTCTGCAGCAGGGCGGCTACGCTGGAGCCCCCCGGCCCGGAGCCGATGACCACGATCTTCTTATTGTCCTGCACCATGTCATAAACCTCCGTTTTCATCCATGGGGTCAGGTCTTGTATTTTGAATTTTTCTTAGCAGCGTCCTTGCAGATAAAAGCCTATGAATCAGGCGTAACATACCGTGGTATCCAAAATACAAGACCTGACCCCCTTACAGGGTAGGGTTGCGGTAGCCGGGGACGCTCTGCCGCATGATCCTGTGCACCGGCTTGAGGCGCGCGAATTCGTGGAAGACGGCACGGAATGCCAGCACGCCCATTAGACGCGGCTGTATCTCCCTCAGGCGCGCGATGAGGTAGGCCGAGGGGAACACCGCCACGCATTTGCGGAATTCCCTCCAGGCGCGCTCCATGTCCTCGATGGCCATGGCCGCTATCCTCCCCGATACCAGCGCTCCGTGCAGCCCGAAAAAGGCCACGGGGTCCATGGCCCCGGCCAGGGTGCCGGCCAGGATCTTGCTGCTGGTGAAGAGGCGCGGGGTCTTCAGGCTGGCCGCGGGGACGGGGAAGGTGAAGCTGTTCCACTCCGGCACCTCGAACCCGTCGAAAAGCGCCACCTGCTCCGCGAAGCGCTCCCTGTCCGCGAACGATAAGGGCATGCGGCGGTTGAAGAGGTGCACGTAACGGATGCCGCGGAAGGCCGAGGTGTAGCCGTAGTCGCTGGTAAAGGTGTCGAAAAACATGTGTACGTAGTTGAGGTCCGGGTCGCAGGTGCCCTTGTGGGTGAAGTGGTGCGAGGTGAGGTAGGGGACCCTGAGGGCGTCGAAGCCCTCGAAGTGCAGGCCGGTGGCCGCGATGGTGTTGGGGGGCAGCTGGGCCATTTCCTCCTGGGATAATATGGGAGTACCGAAGCGGAACTCAACTCCCGCCCCGCTCGCCAGCTCGTAGAGATAGCTGTCCAGGCTGGTGGACCGCGGGCCGCGCTCGAAGAAATAGGCGTCGAGAAGCGAGGGGTCGACGGAGGACTCCTTGCCCCCCGCGATCACGCTCATCTTTCTTATGGGCTCGATGCCGGGCGTGAGGTCGAAGCCGATATAGTCCCGCATCGCGTCCGGTCGCAGGGGGCTCCCCTGCCCGGAGGGGTGGTAAAGGGGCGAGCCGCCTGTTCGTTCCTCCCGCTCCAGCACCACCACGTCATGCCCGCGCCGGACGAGATTTATCGCGGCGGTCATACCCGCAAGCCCGCCGCCTACTATGGTGACCTCAGCCATTTTCAGCCCTCCTCAACCCTGTTTCTGACTCCATGTCGAAAATTAATTATAGCCTGTTTAGCAGGATAAACACAACATTTTCCTGATACGTTCGTATTGACACCTGCCGGGGCCCGCCATATAATGAGACCCGGAATATATGACTGACCAGTCGTTCACATATACATATATAATATCTCGGTAATGTATGCAAACCCGGCTTTATGATCGCTGAGAGTGGGGGGCCTGTCCGCAGCTTGGAACGGCCCCGAACACGAGGGCAAGGAGGTAGGCCGATGGCAGCGGCGGGTATAGTCGAGGAACTCGCGGAGTTCGTGGGCAGGGAGAACGTCAGGACGGGTGCCGCGGCGCTGGCCGGCTATTTCGCGGACCCGGTTGAGAGTACCGGCCTGGTGCTGGTAAAGCCGGCGGACGAATACGAGCTGGCGGAGGTGGCGGACGCCGCGGACAAGGCGAAGCTGCCGCTGTTCTCGGTGCGCAGGGAGAAGATGGATGCTTCCCTCGCCTCGCGCAAGGGACTGCTCATCGACCTCTCGCGTATGGACGGCATCAAGGAGCTGGACCGGCGCAACCTTATGGCGCATATCTTCGCCGGGGTTACCTACGAGCAGCTGGACGTGGAGCTGCGCAAGATGGACTGCAAGGTGCTCACGCCGGCCAACGCCACCTCGCGCTCCGTCCTCCGCTCCTACCTCGACCGCGACGTGCTCAACGGCAACGCGGTCTACCGCTTCCCCAACCTCTCCATCTTCCACGCCATGCTCTCGGACGGGCGCATCTGGATCTCCGGATCGCAGCAGATGACCTCGGAGGGCATCGCCGACTTCCGCGAGGACCAGGGCCCGCAGTTCTCGTTCTTCTTCCACGCCTCCGAGGACATCTTCGGCATACCCTACTACGCCATCATCTACATCTACCCCATCAGGGAGACGCGCCGCGTACTCCTCTTCGGATTCGACGAGCTGGAGCCGGCGGCGCGGCTGGCCTACAAGGTGAACCGCGAGGAGCACTGCTTCGAGTGCATCACCGCCAACTCCCGTTACCTCTCGGTCCTGCTGAGCGAAAACGCCGACGCGGCCGCGGCCCTGCGGGAGAAGCTCCCCGCCTGGACCACCGCCGTGAGCCTAGAGCACCACGCCGAGCTTGTTGACATGTGGGAGAGATACGTGCGGGCTGACGCCGACGCGCTGGGCGCGGAGGCCATCGACGGCGAGCTGTGCCAGCGCATGGACGAAAAGTTCCAGCGGCCCTGGTACGTCTTCGATCGCGATTACCTCAAGGGCCGCACCGCTTTCATCGAGCACTACGACTTCTACAGGCGCGCCCCGGGCCTGCTGGCCGCGGTGCGCGACATCGCCCGGTCCGGGGGCTACGCGGCGGAGGAGGTAGGGCAGGTGCTCATCCCGGTCTATTTCGGCGGCTCCTGCTACTGCGAGAGCGACCTCTACTTCGACCCCACCGACGAGGAGGAGAAGGCGCGGGCGGCGGAGGTCTCCCGCGCTGTCTACGGCAAGCTCCTGGACGAGGGCAGCTTCATCGACCGCCCCACGGGCGAGACGGCGAAGCTGGTCTACGAGCGCGTAAGCGAGGGATACATGAAGATACTCAAGACCTTCAAGAACATCGTCGACCCCTCGGGGCGCATGAACCCCGAGCAACTGCTGGAGGGGGTGTAGGAGATGCAGAAGAGGTTGACCGCCCCCAGGGAGGTGCTGCACGAGCTGCAGCAGGACTATTTCATCTGCACCAAGTGCAAGATATGCCAGGGTGTGCACGTGCAGTACTGCCCCGAGACGCGCTTCTGGCGCAACTGCCCTTCCGGCACCCGCTTCCGCTGGGAGGCCTATTACGCCTCGGGCAAGATGGAGATCGCCCGCGGGCTGCACATCAACGAGATAGAGCCCTCGGACTCCATGCGCCACATCCTCTACACCTGCATGCTGTGCTCTTCCTGCCAGGAGCAGTGTTACGAGGTGAAGCAGATCCACCCAACCCGTGTCTTCGAGCTCCTGCGCGAGAAGGCGGTGCGCGAGGGGTGGGGGCCCATGCCCGAGCACGCGGCGCTGGCCGAGAGCCTGGAGAAAAACGACAACCCCTTCGGCGTTGACAAGGGCAAGCGCGGCGACTGGGCCGAGGGCCTTGCGCTCAAGCGACTTCCGGACGAGAAAGCCGATGTGCTCTTCTTCGCCGGCGACGCCTACTCCAGCGACCCCGCCCTGCGCCACGCCGTGCGCGCCGCGGCCCAGGTGCTCCTGGAGGGCGGCCTGGACGTGGGCATCCTGGGGGCGGACGAGATAAGCGACGGCTCGCTCATGCTCATGCTGGGGGACCGCGACTTCTTCGAGACCTACGCCGCCGCCAACATCGAGACCTTCAACTCCCTGGGGGTGAAGACCATCGTCACCCCGGACACCCACGCGGCATGGGTGTTCAAGGAGGAATACACGCGGGAACTCGATCCCGGTATAGAGATATTCCAGATCAGCCAGCAGCTCTCCCGCCTGCTCAAGAACAAGAAGCTGGCTCCGGAGAAGGAAGTGGCCTTGAAAGCCGTCTACCATGACCCGTGCAAGCTGGGGCGGCGCTTCGACATCTACAAGGCACCGCGCAAGGTGCTCGAGGCCATACCCGGATTGGAGCTCGTAGAGTTCCCCCGCTCCACCTTTAACTCGCTGTGCTGCGGCGGCGGAGGAGGGGTGCGCTACGCCTTCCCGGACTACGCGTTGTGGACGGCGAAGGAAAGGCTCTTCGAGGCGGAATGGACGGGCGCCGAGGCCGTCATCACCAGCTGCCCCTACTGCGTGCAGATGCTGAACCAGGCGGTGGAGGCCACCGGCAGCAAGATGAAGGTCTACGACCTGGCCGAGGTCTTGCTCATGTCGCTGGGGAAGGAGGTGTAGGGTCATGTGGACCAGGGATATCGCCAAGGAGATCAAGGACCGGCGCATCTCGGGCATCATCTTCCAGCATGAGGCGGAGCCCTTTCACAACAAGCCCGAGGACGTGGCGCGGGCCAAGGAGATGCTCGCTGCGGCACTGGGGGATGAGTGGGTCAGCGACGACCCGGTGATGCTCATCGGGTATTCGCGCGACCAGGCGCCGCTCCCCTCCATCTATCCCCACCTGGTGGTCCTGCCAGAGACCACCGAGGAGGTGGCGGAGGTCTACCGCATCGGCAACGAGTGCGGGGTCGACGTCATGCCCATGGGAACCGGGCTCACCACCATGTCCCTGCACATCCCCATGTACGGCGGCATCATGATGGACCTGCGGCGCATGGACAAGATACTGGAGGTGGACGGCGAGAACTGCTACATGGTCATCCAGCCCGGGGTGAATTACCTCATGGCCCAGGTGGAAGCGCAAAAGGCTGGGTGCCGCGTGCTCAACCCCTCCACGGCGGCCACCGCCGGGGTGATATCCAACCATGCCTTCTGCAACATCAACACCCTGGCCTCCAAGTACGGTTTCGGCATCGACAACATCATCGACATGACCATGGTCATGCCGGACGGGACCATCCTCAAGACCGGCCCCGCGTCCTACGGCGCGGTGAAGGCGCACGTGCCCGGGCCGGGCCCGGACATGGCCCCCCTCTTCCGCTACGCCTTCGGCCAGTTGGGCACGGTCACCGAGATGACCCTGCGCATCTATCCTGAGGCCGAGCACATACTGTACCTGCTGCCGTCATACGAGCCGGACGACCTGGGGGCCGTCATCGAGGTGCTCTACAAGGTGGCCAACGAGAACCTCACCCTGGAGCTGGCCTCCATGCAGAACTCCTTCTTCGGCATCTTCATCGGCGCGACCAACAAGGAGTCCAGCGCGCTGGCCGACACCTTCCCCCGCAACGTCCTGCTCTCCATCTTCTCCGGCAGCACCGAGGAGGAGGCGGCGCTTAAAGCGGATATCATCAGCAAGATCATCCTCGACATAAATCCCGACTGGGATTTCATCCCCGTGGAGTCCGTGGAGGACCTGGTGGAGGACGTGCGCAGCGTCAACCTGGACCGCTGGCAGAAGTTCTTCAACGTCACCGTGCGCGTCATGCGGGTGCGCGGCTCCTTCCTCATCGGCGCCCTCATCGGACACCTGGACAATTTCCTCAAGGCGGAGAGCAAGATGCGCGTGGCCACCAGCGACCAGGCCGGGCACACCGATGACCCCCTGCCGCCCGACGACGCCTCAACCTACCTGCAGCCCTACCACATGGGCCGCTCCGCCTACATGGAATACGACCTTTACTCCAACCAGGGCGACAAGGACGACAACATGCGCATGTTCGTGACCTACATGCGGGCCCTGATCACGGGGTTGCTGGGCGAGGGCCTGGTGATGGCCTGCGGCCTCATCCCGCTAACCAAGGGGATGCCCGTCGCTCTGCCCGAAGGCCTGCCGCCCGTGGACGAGCTCATGGCCCTGGCCATGCCCGGCGCGGCCACCTTCATGGACACCATGACGGCCTTCAAGATGGCCGTGGACCCCAACAATATATCCGCGCGCAGATGGGACTACGAGACCGGTCTGTGCAAGAAGATACACCTGTAAGCTGGGCCGGGAGCCCCCGGGGGTGCCCGGCGCGGTACGGCGATATCGGGGCGCGGCGGTGCGGCCCCGGTACGGCGGGAAGAGGAGGAGGTGATCGCGCAAGAGACTGACGGGATGCGGGAAGCGGGGATAACGGGCAGAGGCGGCGCGCGGACACGCCGCCGGAACGGACCCGCT
>CAYPZH010000111.1:3537-9847 GCA_964415205.1 uncultured Actinomycetota bacterium | reverse complement strand
CGCACGCTGCATGGGAGGGGGCGGACATGCCATGGCCGCCGGGTACACCTCTGACTCGGATATCGGGGGCAGCGCAGATGAACTCTTGAAGATGCTGCGGGACGGACGTGCCTAGGGGGGGCGTGGACGGGCTCCTGCTCCTGGACAAGCCGAGCGGCCCGACCTCTCACGACATGGTGGCCGCGTCACGCAGGCTGATGGGTGCCGGCAAGGCCGGGCATACCGGGACCCTGGACCCGCTGGCAACCGGGCTTCTCGTCATCATGCTGGACAAAGCCACCAAGCTGGCCCCCTTCATAAAGGGAGACCCCAAGGTGTACGAGGGCTGCGTGCTGCTCGGGCTGACCACCGACACCATGGATATCCAGGGCGAGGTCATCTCCGAGGGGGTTTATGGCCGCGGGGCGGAGCCGGTCAGGGAGGCGTTCGCTTCCCTGGTGGGGGAACTCAGACAGCTGCCGCCCATGTACTCGGCGGCGAAATTCCGCGGAAAACCGCTTTACCGCTACGCGCGCAGGGGCGAGGAAGTGCCAAGAAAGGAGAGGGCCGTGAGGGTCTACAGCGCCGAGGTGAGGGGGTTCCGCGACCTGGGGGGCCGCGCCGAAGCTGACTTCCTCATAGCCTGCTCCCCCGGTACTTACGTCCGCGAACTGGTCGCCCGCGTCGGAGAAATGCTCGCATGCGGGGGGACCCTGAAGAGCCTGCGGCGCACGGCGTCGGGCCTTTTCGGCGTCGAGGAGGCGGTAAGCGTCGGGCGGCTGGAGGATGACCCGGCGCGTCGGGAAAGGTTCCTGCTGCCCCCGCATGTGGCGGTGCGGGGTTATCACCGGGTGGTGGTGGATGATGCGGCGGTGGATGCGGTGCGCAACGGGACGCCGATAGCGGGCGGCATGCTGCAAGGCGCGGACCCAGACATCAGCGACGGCGACGTGGTGGCTGTTTTCGGGGGCGGCTCTTTCCTGGGCATGCACCGGGTCTCCACGGTCTCCCCTTATGCGTCGCGCGCCCTGCGCATGATGTAAGCGTCAACGCCCGGGGGGAAAGGGCGCGCGATTGAAATGGCTGTGCCCGGTCTATACTCTATAGGGGTGAGGTGGGCCCGCGGGCGGCGCTGAAAGGTAGGAGGAGAGAGCGGGAAAGGCAAGAGGCGAAGCATGGAGATCATCCCGGGAATAGGAGCGATACCGGAAGACATCGGCGATACGGTGGTCACCGTGGGCATGTTCGACGGGGTCCACTGCGGCCACCAGAAAATAATCCACATCGCCCATGAGAAGGCGCGCGAACGCGGACTGCGCTGCGTGGTCTTCACCTTTGACCGCCATCCGCTGGAGGTGCTCAGCCCGGGGAAGCACCCCAAGCTGCTCTCGTCCAGTGCTCAAAAGCTCAGGCTGCTGGAGGAGCTGGACGTAGACATGGTGCTGATGGCGCACTTCGACGAGGGCTTTTCGGCCATCTCCGCTTCTGATTTCATAACTGATCTGCTCGCGGGGAGGCTGCACGCCCGCGAGGTGGTGCTGGGGGAGAACTTCCGCTTTGGCAGGGGGGGTCAGGGCGATGTCGCGTTCATGGCGGACGCGGGCAGGAGCCTCGGAATTGAGACGACCCCGGTCCACCTGCTGCGCGAGGGCGGCGAGGTGATATCCAGCACCCTCATACGCGGGTTGGTAGAACGCGGAGAAGTCGAGGAAGCGAAGAAAAGACTGGGGTGGGACTACATGGTCGAGGGAGTCGTGGTAAGGGGGGCTGCCCGGGGGAGGAAGATGGGGTTTCCCACCGCCAATATAGAGGTGCACGACAACCGCTGCATACCGGCTAACGGGGTTTACGCGGGCGAGGCCCACCTGGAGCACCGCATACTGCCGGCGGTGAGCTATGTCGGGGACGTGCCCACCTTTGCCGGCGGCCACACCACGCCCCGGCGTATCGAGGTGCACATACCCGGTTGGGAGAACGACCTCTACGGCTACTTCCTGGGGGTTTCCTTCCAGGCCAGGTTACGTGGGGAGGAGACCTTCCCGGACGCACGGGCGCTGATCGAACAGATAGAGCGGGACGTCAGGAGTGCGCTCGACCGGGTGGGCGGCCACGAGAAGCCGGAGCAGATGAGCTGAGAGGGAAGTGCGGCTTCCATGCCGGGTACGCGGCCTTACGCGCGCGCCGCTCGTTTTACCCCCGGCACGGCGCTGTGCTATTATCTGCTAGTATGCAATAGAAAGAAGACGAAGAACGGCGGCGGGAGGGCCGCCTGAACCTGGGCCTAGGAAGGGAGAGTGCCGACTCCTCTCTTGGGTCCACGGGGATAAGGAGGTGATAAGGCATGCCCCTCAGCAGTGAGCGGAAACTCGAGATAATCGAGGAGTACAGGTCACACGATAAGGACACGGGTTCCACAGAGGTCCAGATCGCGATCCTCTCCAAGCGAATAGATGAGCTCACCGAGCATCTCAAGGTGCATAAGAAAGACCATCATTCCCGCAGAGGACTGCTGAAAATGGTCGGCAAGAGGAGAAGGCTGCTCGACTATCTCAAGGACAAGGACGTGGAACGGTACCGCGACCTCATAGAGAGGTTGGGACTGCGGAGATGATTATCCCGCAGCGGAGAAAGAAGAGAAGAAATGAATGGAGATGAAAGAGGGATGTCCGAAGAAACGGTAAAGAGATACTCGGTGGAGATAGCCGGAAAGGTGACCGAGTTCGAGATCGGTAAGCTGGCCTGCCTGGCCGACGGAGCGGTGGTGATATCCTGCGGCGGCACCGACATACTGGTCACGGCCATGGGCTCGAAACACGAGGTGGACCGCGATTTTTTCCCGCTGGTGGTGGACGTTGAAGAGAGGATGTACGCTGCCGGCAAGATACCAGGCGGTTTCTTCAGGCGCGAGGGCCGGCCTTCCGAGAAGTCGATCCTGAACGCGCGCCTCATCGACCGGCCGCTAAGGCCGACCTTCCCGGAGGGTATGCGCATAGAAGTGCAGGTGATCGCCACCATACTCTCGGTCGATCAGACCAACCCCCCCGATGTCATGGCCATCAACGGCGCGTCGGCGGCTTTGTGCATAAGCGATATACCCTTCAACGGGCCTGTCGGCGCGGTAAGGGTCGGGCTCCTGCCGCAGGGACCCGCCATCAACCCCACACTGCAGGAGCTGGAAGACAGCCGCCTCGACCTGGTGGTCGCGGGGGTCCTCAATCCCGAGACCAACGAGATCGAGGTGATCATGGTGGAGGCGGGCGCCTCACAGGTGCCGGAGGACGAGATGGTCGACGCCCTGGAGTACTCCAAGCAGGGCATCAGGGAGATGATAAGGATACAGCAGCAGATGATGCGGGAGATAGGGAAGAGCAAGCGCAGCGTGAGCCTGAAGAGTTACGACTTCGACGCCGTGCGCACGCGTTTTCCCGACATCGAGAACCGTGTCGAGCAGCTGGTGCGGGAGACGGCACGCAATCAGCTGAACAAGACCGAGCGCGAACACAACATGGACAACCTGCAGAACGAACTGGTGTTGGCGGCGGAGATGGAGGGAGCCAGCTCTGATTTCATCGAGTCCACGAGGGAATATTTCAGTAGCCTGGTGGGCAGGTACATGCGGCGTATGATCGTGGAAGAGGACATGCGCATCGACGGCAGGCGCCCGGAGGAGATACGCCCCATCTCCTGCGAGGTGGGCCTTATCTCGCGCACCCATGGTTCGGGCTTGTTCAAGCGCGGCCTGACCCAGGTGCTCACCCTGCTGACCCTGGGTCCCATCAGCGACATGCAGAAGATAGACGACCTCTCCCCGGACGAGAGCAAACGCTACCTGCACCACTACAACTTCCCGCCCTTCTCGGTGGGCGAGACCGGGATGCTGCGGGGGCCGCGCCGCCGCGAGATCGGTCACGGGGCGCTCGCGGAGAGGGCCCTGGTGAACCTCATACCGGACGAGGAGCAGTTCCCCTACACCATTCGCCTGGTCTCCGAGGTCCTTTCCTCCAACGGCTCTACCTCCATGGCTTCGGTGTGCGCGTCGACCCTGGCGCTCATGGATGCGGGCGTGCCCCTGAAGGAGAACAAGGCCGTTGCCGGTATCGCCATGGGCCTGATAAAAGAGGAGGACAAGGTGGCCGTGCTCACCGATATCCAGGGTTTCGAGGACAAGTACGGAGATATGGACTTCAAGGTGGCCGGTACCGATACGGGCATAACCGCCCTGCAGATGGACATGAAGGTGCAGGGCATCTCCGTCGAGACCCTGCAGCGCGCTCTGGCGCAGGCCCGTGACGCGCGCCTCTATATCCTACGTAAGATCACGGAGGCGATCCCGGGCCCCCGCGGCGAACTCTCCCCTTACGCGCCCCGCGTGGTGACCTTCGAGGTCCCGGTGGACAAGATCCGCGAGGTAATCGGCCCCGGGGGCAAGGTGATCCACAAGATCATGGCCGAGCACGATGTCGAGCTGGACATCGAGGACGACGGGAGGGTTTTCATCACCGCCAAGGACCTGGCCAGCGCGCAGGGCGCAAGACGGATGGTGGAGCAGATAATCCGCGAGCCTAAGGCGGGAGAGCAGTACGACGGAACGGTCACCCGCACCACCAGCTTCGGCGCTTTCGTGGAGATACTCCCAGGAAAGGAAGGCCTCGTCCACATCTCCAAGCTGGCGGACCGCCACATACCGCGCGTCGAGGACGTCATAAACGTCGGGGACAAGGTAAAGGTCGAGGTGATGGAGATAGACAAGATGGGGAGGATCAACCTCAGGGCGCTGGACCTGAAGATCCCGGACGACCTGCCCGACTCCGGGCCGCCCCGCAACGACCGCCGCCCGGACAGCCGCAGGGACTCCCGGCAGCAGCCCCGCCACCATCCGGGTCAGCAGCAGGGCAGGCAGGAAGGACGGGACCGGGACAAGGGAGACCCCAACCGCCCCAGACAGGACAGGAAGAACTGGTAAGGGTCGACCGTCTCCATGATGGAAAAGCACTTCCAGCGCAGCGAGTGCGACAACGGCATCCGCATCCTCACGGAGCGGATGCCTAACCTGCGCAGCGTGACCACCGGGTTCTGGGTCGGGGTGGGGTCGCGCGACGAGCCCCAGGAACTCTCCGGCATAAGCCATTTCATAGAACACCTGCTCTTCAAGGGCACCTCGCTGCGCAGCGCCAGGCGCATCGCCGAGGAGTTCGACACCATGGGGGGAGAACTCAACGCTTTCTCCGCCAAGGAATACACCTGTTATTACGCCAAGGTGCTGGACGAGAAGGTCGAGGATGCCTTCGAGGTCATGACGGACATGCTCACGCATTCGCTCATGCGGCCCAAGGACGTCGACGCGGAGAGAAAGGTGATCCTGGAGGAGATAGCCATGCACGAGGACTCCCCCGACGACATCATCCACGACCTCTTCGTCTCCGCCTTGTGGGAGACGCACCCCCTGGGGCAGAGCGTGCTTGGCTACCAGAACGTCATCCGCACCCTGGGAAGCGATGAGATAAAGGAGTATTTCAGGCGCTTCTATAAGCCGGACAACCTCGTGGTGGCCGTCGCCGGTAACATAGAACACGAAAAAGTGGTGGACCTGGTGATACGGTGGATGGGAAGCGACGGCGACCGGGGCGGGCACGAGAGGCACAGCGTGGTGCCCGAGATAAGGCCGCATACGGCGTTATACGACCGTCACACCGAACAGGCGCACATCGTTCTGGGCACCAAGGGACTGCCGCGCCAGCACCCGTCCCGTTTCGTGCTGGCGGTGCTGGACAACATCCTGGGGGGCGGCATGAGCTCGAGGCTCTTCCAGAAGATAAGGGAAGAGCGCTCGCTGGCCTACTCCATCTTCTCCTACCATTCCATGTACGTGGAGACGGGACTGATGGCGGTGTACGCGGGGACCAATCCCGAGAACGTGTCCGCGGTGCTGGACCTGATAAAAGAGGAGATCGACCTGCTGCTCGAAAAGGGGATAACCGCCGCGGAGCTGGAGCGGGCGAAGGGACACATAAAGGGCAACCTGGTCCTGAGCCTGGAGGACAGCGGCAGCCGGATGACGCGGCTGGGAAAGGCCGAGATATGCCAGGGAGAGATACTGAGCCTGGACGAGCTGCTGCGGCGCGTCGACGCGGTCGCGGAGGAAGACGTGCGCAAGCTGGCCAAAGACCTCTTCGGATCCCGTAAGCTGGTGGTGACCGCCATCGGTCCCTTCGGCGACAAGGAGATACAGGGGCATCTTTTCTAGCCGGGGCGCGGGTTGCGTGGTGAGCGCGTTTCCAGCCGGCTGTGTTGTCACCGGACCATGGGGCTGGCGCGGGAGCGTCGCGAAAAG
>CAYPZH010000111.1:0-3527 GCA_964415205.1 uncultured Actinomycetota bacterium | reverse complement strand
GGCCCGGGACATGGGGGCTGGGGGGGGAGCTGGGCTAAACGCGGGTTGTGGGGGGGGTTTGACGATGAGGGTGGGAGTCTGCGGGGCGGGGGGACGCATGGGACGGGAGGTCTGCAGAGCCTTGGAGGCGGAGGAGGGCCTCGAGCTGGTGTGCGCGGTCGATCCGGCCTGGGCGGGCAGGAGAACGGACGAACTGGTGCCAGGCCTGGGCAGCGCCCTTACCGTTACCGGCAGTTCGGAGGGCCTGGTGGAGAGCCGGGCCGAGGTCATGGTGGATTTCTCCGTGGCGGTCGCGGCGCGCGAAAACATATCCTTCGCACTCGGGCATGGCATACCCTGCGTGGTGGGGACCACCGGTTTTGACGAGGGTGACCTCGAGGTCTTCGACCGCATCGCGGACGAAAACGGCGTCGGCTGCCTGCTCGCGCCCAATTTCGCCATCGGCGCCGTTCTGATGATGGAATTCGCCGTCCGCGCGGGGCGGTTCATGCCGGATTGCGAGATCGTGGAGCTGCATCATGCGGGCAAACTGGATGCTCCGTCCGGGACGGCTCTCCTCACCGCCAGGAAGATAATAGAGCGGCGCGGGCAGGGAGAGGCGGCCGCGGCGGGCGGCGACGGCCCCCGCGGCATGGACGTGGGCGGTATCCGCGTACACTCCGTGCGCCTGCCAGGCCTGGTGGCCCACCAGGAAGTGGTGTTCGGGGGCAGGGGACAGACGCTCACCATTCGCCACGATTCCTTCGACCGTTCCTCCTTCATGCCCGGCGTGATGCTGGCGGTAAGGAAGGTTTCGGAGCTGCGCGGTCTGGTGGTGGGGCTGGACCGGGTAATGGACCTGTAGGGTGCCCGGGACGCCGGGTAACGGTTATCATTCCCCGATGCTCATATGGCCCGGGGCCTCCAGGTAACGGTTTGGCCCGGCTGCGCAACAGGCTTTGCCGAAGAGAGACCGTGGAGTGCGCGCCCGCTGCAGCCGACCTGGTGGTTCCCCGGGCTGGTAGTAGCGCAGACGGAGCCGCTCCGACCGACCCCGTAGCTCTCGGGCCGGCGGCAGCGCAGAGGGGTCTTCTCCCGAACACCCCGGTGGCCTGGCCAGTGGCTCTTATATAGGCGACACCAGGGCGGGCATTTTCGCCTCCAGCCATATCTATGCACCGATGTCTTTATTGAGCGGATATGGTTTGGTGCGGGGCGGTATCGGCCTTGATAAAGGGGTTTGTTGACGCGGCGTTGAAAAACAGGATAAGGGTCGGTGGGAGGTGGTTTTTTCTCCGTATCCGGTAGACCCGCCTTTCGCGGCCACACAGTCGCAGACGGGAGTCCCCATGGCAGAAGCGAAGAAAAAGAAGAACGGGAAGAGCCCGGGCAAGAAGCCGGGCAACGCCAAGGGCAGCAAGAAGGCATCCTCTGCGGACCGGAGGCAGCGCGGGATGCCGCGCAACCTTCGCGATATCTATGGCGTAGGCATCGTCACCCTGGCCATCCTCTGCTTTCTAGCCTTCTTTCTCTCGGCTTTGGGCCCGGTGGGTAGAGGCATCGATTTCTTCTTTTCCTACCTGGTGGGAGGGGTCCGCTTCGCCCTTCCTTTCATCCTGATACTGCTGGGGCTGGCGGTGCTCCTGGGACGTCTGGGCGAGATGGGGGGAGAGAAAAACACCTGGCGCCTTACCTGGGTGGAGATGGCGGGGATAGCGGTGATGTTCGTAGCCATATGCGCGCTCCTTCACCTCAGGGTGGACGATACGGAGCAGATGTTCACCCGCGCGGCGCTGGAGGGCAACGGCGGCCTGGTGGGAGCGGTGATAGCCTGGCCGCTGGTGAAGATGTTCAGCAGGGCTGGCGCTTACGTATGGTTGATCGCCATGTTGATCGTGGGTTTCCTGCTCTTTACCGGACTGGCGGTGTCCAAGTACTTCCAGGAGCGGGTGGAGAAGAGGAGGCGCGAACGCGCCGCGAAAAGGCCGCAAAAACCCGGCCGGGCGGCGCCCGTGATGTCCGTCAAGTCCCCCGGCAAGGAGCCGCTGCGGCCTTCGCGCCTTAAGGCGGAACCCATGGCGGTGGAGGGCGCAGTCCCGGACCGTCCTCCCGAGGCGGAAGCGCCTCCCGAGATGCCTTCCCCCCCAGTGGTGGTGGAGGAGGAGAGCGGACAGCTGGCCATAGAGATGAGCGAATCCGGGGAGGGGAAACCGTATAGACCTCCTCCGCTTGAGCTCTTGAACCGCGCCGGCGACCGCAGCTCCATATCGCATAAGAGCGTCAACGAGAGCATCGCCATACTTGAAAAGACGCTCAAGGACTTCGGCGTGGACGCGGCGGTGACCAGGGTGACGAGGGGACCAACGGTTACCAGGTTTGAGGTGGAGCTGGGCTCGGGGGTGAAGGTGAACCGCGTACTCAACCTCAGCGACGACATCGCGTACGCGCTTGCCTCTCCGGACATAAGGATCATCACCCCCATCCCGGGTAAATCGGCCATCGGCATCGAGATACCTAACCGTGAGAGAGACCTGGTGACCCTGGGTGACATAATGGTCATGCCCCAGGCGAAGAAGATGGCCTCTCCCCTCAGGGTCGGGCTGGGTATGGACGTATCGGGGCATCCCGTGATGGTGGACCTGCGCGAGATGCCGCACCTCCTGCTGGCGGGCGCGACCGGGACCGGCAAGAGCTGTTGCATCAATTCCATGATCGCCTCTATACTCGTCACCTCGCCCCCGCATGAGGTGCGGATGCTGCTTGTGGACCCGAAGTACGTTGAACTCTCCCACTTCAACGGCATACCACACCTGCTGGCGCCGGTGATCACGGATCCCAAGAAGGCCTCCGGCGCCCTGGCGTGGGTGGTTCGCGAGATGGAACAGCGCTACCAGGTGCTGTCCAGGGCGGGAGTGAAGAACATCCTGGCATACCGCGCGGCGCTAAAGGAAGGGCTGGAGAAGGAGAAAGACGAGTCGGGTGAGAGGCTGTTCCAGCACATGCCCTATATCCTCGTGGTCATAGACGAGCTGGCGGACCTGATGATGGTCGCGCCGGCCGAGGTGGAGGACTCCATAGCCAGGATCGCCCAGATGGCCAGGGCGGTGGGGATACACCTGGTCGTTGCCACTCAGCGTCCCTCGGTGGACGTTGTCACCGGCCTGATCAAGGCGAACATGCCTTCACGTATCGCCTTCACCGTGGCCAGTCAGGCGGATTCCCGTGTCATCCTCGACGTCGGTGGTGCGGAGAAACTGGTTGGCCACGGCGACATGCTCTTTCTCCCCGCCGGTAGTTCCAAGCCCATACGGGTACAGGGCTCCTATATCGCCGAGCGCGAGATCAATACTATCATCGCCTTTATAAAACGCCAGCGGCAGGCGGATTACCGGGATGAGATCCTGGAGAGCGCAGGCGGCGAGAAGAGAGAGCAGGTGCGCGAGGACGAACTGCTGGAGGAAGCCATCGAGATAGAGGTGCGGTCCGAGATGGCATCCGCTTCCCTCCTGCAGAGAAAGATGCGAGTGGGGTATGCGCGTGCGGCACGC
>CAYPZH010000110.1:0-9890 GCA_964415205.1 uncultured Actinomycetota bacterium | reverse complement strand
TTTTTTTTGGCGGGGTTGCCCATTTTATAAATACCCTTTTGGTAAAAATGGTTCCCCTTACCCTTTACCCGAAAACCAACACCACGAGGATTATCTGGAGCAGGCGATGAACAGCAGGCTCATCGTCGATGACCATTATCCTGCTAACAGCCATATCCTTCTCCCTACCCCTTGCCCGCGGGGAGTGATCCCCGACAACATTAGAGGGCGCTGGCACGCCCCCCCAAGAGATTCTACTATTTTCCAGCCGCTCGCGCTACCATTTTTTTCAGATAGGCGTGTACACCCATAGGCAACAACGCGCCTATGCGCGCAAGATTACGAGGAGAAACGTTTTATCGGGGCATATCGACATACCCAGCGGCGGTAAGTACCAGGCCATCTAGGATGTCCTTCTCGCTCACCAGCAGGCGCTCGACGCCTAGTCCCCGCAGGAGCGCAAGCAGCACCGCCGTGCCGCCGATGATGACGTCAGCCCTGCCGGACTCCAGGCGCATGAACTTTTTCCTCTCGTCCAGTGAGAGGGAGCACAGGCGCCGGTACAGTCCTTCCACGTCCTCCCGGCTCAGCCAGGAGTGATGGATGGCGTCCCCGTCATACCTGTCCAGCCCCTGCCGCAGACCGGAAAGGGTGGTCACCGTTCCCGCCAGTCCGACCACGAGGCCGGGAGCATGCCCGGAGATGCGGGCCGTGTGGGGGGCCAGCGCGGAGCGCGCGTACTCCTCCATTTTTCCCAGTTCCTGCGCGCGCGGCGGGTCCGAGGCCAGGAACCTCTCGCTCATGCGCACGCAGCCGATGTCCAGGCTGAGCTCCTCCAGGATGTCGCCGTTCCGCCCCACGATGATCTCGGTCGAGCCTCCCCCGATGTCCACCACCAGGACAGGCGCGTTGCTAGGCTGCAGGGGCCCCAGGTCATAGGTGGAACCGAGGAAGGAGAGTTGCGCCTCTTCCCCGCCCGAGAGGACGCGGGGGCGGGTGCCAATGATCTCTTCCGCCTGGCGCAGGAAATCCTCTGCATTCGCTGCATCGCGGGCCGCGCTGGTGGCCGCGACCTCACAGGCCTCGACTCCCTTCTCGCGCATGAGCGCGCGGTAGTCGCGCAGGACCGCCAACGTGAGCCGTACGGCATCCCCGTCCAGGACCCCCGTCTCGTCCACGCCCCGGCCGAGGCGGGTAATCCTCATCAGGCGCTGCAGGGTGCGCAGGGAAGGTGGCGCTCCCGTACTGCCTGCATCGGCGACGAGCAGGCGCACGGAGTTGGTGCCGATGTCCACTCCCGCCGCACGGACCTTTTTCATCGCCGCGCCTCCTCGCGCAGGAAAGGACCGCAGTCCCCGGTGCACTCGCTTTCCTGCAATCCCTGCAGAGCCGCTGCGACCTCGGCCCCCACCGGGGTTTTCCCCCCAGCCAGGTAGTAGGCCAGGTGGGCGTGGAGGCACTTGATCCCGCCCGCCACCGTCCCCCCTATGCCCTCGCGCCCGGAGAAAAAGCCCCTGACCTTATCGGCAGCTTGCAGCTCCTTTGCCCATTCCTCCCGGGCCTTGACGTATTCCCCCTCTGCCCGCCGCAGCGCTCGGGCGAAAGCGGGTTCCTCCTCCAGCCTGCGCCGCAGCCGGTCGCGGAAGCCGCCGCTCTCCAGGCCGGAGACGCTGCGCTGCAGCAGGGGGCATGAGAGCCAGTAAAGGGTGGGAAAGGGGGTTCCGTCGGGGAGCAGCGGGGGCGTGGCGATTACCTCGACCGCCCCATGCACGCAGCGGGCCGCCACCCTGGCCTCGCCGCGTACGGGACGGCCGAGCTGCCTTTCCGCCGTCTTCATATCCTCCGTTCCCATGGGTTCGCATTCCATAATGACTCGATTGTTACAGGCTCCTAGACGTCGCGTGTGGGTTTACGCCGCCCGGACGACGAGGGGCGGACTTGGTATAAAGATAGCTCGCGCTTTTCCGCGTTGTTGCTGCACCTCGGGCGCCGGGGCGTCCGCTCGCAAGATCATTTCTTGTGCGAGACGAAGATCTTGATCGTCGCCAGCACCAGGTCCTCGTCGCGCTGGTTCTTTATCTTCTGCTGGATGGTGACCACCCCGCCGAGGTCGCCCTTGTCCTTTTTCTCCACCACCTCCGCCTCGACGTGGATGGTGTCCCCTATCTTGGTGGCGCCCACGAAGCGCACCTTGTCCATGCCGTAAAAGGCGACGATGGCCATGTCGGTCAGGGGCATGAGGCCGGAGGCGGCGGACATGACCAGCAGGCCGTGGGCGATCCTCTCGCCGAAGGGGGTCTTGGCGGCCCACTCCTTGTCGACGTGCAGCGGGTACCAGTCGCCGCTGAACATGGCGAAGTTCACGATGTCCGCCTCGGTGATGGTGCGGGCACGGCTCACGAACACCTCGCCTTCATTGAAATCCTCGAAGTACTGCATCTTCACCCCTTCCTCTCTCGCCTGATGAGACTCTATCGACCATTATATGAGAGGCCGAGAGGTCGGGCCAGGTAACGTCATCGTGAGGCGCCAGGCTACGAGGCAACCCCCAACGCGCTCGCAACGCTTCGGGCGCATGCGGGGATAATGCGACTACGCTTCCAGCCCGCTACCGGTTTCCGGTCATACGTCCCCTTTGGGGTAAACCCCGGGCCGTGCCACATGGATCACACCATGCACACGTGCGCCCAGGAAGGGCGGGCGCGAAGGGGTTGCCGCGCTTCGTCCGCTGCGCTCTCTCCGCTCGCAATGACGTTGACCGTGGCCGGTTTCCGGGAGTGACCCCTCGGCTTGAAATTCGGGCTGGTTGAGGTTATCTTATTATTGCATCCAGACTGTTAAGTGCAGGTTAATAATCTGCCTGGCGAAAGGAGCAGGGAATGGGATCGAGTCCGTTTTTCACCGAGGAACACGACATGCTCAGGCAGAGCATACGGGAGTTCGTCGAAAAAGAGCTGGCACCCCACGCCGAGGAGTGGGAAGAAGAGGGGATGTTCCCCAACTGGGTCTTCAAGCGCATGGGTGAGTTGGGCTTCCTGGGGTTGCGTTACCCCGAGGAGTACGGCGGAGGCGGCGGGGATTACTTCACCGAGATCGTGCTCATGGAGGAGATAACCCGCTGCGGGTCGGGCAGCGTGGGCATGGCCATAGGCGTGCAGGTGGGCATGGCCACCCCCCCCATCCTCAAGTTCGGCAACGAGGAGCAGAAGCAGAAATACCTGGTCCCGGCCATCGCCGGCGACAAGATAGCCTGCCTGGGCATCACCGAGCCAGGCGCCGGCTCCGACGTGGCCAGCCTCACCACCTATGCCGAGAAGGTTGACGGCGGCTGGAAGGTCAACGGCAACAAGATATTCATCACCAACGGCTGGCGCGCCGACTTCATGACCCTGGTGGCACGCACCGAGAAGGTCAAGGGCTACAAGGGCATCAGCCTCTTCATGGTCGACTGCGACACCCCCGGTTTCGTGAAGTCCCGCAAGCTGGACAAGGTGGGGTGCCGCGCCTCGGACACAGCGGAGATATTCTTCGAGGACATGTTCATCCCCGACGGCTCCATGCTGGGCGAGGAAGGAAAAGGCTTCTACAACATCATGTGGGAGCTGCAGGGCGAGCGCGTGATCGCGGCCGCCCTTTCCGTGGCCGGCTCCAAGCTGGTCCTGGAGGAGGTCATCCAGTACACCAAGGAAAGGGTGCAGTTCGGCAAGCCCATCTGCAAGAACCAGGCCATCGCCCACCGCATCGCCGACCTGGCGACCAAGCTCGAAGCCTGCCAGGCGTTCCTCTACTCCACCGCGTGGAAGGTCAACAACGGGGAGTTCCCGGCGGGCGAGATCTCCATGCTCAAACTGATAAGCTCCCAGGTGGCCTGCGAGGTAGCCGACGAGGCAATGCAGTTCATGGGCGGTTACGGTTACATGATGGAGTACCCGGTGCAGAGGTCCTGGAGGGACTCGCGCCTGGGGCGAATCGGCGGCGGCACCGATGAGATCATGCGGGAGATCATCGCCACCACCATGGGCCTGTACGCTTAGAAAAAACCCGTTCTAGACTCGAGATGCCGGCCGGGGGCGGACGCGATTACCGTAAGCTGATCCCGGCCAGCAATACGGGGTCAGCCAGGCAAAGAGGGAAAAGGCTGTCCGTGCGGACGGCCAGAGACCAGGCATGAGGGACTATGATGAAGACGGGGCGCTGCGGAAGCGCCCCGTCGCCTTCTCCTGATATTTCCTCATCATCACGGCCGCACTTGCAGCGGAATCCCCACCGTGGAGCAGCACGCAAAGTGGCGGATGTCAGGGGCTGACCCCCGTCACGGTAGATAGACCGTGGCCTCTCCTCCCTTGAGCACCTCGCTGCCGTCTTCCTTCTCCGCCCAGACGTCCAGGACCACCAGGTTGCCCTCCAGCTTCTCCCTGACCTTGCCCTTGAAGATGACCGTCTGATCGGGGGTGACCATGCCCCGGAACTGGCAGGAGAGCTTCTTGAGATAGCCGGGATCGCCTATCCAGTCCACCACCGTCTTGCCCAGCAGGGCCATGTTGAAGAGGCCGTGGGCGATGACGTCGGGGAGCATGGCCACGTCCTTGGCGAAGTAAGGGTTGACGTGGATGGGGTTGAAGTCGCCGCTGGCCCCGGCGTAGAGGATAGCGTCCATGCGGTCGAACTTGTGGGAGAACGCGGGGATCTCCTGCCCCACCTGTATATCGTCGTACTTGAGTTCGCAGAGTTCCGCCATGGCCATCAACCCCCCCTGATGATGAAGGTGGACCGAGCGCGGCACACCAGCTCGTCGTCCTGGTTCCTGGCCTCACCCTCGTAGACCACGAAGTCCAGGTTACCCTTCTCGTAGATATCCGCGATCTTGCCCGTCTCCGTGATCACGTCGTTGGGCTTTACCACGGTGAACCACTCGAACTCCTGGGCGCCGTGCACCAGCATGGCCAGGTTCAGCCGCACCTCCGGGTCCAGGAGCACCATGCCCGCGCCACGCAGACCGTAGACGGCAGCGAAATTGGGCATGGCGATGATGTCCCCGTATTTCGTGGTCCTGGCAAACTCCTCGTCGTGGTAGATGGGCCGACCGTCCTTTGCGGCGGAGGCATACTCCTTCATCTTCTCGCGGCCGATCTCGTACTTTATCGGCCCGTAGGCTTTTCCGATCCACTTGTGGTCGACCATAGCCTCACTCCTTTCCTCGCTCTCCCCCTCCCTACGCAAAGCAAGAAGATTCTATCACCGCGTCCCTGCGCCGGACAACTGCGAAAGGGCCCGCAAGGGGTACTCCCGACTTAATACCTATGATGCCACCGTGTCCTAATATCTGGCAGCCCATCGGCGTTTTCCAGCTACCCGGAAGCCGGCCCGTCTACATCTTTATGCCGCCTAACGCCCGTTGCGCGTCTGCGCCTGGCTCTGCGAACCATCGCCGTCGCATTCACCGTCGCAGGTGCCATCGCACAGTCTGTCCTGGATGCGTTCGCAGTCTCCAGCACATCCGCCGTTCCGCGCACCAGCTCCCATGCCGTTCTCCTCCGGCTCATCGCTCCAGCCCGACCGGCTCTGCGTGCCTTCATTATCGCAGCCGCCGTCGCATTCACCGTCACAGTCACGCTCGCGCAGCCGCTCCTGTTCGCAGTCGCCCTCACAGGCGCCGTTCTCCGCGCCAACGCGGTTCTCGGCACGGATACAGTCCTTCTCTCCCGCATTACCGCGCCCATAAGAAAGACCGTCGCCCGCGACGTGGCCGGCGCCAGGACGCATCTCACTGTCGGCGCGTCCCACCCCGCCGCCCGATACTCCTGCAGCGATGGCTATGCCTGCCGATACGAACAGCGCCAGGACAACCGCGCTGACCGCAATAATGGTTCCCTTGCTCTTCAAATCCAGCTCACCTCCTTCGCTAACGTGGCATTTAACCATATATACGCTCTCCGAATTGGAGATGTACGCCACGATATCGCAACCCCATGATAAGCAGCGTTATAAGTTCAGGGCCGATGTGGCATCCTTACATATATCAGTCGGTGTTAACAGGCCGCGGTCAAGGTCTTGTGGACATTTACAGGGTTCGTGGGATCGGACATCGAATATACCGGAACGTGACCCGTTCAAACGTGAAGCTTTGTCCGTATTAACGGGTGAAGGGAAAGGCGGATCGATTTGGCCTCCCTGGAGGAGCTGGCACAACACAGCGCAAACGGCGATGAGAACGCCTTTGCGGAGATCTACGGGACGCTGCTGGATCCCGTCTTCAGGTACCTTTACTGGAACCTGGGCTCCAGGCAGGATGCCGAGGACCTCGCCGAGGAGGTCTTCCTAAGGTGCCTGGTCAATATCGGCGCTTACGATCCGGGACGCGGACCCTTCAGGGCCTGGGCCTTCCGTATCGCCCACAACCTGATGGTGGACCACCAGAGACGGCAAGGCAGAAGGGCGGAAGAGGAGATCAAGGAGGACTTGAGGGACAAGGCGGCTTCCGCTGAGGAGAGCCTGGAGGATAAGGAGAGGGCGCGTGCTTTGAGGGAGGTACTCGAGGAGCTGCCCTCGAGCCAGAGACATGTGATCGCGATGAAGTATTTCGCGGAGATGAGCAACGCGGAGGTGGCCGGGGCCATGGGGCGCAGCGAGGGCGCGGTTAACGCCCTGCAGCACCGCGCACTGCGCCGACTGGGGAAGAAGCTCGAACAGCGGGGTTGGAAATGACGCCGAGAAAAGCAAGGGAGCGGAAAGAGGAGCTGGAAAGGGCCGCAGCAGCCTTCCTGGCCGGGGCGGTATCCCCGGAAACCCCGGACCGCCTGCGCGACTACGGTCTGCAGCGAGTGCTGGCGAAGGCAAGGGCCAGCGAGACGGGCAAGGCGCCCGCCTCCGCACGGCGCGTTTACCGGAACCCGGCAATGTTGCGCCACGTGCTTGCCGTCATCCTGGTCATGCTGCTGGTGATGATAATCTCCACCAGCGGGGCCTACGCTTTCTCCCTGAACGCCCAGCCCGGTTCTACCCTTTACGGTGCAAAGATCCTCTTCGAGCGTACACGCGTAACCCTCCACCCCTCTCGCAGCGGAGATATCCGCCTGGAGATGACGTTCTCCGAGCGCCGCATGGAGGAGCTGCGCGAGATGGCGGCCTCGGGCAACCGGCTGGGAGCCGAACGCTGGCTGCGCGAATACCGCCGCAACATCGAAGGCGCGGGCGTCCTCTTCGAGAGCGTACCGGCACAGGAGGTTGTGGAGCTCTCCTCGCAGTTCCAGGAGATGCTGGCCCGGCAGGCCCAGATGATGCTGGGTTTGCGCGCGGGCCAGCCCGACGGCCTTTCCGGCACCATTACGGACGCCTACCACGTATGCGACCAGGAAAGGGAACGCATGCGCCGCCGCTGCGGGCAGCAGGGAGACGAGGGTTCCGGACAGGAGCCGGGCGGACCGGAAGGGCAAGGTCGGGGAGACTGTACCTATATGGAGGGCTTAACGGTAGCGGAGGATATGTCCCTTTCCGAGGACATCGAGCCTGTGGACGACGCACAGGTATCCCCCGAGGGTACCGGTTCGAGCCCATCCGGCGCCACGACGGAAACGCCCGCTGTATCCTCCGCGGACCCTTATCAGTTAACGGGCACCGGGAACGGTCAAAGCGCGCAGATGGCAGGTGATAAGGGCTACCGGGACGATATGCCTCGCGGAGGCCACGTGCCCTGAGGGGCTCGCTGCCAGCCTGGCGGATGCATCGTTACATACATGGGGAGGCCTCGTTTCTCGTTCTTGCCCACGCTGACCCGCATCGCGCAATACAACGCATCGATGCGCAAGCGCGGGCCGACGCAAGGGAGATATCTTCACGGGGAAGGGTTCTCGCATTGCTCTCCTTATAAGGATTGCCTGTTCTCCGCCCGGGCTTACCCTAAATACGGCGCGTTATGCAGTGCGTCGATACGTAAGCATGGGACGGCGTAAGGGGGACAGGTTCACGGGGAAGGGTCATCGGCCTTGCCCTGCACGGCGTTCTCGGAAGTGTCCTCCGGTGCGCTCTCCAAGGTGTTCCCGCCCATGTCCTCCGGCGCCTTCTCTTCTTCGTGGTAATCGAGGACGATTATAGGTATCTCGCCGGGCTTGACGTAGCCCATCTTGCGCGCCTCCCACTCCACGAAGGCATCGGTCATGTCCCAGGCCTTGCGTTCCTCCAGGGAAGTTGTACGTGAGCGCTCCTCCGCCAGCTGCGCCTCTGCCCGGGCTACTTCGCGCCTGCTGTCGAGCATGCGCGTCACCGGACCGAGAAGTACGTAGACGACTATGCCCGTGGCCAGCACTACCAGGACTGCCATGGTCATCCTGCGCCTTCTCCTGACCCTTCCCGGAGGCTTACGGCGCCTTGCCACCTCGCGCCCTCCGCGTTCCCCGCCTTTCCTGCCCTGCATGCTGCCGCCCTGTATGACGCGCAGCTCCGTGGTACCACGCTGATCACGGCGCTTGACATCTCGCTGTTCCAGCGGTCTCTCGCGTCTTTGCGGCTGCCTTCTTTTCCTCATGTATTTACTCTTCTTCTTTTTTGTTCACAATCCTGCTAATCTACACCAATAGTATAATATTCCACCATTAATTTACAAGTATTTACCGGCGGGGGTCAGTCCTTTAGATCGGCCAGGTAATGCTGGGGGTCAGAAGAACCCGCCGCGCGCTTGCGGCGCAGCGAGCGCTTTTGGGATCGTTTCGCTGCGATCGCAATGACGTTGGCGGGGCTCCCCGCGATGACGTTATCGGGTTCTATTGCGGTGGGCCGGCCTCAGTCCACTTCAGCTTCTCCGTCAGCTCCCGCAACAGCCCCCGCTTCGCCGGGTCGATGCGGTCGTAGGCGAATTCCCCCTCGTCGGTGTAGAACCCGACGTCGGCCGCGGAGGAGGGGTCGAGGGCAGCCGATATCTTCTTCTGCCACTGGTTGTAGTTGCCCGCCAGCGGGCTCAGGGCCTTGCGCACCGGCGCGATGAAGGCCGACAGCGGGGTCATGCACAGACGGATGGCGTTTACGGTGGACGAGTACTCCACCGGGTTCAGGGAATCGAGGGCGTCCTTGTTGTCCACGGAGTAGGCGTAGAGGACCTCGCAGTGGGCCCAGGTGTTGTTCTCGTAGGGCACGGAGTAGGGGTTGTTGCCCCCGTCCTCCATGAAGGCTCCCCGCTGCATGAACTCCTGCTTGGCCTCGGCGATGGCATCCACCCATTTCATCTGGGTGTCCATGGTCTCGTTGCCGTCCAGGCAGGTCCCGAAGATGCCGCCGGGCCGGAAGGCCAGGGGGATGATGCTCACGCGCAGCAGGTTGAGGCCCATGAAAGAGGCCATGACCCCCATCTTGTTCAGGTCCAGCATGAATCCCTCGTGTTCCAGGACGATGCGTTTGATCACCTCTTCCTGGAAGGCTATCTCCCCCGCCGAGCTGCCCGCCAGGACGAGGGTCAGGGGGTAGGCGAAGGTATCCGCGAGTATTGACCTGATGGCCTTGGTGTCCAGGAGGGAGAAGCCGGTGTGGGGCATGACCAGGGCGGTATAGGCTACGGGGGCTATCCTCACGGCACCGTAGCCTATCTCCGACTCTCCTATCTTGTAGACGGCGTCCGAGAACTCGCCCGCGCCCGGGAAGAACATCATAAAGAAGCGCATGTGCTCCGGCACCTCGACGCGGGAGTCCAGCACCAGGCCCTCGCTTTTCAGCCGGGCCGGTCCCGGCCAGTTGTAGAGCTTGAGGGCGCACTTGGTGAACACCCCCAGGCCCGAGAGGGCCCCCAGGGCACCCCGCATGATGCCGCGCAGGGAGGGGCCGGGGCCGTCGCCGCAGAACCAGCCCAGGTCCGAACCCGGGGTGCCGAGCCTGAGCACCTCTCCGTCGGGCAGGACCCACTCCACGCCCACGACGTTGCGCGCGCT
>CAYPZH010000109.1:0-10032 GCA_964415205.1 uncultured Actinomycetota bacterium | reverse complement strand
CATCCCCACGGCGACGCCGCCATCTACGAGACCCTGGTGAGGATGGCCCAGGACTTCTCCTCCCGCTACGAGCTGGTGGACGGCCACGGCAACTTCGGCTCCATAGACGGGGACAGCGCGGCGGCGATGCGTTATACCGAGGCGCGCCTCTCGCCAATCAGCATGGAGATGCTCAGGGACATCGACAAAGAGACGGTGGACTTCGTGCCCAACTACGACGAGTCGCTACAGGAGCCCTCGGTACTGCCCGCGCGCCTCCCGAACCTCCTGGCCAACGGCTCTTCGGGCATAGCCGTGGGCATGTCCACGAACATACCCCCCCACAACCTGGGGGAGGTGATAGACGCGGCCGTCGCCGTGACCAGGGACCCGGAGATAGACGTCAAGGAGCTGATGAAGCTGGTAAAAGGCCCGGATTTCCCCACCGGAGGGATGGTCATGGGCCTGGAGGGATTGCGGGAGGCCTACGAGACCGGGCGCGGGGTGATCCGGGTGAGGGGCAAAGCCCACATAGAGCAGAACAAGGCGGGCCGCTCCAGCATCGTCATCACCGAGATCCCCTACCAGGTGAACAAGTCGCGCCTCACCGAGAGGATAGCGGAGCTGGTGAGGGAAAAGAAGCTGGCCGGGGTGTCAGACCTGCGCGACGAGAGCGACCGCACCGGCATGCGCCTGGTGGTCGAGCTGCGCAAAGACGCCGCCCCCCAGGTGGTGCTGAACCAGCTCTACAAGCACACCCAGCTACAGGACTCCTTCGGGATCATCATGATAGCGCTGGTAGGTGGAGTCCCGCGCACCCTGAATCTCAAGGAAGCCCTGGCCGGTTACGTCGAACACCAGGTGGACGTGGTGACCCGGCGCACCAGGTTCGACCTGGACAAGGCGGAGAAGAGGGCCCACATCCTGGAGGGCCTGCTCGTCGCCCTGGCCCACCTGGACGAGGTCATCGCGCTGATAAAAAAATCACGCACCGTCGACGACGCCAGGAAGGGGCTGATAAAGCGGTTCAAGCTGAGCCAGGAGCAGGCCCAGGCAATCCTGGACATGAGGCTGCAGAGGCTCACCGGCCTGGAACGGGACAAGGTCAAGCAGGAACACAAGGAGCTGAAAAAGGAGATAGCGCGCCTGAGGGAGATCCTCGCGGACGAGGCCAAGCTGAGGGCCATCATCATCGAGGAGCTGCAGGCCATCAAGAAGCGCTTCGCGGACCCCCGCCGCACCGACATCATCCCCGACTACGAGGACCTGGAGATCGAGGACCTCATAGCCGAGGAGGAGGTCGTGGTGACCATCACCCACTCTGGCTACGTAAAGCGGCTTCCCATAAACACCTACCGCACCCAGAAGAGAGGGGGGCGCGGGGTGATGGGAATGAACCTCAAGGAAGGCGACTTCGTGGAGCACCTCTTCGTCGCCTCCACCCATCACTACATACACTTCTTCTCCAACCGGGGCAAGGCCTACCGCCTCAAGGTCTACGAGCTCCCCGAGGGCTCGCGGGCGGCAAGGGGCCATGCTCTGGTGAACCTCCTGCCGCTTGCTTCGGGAGAGAAGATATGCTCGGTCATCGCCACCAGGGAGTATCCCGACGAATCCTTCCTGGTCCTGGCGACGCGCCAGGGCATGATCAAGAAGACCCACTTCAAGAGCTACGACTCCCCACGCTCCGGCGGTCTCATCGCCATCAGCCTGATGGAGGGGGACGAGGTCATCGACACCCGCCTCACCGACGGCAAGAACGACCTGGTGCTGGTATCCCGGGGCGGTCAGGCCATACGCTTCTCGGAAGCGGACTGCCGTCCCATGGGGCGCGATACACGCGGGGTCAAGGGCATGAACCTGGGCGACGGCGACGAGGTCATCGCCATGGGGATAGCCTCGGAGGACGCCGACCTGTTCGTCATCACCGAGCTCGGTTACGGCAAGAGGACCGCCATCTCCAAGTACCCCAAGCACCGCCGCGGAGGCAAAGGCGTGCGGACCATCTCCTTCGTGGACGGCAAGGGGCTGCTGGTGGGCGCGCGTGTGGTCAGGGAGAACCAGGAGTTGATGGCGGTATCGGTGGACGGCGTGGTCATCCGCATGGCCATAGACGACATCTCGCGCATGGGCCGCGCGACCCAGGGTGTGAGGATAATGAAGCTGGGCCCGGAGGACAGCGTAGCCTCCATCGCGCAACTGGCTTCCCAGGAAGGCCTCTCCGGGCTGGAGAACGGAGCGGAGGGCGACGGGGCCTCGGGGGCGGAGGCCGAGCCCGACCAGGAAAACCGGGGGGAAGAAGGCTGAAGCCCTTTGAGCTGGTCGAGCACACCTCGGACGTTGGCGTCCGCGCCTACGGCCGCAGCATGGCGGAGGCGTTCGAGAACTGCGCCCTGGGCATGATGTCTCTCATGCTCGACCCGGCCAGGGTAAGGCCGCTGCGGCGCGAGAGCCTGGCGGCGCGAGGCCGAGACCGCAGGTCGCTCCTGGTCGCCTGGCTCGCGGAGATCCTTTACAAGGTGGAGGCGGAGGGCTGGGCCTTCGCTTACTTCGAGGTCGGCGAGGTCGGCGAGGTCGCGGTGGAGGGCTGGGGTGCGGGGGAGCCCCTGGACCCGGCCAGGCACGCGGTCGAGCGGGAGATAAAAGCGCCGACCTACCATATGCTGGAACTGGGAGAGAGCGGAGGCACCTGGACGGCTCAGGTCATCTTCGACGTCTAGCGCCATCCGCCGTGGCCACGGAAAGACGACCGCCATGGGTTTTCTGGGCATCATCGAGAGGATAGACGACTACACCTGGCGGATACCCGCGCACGCCCAGGACGGCATGCGCGTCCCCGGCGTGGTCTTCGCCGACCGCGAGCTGCTGGAGAAGGCAGACACGGACAACGCCCTGCAGCAGGTCGCGAACGTCGCCTGCCTGCCGGGGATAGTAAAAGCCTCCATGGCCATGCCCGACATCCACTGGGGATACGGCTTTCCCATCGGAGGGGTGGCTGCAACCGATCGCGAGGAGGGGGTGGTGTCTCCGGGGGGTGTGGGCTACGACATATCCTGCGGCGTGCGCCTGGTAAAGACCTGCCTTACCCGCGGGGAGGCCGGGGACAGGCTGCGCGAGGTCATCGACCTGCTAAACGCGAAGGTGCCCAAGGGGCTGGGGACGAAGGGCAGGCTGCGCCTGGAGCGCGGCGAGATGGAGCGCATGATGAGGAAAGGCGCCGGCGAGCTGGTGGCCAGGGGCATCGGCTGGGAGGAAGACCTCGAGGCCATGGAGGAAAGGGGCTGCTACCCCGGTGCCGACCCCGCCAAGGTGAGCGAGCGGGCATTCGCGCGCGGGAGGGACCAGGTGGGGACGCTTGGTTCCGGAAACCATTTCCTGGAGATACAGGAGGTCGACGAAGTAAGCTCCATGGCGGAGAAGCTGGGTATCTTCGAGGGGCAGGTGGTGGTGATGGCGCACTCGGGCTCGCGCGGGCTCGGGCACCAGGTATGCACGGACTACATCGAGGTGATGGGCGCGGCCCTGGACCGCTACGGCTACCGCCTTCCCGACCGCCAACTGGTATGCGCCCCGGTGGCGTCCCGCGAGGGCAGGGATTACCTGGCCGCTATGGCTTGCGCCGCGAACTTCGCCATGTGCAACCGCGAGGCCATAACCCACTGGATCAGGGAGTGTTTCGAGGGGGTGTTCAGGGCGGGGGCCAGGGAACTAGGGATGGAGCTTCTCTACGATGTGTCCCACAACCTGGCGAAGGCGGAGGAGCACGTGGTGGAGGGCAGGAAAAGGGAGCTGATCGTGCACCGCAAGGGGGCGACGCGCGCCTTTCCCGGCAGCCGCCCCGAGGTCGGCGAGGCCTTCGCGGAGAGCGGCCAGCCGGTGATCATCCCGGGGGACATGGGGACCTGCTCATACGTCCTCGTAGGCACCGAGGAGGCCTTGGAGAAGAGCCTGGGCTCCACCTGCCATGGCGCCGGCCGCGCCATGAGCCGCAAGGCGGCGAAAAAGCGGGTCCGGGGCGCCGAGCTCAAGGACAGGCTGGAGAAAGAGGGCATAATGGTCCGTGCCGAGCACCTGGCGGGCCTGGCGGAGGAGGCGCCCGAGGCCTATAAGGACGTGCGCGAGGTGGTGAAGATCTGCGAGGGCGCGGGGCTTTCGCGGGTGGTCGCCCGCATGCGCCCGTTGGCGGTGATGAAAGGTTGAGCACCCGGCGCCGCTACATGGCAGGAGACGGGACGTTACCCGGAAAGCGCATGGCTGGACGCACAAGGGGGACGGGAGCCGCCATGTTACGCGGCAAGAAAACGCGCCTGGCCTCTGCCTTGGCGGCACTGGCGCTCGCCCTCTCTCTTGTGCCGGGATGCGGCGGCGGGGGAGCCGCGAAGGGCACGCCGAGAGAACAGTCCATGGCGATAACGCGCGGGGGCAGTTATCAGGTAAAGGGGATAGAAGACGGGAAGACGCAGGGCGTAGGCATCTACTCGGGCGGCTCCTTCCGCATCCTTAGGGAGGACAGCTCGCGCATGATCATCTTCAACCACGAGAGCGGCGAGGGGTGGCGGGTCAGCCTGATGAGCAAGACGTACAAAGCCATAAGCCGCGACGAGGCGCTGCTGGACGCGGGCTTCATGCCCGGCATGGTCATGGAGCCGTATTTCGAGCTCGAGCAGTTCTGGAGGGGGACGGAGTTCCGCATGGATACCATGGACGGCAGGACAATAAGGGCATATCTGGAGGGGCCGGAATACCTGCCCAGCGCCTGGGAAGCGGAGGCTGAGGGCAGCCCCCTCAAGGAGATAAAGTGGGAATACCGCCGCGTGGGTAGCGTCTCGCCCGCCAACTTCCAGGTGCCGGAGGGGTTGACCCTTGTGGAATGAACGGCCCTGCGCCGCCAGCGCGCGCCAGCGGGCATGATGCGGAAGAAACACAACATATTGAGCATGTCCGGCGCTTTTTGCACAACATGTTGTTGAAAATGTGCATAATCCGCGCAAGTTGTACGGCGCATGGGATGGGGCTATAATCTTTTCTTGCGGGGGCCTATAGCTCAGTTGGTTAGAGCGCACGCCTGATAAGCGTGAGGTCACTGGTTCAAATCCAGTTAGGCCCACCACGTATTAGCCCGGGAAGAACATCTGCCCCCGGGCTTTCTGTTGACCGTCTGCGCGCATCGCATCCGGCCCCTCCCGAGACCCGCGGATTGGCCTGAAGCGACCATCCGCGCATGGCGGCGGCTGAACAACATAGACCTGCCCGTGTTTTTTTTATATGGAAACCCCTGCCCGAGATCTGGGGGCCGGTCCGGGGCGACCTTTTCTGCGCTGCCCCCAGCCCGAGAACTGATGGTCGGCCTGGAGCGACCATCCGCGCACCCACGTTCGTGGTTTGCATCGCGTAAGCTAGACTTCCCGCTGCGCGGGAAGTCGTATTGCGAGGAGGCGCAGCCGACGCGGCAAGCTCGATCGAGAAGCCCGTTTCAACAGATAAGCTCTTTACGCGACGGTGCCTGAGTGCCTGGACAAGTCTAGCACGGGCAACCACCGAGCTGTCCTGAGGCAATGGGAAGTGGGGTCAGGATAAATCCTGACCCCAATGTCTCAGGCCTGGCTCGTATACGTCCGGTCGCGGAGGGAAATGTCGTCGCCTGACGATATTATGGGACCGAAGGGTGAGAGCGCAAGCGGCAGGGGACGCGGGCGGCGCGACCTGCGGCCGGCCTTCGGCATCATAATCCGTGATTTTCTCTGCGTGCGCGGAGAGACGGGGGCGGACCGCCCGCAAGAAAGCAAAAAGCGGCGAGCATTGAAGCCCTGAGCGGTACGCGAAGAGGAATAAGCCGGACGGAAAAGAAGATATTAAGGGTGCCGAAGATGACGGGAGGACGTTTTGCCTAAGCAGCTGGTCAAAGACCTCGAGCCGGGCATGGAGGTGAAAAGCGCCTTCATAGTGTCGCGCAAGGAGCTGCGCAAGACCAAGGCCGGGGCGCCGTATCTTGCCCTGGAGCTGGGGGATAAGAGCGGCAAGGTGGACGCCCGCCTCTGGGATGGGGTGAGCCGTTACAAGGACGCATTCGCGGAGAAGGACTACGTGGCCGTGAGCGGCCGGGTGGAGAAGTACCGCGACCAGCCGCAGGTGATAGTGAGTTCCTTGCGGCGCTGCAGAGACGACGAGATCGACGCCGCAGACTTCCTGCGCGTGGTCAGCACCGACCGGGTCGAACTGGAGGGAGAGCTGCGCGAGGCCCTGGAGGAGGTGAGGAACGTCCACCTCAAAGGCCTGCTCCTCGGCTTCATGAACGACGAGGAGTTCATGCGCAGGTTCACCACGGCGCCGGCTGCTAAAAATTACCATCACCCCTACCTGGGGGGGCTGCTCGAGCACACCACTACCACCGTATGCATCTGTCGCATGATCTGCGACCTCTACCCCGATATCGACCGCGACCTGCTGATCTCGGCGGCGGCGCTGCACGATATAGGGAAGGTGCGGGAACTGGAATATGACCGCACCATCGACTACAGCGATGCGGGCAGGTTCCTGGGCCACCTGCTGCTCTCGGACGAGATGATACGGGAGCGCATCGCCGCTCAGCCGGGATTCCCGCAGGACCTGGCCATGCGCCTGCGGCACGCCGTGCTGAGCCACCACGGCGAGCTTGAGTGGGGGTCGCCCAAGAGGCCCAAGACGCTGGAGGCGATCGTCCTGCACCACGTGGACAACCTCGACGCCAAGGTAAACAGCTTCCGTGAGATTGTGGGGAGGGCGGCGGATAGCGACTCTCCCTGGACCGACATGCGCAACCTCTTCAGGCGGCCGCTCTACGCGCCTCGCCCCATGAGCCAAGAGATGGAGATGGAATCGGAGGAGGACTTCCCCTGTTAGGCTTCCCGGTCACGCGCCTTCCCGACGCGCCCTCCGAGGCGGGGCTTCGCGGCCCGCCTCACCTGCTCCAACGCCGCTGCCAGGCCGCTTTGCAGGCGGTGCACGTCCCCCTCGGGTAGGTGCTGCCCGCCGTAGCGCGCCCGCTCGAAGAGGAAGAGCTCCCCGGAGAGGTCTAGTCCGGGCACGACGGCGGCGAGACCGCCCAGGAACTCACCCGCAGTCTGGCCGGGGCCGCGCTCGAATCCCAGGCGGCCCAGCGCGGCCAGGAAATCCCCCATGGCAAGCAACGGGCCGTCCGCCGCTCGCGGAGGGGCCGCGTTGCGGCGCAGCCTACGCGCCGCCCATGCGAGGGGCAGGAGCAAAACCACCAACGCGAGCAACGCCGGCAGCCAAGGAGCCTCACGCGCCGAATAGAGAAAACCGGCGGCGAGGTCGGATGCCGCCGACACCACAGCCGAAAGGCCCGTTTTCAGGGCCGAGCGCAAAGGTGCGGGCAGCAGCGCCGCGAGGTTGCGTCCCACCCAGGAAAAGAAGTCCCGGAAGATCATCAGGGAACCGGAACCGCGATCGGGGTCCGGCAGCGTGAAGCCAGGAGTGGGCTCACGGGTAACCCAGCCCAGCCCCTCAAGGTATATCTCCACCCAGGCGTGGGCGTCGTCCAGGGAGACCTCGTAGAGGCCGGTGAAGGGATTGTATTCACCGGTAGCATATCCCGTCACCACCCGGGACGGGACTCCCGCCAGGCGGCAGAGTACGGCATACGCAGTGGCGAAGTGCTCGCAGTATCCGCGGCCCTCCTCGAAGAGGAAATGGTCGACGGCATCCGAACCGGCGGGCAGCGGGCCCACGTCGAGGGAATACTCGTACTCCCGCTTGAGGAAGTCCTCGATGGCGAGGGCGCGCTCATACGGACCCACCCCGCTGGGCGTGACCTTCTCCGCCAGCTCCACCACCCGTTCGGGCAGGTCCGGAAGCTCCAGGTAGGGGAGGAGGGCGCCCTCCTTCACCTCCAGGCGGGACGAAAGAAAATCGGCGTCAGGGTCGATGTAGCGGGAGATTACGCTGTATACCATGCCGTCTTCGAGGGTGAAGGGGCTCTTGAGCCCCGAAGCGTCCCGGTATATCCTGTCCGCCGGATAGTAGAGCACCTCCGGCCTCCAGGAGGAGAAGATGATGTTCGGCTGCTCCGACTGCAGGTAGTAGCTCTGGATGACGCTGCGCGTTGCGGCGTGGGGCTGGTCCGCGGGGTAAGCGAGTTCATAGGGCTGCACGGACGTGCTCAGTTGCTCCGGCTCCTGCTGCGGGTTGAGCCAGGAATAGCCGTTGTACTCCTGATAAGACAGACCGCTCCAGTAGGCGGGCTCTGTCGAGCGCACCTTCATCACCGGGAGGTCCACCAGGGTACCGCGTACGCGCAGGTCTAGGTAGGTGCCGAACCCGTAGTAGGCCTCCGGGTTCAACCCCAGCGGGCTCTGCGGCGGACTGGAGGGAAGGTCCGGGTAGCCCGGGTTTTCAAGGCTGTAACCGCCCGAGGACAAGAGCGCCCTGCGTATGGAGAACGGTAAAGAGCGCAGGTAGCGGGCGGACAGGCGGGGCATGAATGCCCCCACGGCAATTCCGCCGACGGACACGGTGATCAGCAGCGCCGCCAGCAGGACGGCGGCATAACGCGCAGACGGTGAGGGCGAGCTGATGCGTTCCGGCTCGGCGGACAGCTCCCGCAACCGCGAGAGCTGCAGATAGTAGAGGGCGGGCAGGGCGGCGGCGAGCCAGAGCAGGACGAAGAGGGCGAAAGAGGTGGAGAGGGAGAACGAGCCCGCCAGCGCGAGCAGGATGAGCGAGCTTACCAAGGACAGCAGCAGGTCCTTGCTGCGCGGCAAATCGAAGCTGTGCAGCACCTGCACCCAGATGAAGAGCTCTGCCAGGGGAAGACGCATATCCAGGGGCCGTAGCGATACCTGGCGCAGAAAGGACACCAGGGCTGCTACGGTCAGGGACATGATCACCACCTTGAGCAGCAGGTTGGGCCGGTACCTGCGGCGCCAGCTGAAGAAGGAGCCCACGCTTATCAGGGCGACGGAGGCGAAGACCAGGGCTGCGCTGCCCGCACCCTGTGCGACGAGCGCGATGGCGGAGATGGAGACCGCAGCCCAGACCGCTATGCGCAGCGGCTTGGATTCCTCTATCTCCCTGGGGGCGTTGAGTCGCCGAAAATAGTCAAGGGTTTTTCCAGGCATGTCCTCAGGTCCTCGTCCTTTTTGTACAGCGAGATGCTGAAGAGCCCCGGGAAGGCCGACTCCGCAAGTTGCGACACCAGGCGGTCGGATCCCCGGGCCGCGCCGCGCCCCGGCCCGTTCCCGCCGTGCGAGGCGGGGTCCACAAGCACCAGGGCGGTATGACACATATGGGGAAGCGCGGCCGCCAGGCGGCTGAGGTCCAGGCTGCGTGCCGGGGTGATGCAGCAGAAGAAACAGCCCGGAGACAGCTCGGGCCACAATCCCTCCGCCTGTTCCTCCAGCCCGCTGCCGCCGCTCGGCTCCAGCGCTGCAAGCCACCTCAAGGCCGCGGCAAAGCTCGGCACATCGTAGAGCGCCGGTGTCTCGCCGCGGTAGGCCGCCAGGATGACGGGATGCCCGACGTAGTGAGCGTAGTGGACCACGCTGGCCGCGAGCCTCGTCTCGGCGTCGAGGAGGGTGGAGTATCCCCTGCGGGCATCCTTGCGCACGCGGTTGTCCACCAGCACCACCAGGGGTGTCCCCGTCTCCCGCTCGAACTCCTTGACCACCAGCTCCCCGCGGCGTGCCGTGGTCTTCCAGTGCACGTGGCGTAGAGGGTCGCCCGTTCGGTACTCGCGCACGCCGTAATAGTCGACCCCGGCGCCCTTCTTGGCCGAGTATTCCTGGGGGGTCCTCTGGGGGTGGAGGAACGAGTCCACCAGGGGGAAGCTCCCCAGCTCGGAATAACGGGGCAGGACCGTAAGCTGCGTACCGGGCCGTATGCGGCTGCTGTGGCGCGCCAGGCCGATGATGCCCTCCGAATAGAAAAAGGCGGGCCATTCCTTGTAGACCCCGCGTCGCAGCGCGCCGCGCCGGTAGGTAACGGTGGCCACGCCCCCCGCCGCGATGCGGGGGACGAGAAACGCCGCCCGGCCGCCGTCGGCCGCGGGTGAGGTCT
>CAYPZH010000108.1:0-10195 GCA_964415205.1 uncultured Actinomycetota bacterium | reverse complement strand
ACGAGCCAGGCCTGAGACATTGGGGTCAGGATTTATCCTGACCCCACTTCCCATTACTTCTGAACAGATTGGTGGTCGATCGTGCCAGGCCTTGTCCAGGCACTGGGACACCGCCGCGCCGCCCTTCGGGCGTCGCTGTCGCTTACGCGATGCAAACCACGAGGGTAGTCGGAAAGATGCTCGCTGCGGCCGACCTGGTAGTTCTCCGGGCTTGTGGGCGTGAGAAAGAGGCCGCTCAGACCGACCAGGGCGGGCCCGGCCAGTGTTTTATATATAGGCGACACCCTGGGCGGGCTCCCCCCTTGCCTTAGCCACCCATGTGCCCGGTTCTCAGTTTCCCACCGGCCGTCGGCCGGGAACCGGGCAAGAGATTCCCTTTCTAATATATAGCCGGCTCAAGGGTTTGCATATGGGCTGTCGAAATAGATGAGTGTTTCGCAGGAAGAAGTGGAGGGAAATCGCCGGTATGGTTCCGACTGGCCTATACGGCAGGGTTGGCGCGTTTGCGGGCGCAGGTCCGCGTGGCGCGGCGGTTTGGGCCGGGCTCGCGGCGCTTGTTATGGTGGGTGTCTGCGCTTCCACCTTTATGCTTCTGCAGCCTGCTCCGGAGAAAGCCGCGGCGGGTGCGCTCTCCGGTTGGAGGTTCTGCCTGGATGCGGGACACGGGGGGGAGGAAACGGGAGAGGTCGGTCCCACCGGCCTGCAGGAAAAGGACGTGAACCTGCAGGTGGCATACAACCTCAAGGGCTTGCTGGAACACGAGGGGGCCGAGGTGCTCATGACCCGCACCGACGACTCCGCCGTGAGCATAACCCAGAGGTGGCAGATGGCCAACGCCTGGGGGGCCAGCCGTTTCATCAGTATCCACCACAACGCGGATTCGGACCGCGGCGTCAACTATACCGTGACCCTGGTATCGACAAACGCCAGCCAGGAATCCCTTGAACTGGCCAACGCGGTGCAGGCGGAACTGGCGGGGGAGTTCGGCCTCGGCAACTCCGGGGTCTGGAAAGTGGGCTATTGCGGCGTGCTCAACAACACCTACATGCCCGCCATACTGACCGAGACTTCCTTCATCTCCAATCCCCAGGAGGAGCAGCGCCTGAGGGACCCGGCCTATCTGGACCGCGAGGCCATGGCCATCATGCGCGGTATCCACATGCCTTCGAGCATCAGCTTCGTCCTGCCCCAGGAGAACAGGGTATCCTGGGGGCCGGTGGGCGTGGAGCTGCAGATGCTGGGAGAGGACAATGTCAGTCGCGTGGACCTGCTCATGAACGGAAGCCTCGTCCAGAGCAAGACCATAAAACCCTTCGCATTCGATGTGGACACCACGGGGTTCGAGGACGGTACCTATACCCTGACGGCGGTGGCGTCGTACCTCAGCGGCGGAAGCTCCTCCATATCCCGGGACCTCATCGTCGCCAATGCGGCCAAACGATGGTATTTCGCCGAGGGCACCACGCACGAGGGTTTCCAGGAGTGGCTTACCGTGCTCAACCCCAACTTCGAGGCGGTGACCTTCACGGTCACCTACGCATTCCCGGGAAGCGAGGCGATAAAGCGTACCTACCGCGTCGAGAGCGAAAGCCGCCTCTCCATCGATGTAGCCATGGAGATCGGGGCGGGGAAGGACGTCAGCGTCAGCATCGAATCGCCCCTGCCCATCATGGTCGAGCGCCCGATGTACTTCCTCTACTGCGGGCAGTGGGCCGGGGGCCACGTGTCCGCTGGCTGCAACCAGCCTTCCAATAACTGGATGTTCGCCGAGGGCTGCACCGGCTTCGGATTCCACGAATGGCTGTGCCTGCTCAACCCGGGAGAACAGCCGGCGACGGTGAGGATAGAGTACCTGTCCCAGGGCGGCCTGCTGCACGAGGAGACAAGGGTCGTACAGCCCTCGCGGCGCGACACCGTCTTCGTCAACGACGTGGTGGGACCGGACCACGAGATATCGCTGCGGGTAACCTCCGATCAGCCGGTGGTGGCGGAGCGGCCCATGTACTTCCTCTATCACGATCTCTGGGCCGGGGGTCACGTATCGGCCGGCAGCAACCAGTCCTCAACCACCTGGTATTTCGCCGAGGGTTACACCGGGGAAGGCTTCGAGGAATGGCTATGCCTGTTCAATCCCAACCCGGAGCCCAACCTGGTGAGCATCACCTACCAGACGGCGCAGGGGCAGAACATACCCGACCAGGAACTGGTGCCGCCCATGTCCAGGCGGACGGTGAACGTCAACGCGCGCGCGGGCGAGGACCTGCAGCTGTCCATCGTGGTCACGGGCGAGCTTCCGCTGGTGGCGGAGCGGCCCATCTATCACGATTACTACGATTGGTGCCAGGGGGGTGACGTGGGAACGGGCGTGAGCAGGCCTTCCCGCCACTGGTACCTGGCGGAGGGCTACACCGGCGACGGTTTCGAGGACTGGCTGTGCCTGCAGAACCCCGGCGACGTGGAGGTGACGGCGGAGATCAGGTTCCATCTCGAGAGCGGAGAGGTACTGTGGGAGGACGTGGTCCTCTACCCGCACAGCCGCACCACCCTCTATGCCAACTTTATGATGCCTTACCAGGAAGGCGTGGCCTTCTCGGTGCACGCAAGCGGCGACATCATCGTGGAGAGGCCTGTCTATTTCTATTACCGCGGCGGCTGGATAGGGGAACACGTCTCCACCGGGTATGCCCCGGGGGTGGGCCGTTGATGCAGCAGGTCGTCCTGGGCGTCATCTCCGATACCCACCTCTACCGCAAGCCGGTTCCCGCTCGTGTGCTGCGGGCGCTGCAGGGGACGGACCTCATCCTGCACGCGGGCGACATCGTGGAGATGGCGGTGCTGGAGGAACTGGAGGGGATCGCTCCCGTCACCGCGGTGGCGGGGAACATGGACCTCAGCGACGTCACCGCTATCCTGCCCGTGAAGAGGGTGGTGGAGGTGGCGGGGCGCCGCATCGGGCTCATCCACGGCTCGGGAGACCCGCACACCATGGTGACCCGCATACGCGGGGAGTTCCAGGACGTGGAGGCGATCGTCTTCGGTCACACCCATCAGGCCTGCAGCCTTACGGAGGACGGCATATTCTTCTTCAACCCCGGAAGCCCCACCGACAAGATGTTCGCGGCCTTCAACTCGGTAGGCATCCTGACCGTCGGCGAGGAGCTGGAGGCGAGGATCGTGGTGCTGGAATGACGGGAGGAACGGCATTCCCACCACATTGCCGGGGCGGAGAACGTGGCCTTCTTCGCCTCTTGCGGGCGGGGTTAGAAGGCAGTTTGCAGGGGAAAGATATGGACATACGGCATTAGTGCTCGCAGGAGAACATGCGTTCGGGATAGAATCAATCTAAAGAAAGGGGTCAGGTATCTACAGATACAGGCAAAGGAGGTTGCGATGAAGGGAGTGACCAGCAAGATCCTCATAGCGCTGGGCATCGTCCTCATCCTGTTGGCCATACTATGGTGGGCCATAGCGGTCAACGCACTGGTAAAGATCCCGGACAACATCGAGGCTACCGCGTATTACGAGGGCGAGTTCACCAGCTACTTCGATCTCACGACGTTCGAGCCGCTGCCGGCGGGAGAGGAACTGAAGATGCCCATGGAGGTTGAGCGCACGGTCATGTCCCTTGCGGACGAGTACGATTCATCACGGGCGGTCCTGGAGGAAAGCGTGAAGGTCAAGATGGCCGGCGTGCCGCAGCAGGCTACCACCTCGGTCTTCGTCCTCGACCGCAAGAGCTCGGAGAACGTCGATGATGACCGGGCCTACGATTTCAACGAGGATAACGAGGTGAACCGCGAGGGCAGCTATTACCCCGTGTTCCCCTTCGATACCTCCAGCGACGAGGTCTATCCCGTCTGGAAGGCGGAGGTCGGCGAGGCCGCCGACGCGGAGTTCGTGGAGGAAAGGGAACTGGAGGGCGTGACGGTCTATAACTTCAGGGGCGGTGGGGGTATCGACGCCAGGAAAGAGGTCTCCCCGGCTTACGTCGCTTCCCTGGGCATGCCGGCGGAAGTGACCTTCGAGCAGCTCAAGCCCCAACTGGCGGCCGCGGGAGTGGACGCCGACGCGCTCCTCGCCCTGGCCTCCCAGGTGATCGGGGCGCAGTCCCCCGAGGACCTGCAGGCATTGAACGCAGCCCTGCAGAAGGGCATCCCGGTGAAGTACTACTGGACCGCCGAGATCGAGACCTCGGTAGAGCCCAAGACCGGGTCTCCGGTGGACTCTTACAAGGACATCGAGGGCTTGTACATGGAGCTCGACACCTCGGGGCTAATGGACATCTTCGCCATCCTCGCCAAGTATTCGGCCGACCCGGCCCTGGGGCCGGAGCTGACCAAGCTGGTCGAGCTGCAGGGGCAGCTCGGAGAGATGGAGCCCACCAAGGTGTTCGAGTACAACATCGCGCAGACCGAGGATTCGGTGAAGGAATCCGTACAGGAAGCCAAGGACGGCGCCGCTCAGATCAACCTGGTCAAGGTATATATACCGTGGGCGCTGCTGATAGTGGGCGCGCTCATCCTCATCATCGGGCTTTTGATCGGGGGAGGCCAGGAGCCGTCGCAGCAGGCGGAGGAATAAAACGGCCGCGCGCCTTTAGTTTCCCTGAGACGTAAAAAAGGGGGGCCGGGGAGCGGCCCCCCTTTTTCAATGGCGGCGCGCACACGCGATGTCGAGCAGTCCGGCGGGATGAGGTAAGTATGCAGGCGGGATCATTGCCCGCGGCAGGCGATTTGGGCATAATCTTCTCAGGAGAGGAGAGGACCCTTGCAGCCTCCGGAGGAAGAGGAACGCCACTGCCCCATGTGCAACGGGCTGCTGGTGCCTGCCGGCGAGCAAGGCCTTTTCACCTGCATGCGCTGCAGGTCCGAGGCCCGCTTCAGGGGCGGGGTACTCGTAGCCATGAACATCCCGGGCTACGAGCTGCGACTGGAGGAGTTGCGGCGGCGCAACAGGGAGTTGCTCGCCCTCATAGAGGCGGAGAGCGGCCGGGGCAGCGCCCGGGACATGCGGGTGCTGCGCTCGCTGCACGAGGAGCGGCAGAGGGTCCTCTCGGAATACTCGTTCATGGAATATTTCGGCCGGTTCGTGGAGAGATGGCGGGAACGATAGGCGGACAAGAGGCGTCTTAAGCTCGAATTAAACACGTTATGCGGGAGAAAACGAGTTAGGAGATGGCGAGGAGGAGACTCAGCAACTGGGACAAGCTGCGGTCGTTTCTCCGGCCGCGCAGCGGCGTGGTACGGTGGGCGTTGATGTTGCTATGGGCCGTCCTGGCGTTTTTGATCCTGGCATCCTCGGTCATGGTCTACGCGGACTCTCGCCATCGCGGCGAGATGTTCCCTAACACCACCGTCCTGGGGGTGGAGATCACCGGCATGACCAAGGAGGAAGCGGTGGCGCTGGTCACCGAGCGGGCCATAGAGCCCATGATGATGCCCTTCACCCTGGAGTTCCGAGGCAGGCAGTGGACGCTCGACCCCGCTGAGCTGGGACTGCAGGTCGACGTGAACGCCCTCATCGAGCAAGCATATAACGAGGGCTGGACCGGGTCGGTGTTCGAACGTGCGTACCGCCGCGCCTTTGACCTGCCCAAGAACGTCGATATCGGGCTGGAATGTTATATGAACAACGAGGCGGTGATGCAGCGGCTCGACGCCATAGCTGCGGAGATCAACCAGGAGGTCATCAACGCTTGGCTGGATTTTGACTTCCAGACCGGTGACCTCGACTTCCACCCCTCCCAGGACGGCCTGTGGATGGACGTGGAGGCGACCCTGCAGGCGCTGCAGAGTTCGCTCTGCTCCAGCGAGCGCAAGCTCGAGCCGGTGGTGACGGTCACGCCTCCCAGCCTCTCCAGCGAAGACGTCAAGACGGTGCTGGTAGTGGACATCATGGGCAATACCCTGAAATGGTACAACCAGGACACGCTGGTGAAGACCTATTACGTGGCCACCGGTATGCCCAAGTACCCCACGCCACTGGGCAAGTTCTACATCACACGCAAGGACGAGCATCCGGTATGGATAAACCCTAACGTGGAATGGTCCAAGGACATGCCGCCGCGCATCGAGCCGGGCGAGGGCAACCCGCTGGGAGTGCGCGCCCTGGTCACCAGCGCCGCCGGTGGCACGGTGCTTATACACGGCACCGCCAACCTCAACCCCGGGCTGTACTCGCATGGCTGCATCCGCATGGCGAACTGGGCTATCCTGGAACTTTTCGACAACGTCAGCGTGGGCACCCCGCTGTTCATCTGGACCTCCCAGCCTGTCCCGCCGCCTCCGCCGGAGGAGGGCGCGCCCGTAGGGCCCGAGAACCCCGGCCTTGGGAGCGGGGGGACCGAGACCCCCACCCAGGAGGGTACTGAGACGGCGCCCACCACCGGAGACTAGACTTATGGGGTCAGGTCTTGTATTTTGGATTCCATATTATGGGAACCTAGTTTAAAATGCAGCTCAAGGCCTATGATTTTCGTACCCTTTGCCTAACATACCAGGGTATCCAAAATCCAAGACCTGACCCCTCTGGGTCAGTCCTCTTCGTGATACTTGAAGGAGATCTTGACACGGGCGCGGTAGGCGGTCACCTTGCCGTCCTCCACCTTAAGGTCGAGGTCGGCGATCTCCGCTACGCGCAGGTCATGTAGGCTCTTCCCCGCCGTCTCCACAGCTCTCTTCGCAGCGTCCTCCCACGAGACGTCGCTCGAGCCCACGACCTCGATGATCTTGTACACGCTGTCAGGCATCATTCCCCCTTTCGTTTTGGCCATCACTCCCACTTATTTAATGTTTCCACATTGCTGCGGGAGCAAACTCTCACCCGGGCCGCGTATTGGACTGGTCCAGGTGGGGGGGATATACTGGTGCGGCGGCGGGAGGCCGCCCCCCGCCAGAGGCGGCAGGTATGTCCCGGGAACGGCGAATCCGTGAACGCCCTTGCAGATAAGGAAGATGATCGCGCCGGGACTCTGAGGGCAAAGGAGGGCCGCCATGAGGATAGCGGTCATAGGGGCCGGGGCCATGGGTTCCCTGGCGGCCATGCTCTTCTGCGCCACGGGCGAAGAAGTCGTGGTCTATGAACAGCGTGCTCAGCGGGCTGATGACGTCCGCGAGACGGGGGTCCGGGTGCGTGGAGATATCGAGGGGGCCGCTTTTCCCGCAACGGGAACCGCGGGCGAGCCGGCGGATCCCTACGACGTGATCGTACTCGCGGTCAGCGCGGCGGAGAGCGACCGGGCTTTGAGGCCCATCAGCCCTTTCGTCCATCGCGACACCATTTACCTTTCCCTGCAGGACGGTGCGGCCGTCCACGGACTCGCAAGGATTGTGGGAGAGGAGCGCGCTTTTGGCGCACTGGCCAGGGTCTCCGCCCGGGTGGCGGAGAACGGCGATATCGAGGTGGAGGGGTTTCGCTCGCTAGTGCTGGGGGCGTATGCCCCCGGGAGGAAGGCGGCGCTGGCGAGGTTGGCAGAAGGCCTGGAAGAAGCCTTTCCCGGCAGGACCGCCGTAACGCAGGACCTGGAGGGCGAGATATACCGCCGCATGGAGGCGGCGGCGGCGGTGAGCGGGCTGTGCGCCGTCTCGGGAATGTCTCCGGGGGAGGCGCGGGAGTCGGAGGATATCGGCCTCCTCTGCGACGAAGCTGCCCGGGAGTGCCGGCGGGTGGCCGTATCCACAGTTCATGAGGGCTCCTCCCCGGTCTCGCCCTGGGAGGATGCCGTGTGGGAACGGATAAAACCGCCCATGCTGCGCGATATAGAGGCCGGCCGCAAGACGGAGATAGATTTCTTCAGCGGGCATATAGTCGAGCGGGCGCGGGCGGCGGGCATCGCGGTCCCGGTACACAGCGCCGTCCTCACCCTGGTGAGGGAGATCGAATCGGGCCGCCACAGCCCGGGCGAGGTCGCACTCAGGGAACTGCGGCGACGCGTCGCGGAGGAGAAGGGCATGCTCCTGCTTTAATGCCGGGTGAGGTAGTCGCGCAGTTCGTGCCGTGAGGGCTTGCCCAGGAAGTTGTAGGGCATTTCGTCGAGGAAAGTCACGTGGTGCGGGCATTTGTAATACACGAGCGACTCGCGCGCGAAATCGATCAGCTCTTTCTCCCCCACCGTCGCCCCGGGCTCGAGGACGACGAAGGCGTGCACGACTTCGCCCCGGATGGGGTCGGGCTCTCCCACCACGGCGGCATCGGCCACGGCCGGGTGCCTGACCAGGACGGTCTCGACCTCCGAGGGATAGAGGTTGAAACCGCCCGAGATAATGAGGTCCTTCTTGCGTTCCACGATGAAGAGGTAGCCGTCCTCGTCGAGGTAGCCGATGTCCCCGGTATGCAGCCAGCCCGCGCGCAGCGCCCGCTCGGTCTCCTCCTCGTCACCGAAGTAGCCTTTCATCACCGACGGGCCGCGCACGGTTATCTCGCCGGGGCTGCCCGGGGGCAGTTCGCGCTCGAAGTCGTCGCGTATCTTTATCTCCACCCCTTCGATGGGCGGCCCGACGGAACCAGGCTTGAAGGGCAGGTGGGGGACCTGGCAGCTCACCACCGGCGAGGCCTCGGTCAGGCCGTATCCTTCGTAAAGGTAGACCCCGAACTTATCGCGAAAGGCCTTGATTACCTCTTCGGGCAGGGGCGCCGCGCCGCTCTGCAACCTCTTCCAGCTCCTGACGTTGTACTGGGGTGCCCGGGGGTGGTTGAGGAGCTGGATGAACATTGCGGGCACGCCTGGTATGCTGCGCACGTGAAAGCGCTCGGTGAATTCGAAGACCTTGCCGGCGTCGAACCAGCGCATGAGGATGGAGTTCACGCCGGTCAACGCCGGGATTATTGAGGTTGTCAGACCGTAGGAATGGGAGAGCGGCAAGGCGGAAAGAGCCACCTCGTCCCGGGTGATGCGCGCGTAGGAGGCAAGAGCGAGGACGTTACTGCCCACGTTGCCGTGGGTCAGGAGCACCCCCTTGGGGCGGCCGGTGGTCCCCGCAGTGTACATCAGGGCGGCCACGTCGCCGTCGCTCAGCCCCGGGTCGGTCTCGAGCTCATCCGGCTGCTGTGCACAGAGCTCTTCCAGGTCGATGACGCCCGCTTCCCCCCGTCCCTCGGCCAGGATGATGCCGTTGCTAGCGGCGAGGCCGCGGCAGGCCAGACGTACCTTTTCCAGCAGGTTGGGGGTGGTGACTATGAACCTAGCCTTTGAATGCTCCGCGATCCAGGAGAGCTCCTCGGCGCTGAGCAGGAACATGGTGGGGCAGAAGATGATGCCGGTCTTGGCGCAGGCGGAGTAGAAGTGCACCGCGTCGGGGCAGTTCTCCATGTGGGCCAGGAGAATCTCTCCCGGCTGCAGGCCCAGGGAGAGCAGGGCATTGCCCAGGCTGCAGGCACGCCTGTAAACATCGACGTTGGTGTATGACTTCTCCTCGAAAAAGAACTGCTCGAACTCCGGAAACTTGATCACTAATTCGTCGATGATCTTCGTGAGCAACGTCATTTCCCACGACCTCCCTTGCTAGCAGAGAACCGCGGATCCCCCTCACTATTCTAACAGATAGCCGGGAGCCGCTATGGACCGCGCCGCGGTATATCCCGGGGAGACGGAGGAGAGTAACCTAAGGAAAACGAAGGTTTTATGTATAGAAGAGGTTTCTTTATATAATAGTGGTCAGCAGGCAACAGCCGTCAGCAGGACCGCCATATCCGTGGGAGGGGTGCCGCGATGTCTTTCTTTGCCCGCCTGTGCCGGGACCATTCCCGCGCCGTCGTGCTCGTGTGCGTCCTGCTCACCATCCCGGTAGCGGTGGGCATGACCTTCATAGAGGTCAGGGCGGGGCAGAAGGACCTCATCCCCACCAAGTACGAGACCTCGCGCACCCTGGAGGAGGTGGACCGGCTCTTCGGCGGCACCACCAACGAGTACCCCATGGTGGAGAGCGACGCCCTGCTCACTTATCCCATGATCAAGAAGTTCGTGCTGCTCGAGAACGCGATGATCGAGGCCATCGGCAGGGACGACTACATCTACATGCAGCATTTCCTGACCGCCTTCGGGCCCAACATGCTGGCGCAGGCCAGGCAGAGGGCCGTGCAGGATTACGGTGTTACCGCACAGCAGGCGGAGGTCATCCTCCCGGACGTCCCCACCCTGTTTGAACGCGGGGAGGGTATTCAACAGGAGGATCCCAATAACCCCGGGGTGATGAAGCCC
>CAYPZH010000107.1:0-10251 GCA_964415205.1 uncultured Actinomycetota bacterium | reverse complement strand
CCATCATCACCCTGGTCGAGGAGATGGAAAAGCTCGGCTCCAGGCGGACCGACATCAAGGCCAGGATCGCCGGGGGGGCCTGCATGTTCACCATACCCGGCGCGTCGAACCCGCGTAATGTCCCCGGGCCCTGTCTCGGCATGCAGATAGGCGAGCGCAACATAGAGGCCACCAAGGCAGCCCTGAAGGAACTTAACATACAGATCGTGGGCGAGGACACGGGAGGCAACCACGGCCGCACCATGCGCTTTGACGTCTCCAGCGGCAAGGTGACCATCAGTTCGATCAAATACGGGGTGAAGGAGCTGTGAGGGCGCGCTGGGCGTGCCCGCGCTACCGCCGAGAGGGTTTAGGCGTTGCATCCCGACACGGAGTTGATGCAAGGTGAAGGAAGATGCGAGAGGCGAGAGCATAGAGGTGTCGAACGAAGCCATCGCGGCGCTTGCCGCGCAGGCGGCAGGCGAGGTGGAGGGCGCGACGGTGCTCGCGCAGAAGACGCCGGGTGGCCTTACCTCGCGGGTCAAAAGGGAGTTCGTGCACAAAGGGGTGAAGGTGAGCCGCGAGGACGGCACCTGCCGCCTCAGCGTCTACCTCAAGGTCGATTACGGGGCCAATATACCCACCATCGCCGCGGAGGTGAGGAAGAAGGTAAGGGAGTACGTGGAGGGCCTCACCGAGAAGGCGGTGGATGAGGTGGATATAATCATCGAGGACGTCGAACCTCCTGCTTGAGCCCGAGACCGGGAGGTAACGGTCCTCGCTCCCCAGTGCTTTTCCGGCCCGGGGCCTCCAGGTAACGGTCTATTCAGCTGCGCATCCTGCCTACGGGTCAGAAGAAACCCTGGAATTGCGCGCTCGCTGCGACCGACCTGGTAGTTCCCCGGGCTGGTAGGAGCGCAGACGAAGGCGCTTCGGACCGACCCCCGGTTCTCGGGCTGTGTATATTATCACAGGCTACACCCGGGCGGAGTCGCCTCCTTTTTTACGGCTATTATGCACGCATGTCTGCGACCGACCTGGTAGTTCCTGGGCTTGGGGCAGCGCAGACGGATGCCTCGCCCGAGATAAAGCGCCCCGGGCTGTGTTTATCGCAGCGTGCACGTGCCAGGTTAAAACCTGGCACTGTAGCGCCGCCCCGAAGGCGGCGCTATCGCTTTCGCGATGCAACTCACGAAGGCCGGTGCGCAGACACACATTGTCAAGATGAAGCCTGAACGCGCCGAATCATATCCATGGGTCGGCGAAGGGACCGTATATCTCGCGCTGGGACTGAGCGGGTGTTCGTATCGTGGAAGAACAGGCAAGGGCAAATATACGGAAGATAGTCTGGGGCGTCGCGATCTACGTTCTAGTGGTGGCGGTCATAACCTCTTCTATTGTCCTCTGGACTCTTTCCCGCCACTCGAGCCTGGCAGGCCTCCTATTTCTAGGTGTTGGTATACTCCTGGGCTTCTGCGTCGTCTATTCGGCTACCCGCAGCGGCATGTGGATGATACTCTGGCTTTGCAGGGCGTCCCCCGCCGATGAGGAGAGATACGCTGGCGTAAAGTCGGCCGTCGAGGATATCGCCATGGCCAGCGGCATGCCCGCCCCGGAACTGATGGTCATAGAAGGGCATTTCTGCAACGCGTTCTCACTCATAAAAAAGCGCCGCAGCATCATAGTATTCTCGCGTGGGCTTGAAGAGAGCCTGGACGCGGATGAGTTGCGCGCCGTGATGGCCCACGAGATGGCCCACCTCTACAACGAGGACACCAGGCTGAACACCTTCATCGTATCCCTGCGGGGGTTTTCCTTTCTCGCAAGATATCTGCTTACGGAGGTCCTGCGCGCTCCCGTTCAACAAGTAATACCGGCGCTCGGCATGCTCTTTGTGCCCGCGTTGATATTCTTTTCCCTGGTCGATCTGGACTTTCCCGCATGGCTGGTCTTGACCGCCACCGCTCTCCTTATAATCATGATCAACCTGCTGCTTTTGATCTTCTTCGGCATGATCATGCAGCGGTTTATCAACCCTTCACGCGAGATGCTCGCCGATTATCTCGCCACCACATGGACCATGCACCCGGAGGCCCTGGTGAGGGCCCTGCAGAAGGCCTCGCCCCAATGCGCTTACTACAGCCTCAAGCCCCTGAAGGGAGTCTGTTTCCTTCCGCCCCACCCCCACGATCTGCAGCCGACGCCGCAGGAAAGGATAGAGCAACTCCAGGATACGCTGCGGATGAGGCTGCAATAGGGACCTGACGCACCAGGTGATCGATAAAGGCCTGCTAAGGGGCGGGGGTGAAGTAGGCGATGATCGACCTGGCGAGGGCGGGCACCAAAAGGCTGACGGGGTCGATGTCCGGGGGCGCCTCCACGATCACGCAGGGCATGCGGGTCTCCCTGAGCAGGGGATGGCTCCTGGTCTCGGGAGAGAACACCGTCGTCCTGCCCGCCGCCTCAAACTCACCATAGATCAGCTGCGCCAGCCTTCTGCCGCGCGGAGAGGAATATCCCTTGCTGCCGAAGAAATAGAGGCGCAGCCCGGGCTCATCCGCCGTCCTGAGGCCCAGCACCAGGTCGGCGCCGCGGTCGTTGGCAAGTCGCGCCCGCTGGCTCTCCGGCAGGGGGGCGCTCGGCCCGCCGGTTAGAAGGACCGAGATCCCGATGGCGAGAAGTTCGCCGGACACCAGGCGCAGCGTCTCCTCGGCTCCGCCATCGCCTTCCGCCGCGTCGAGGACGACGCTCTTCCCCTCCAGGCCCCGCGCCGCAAGGTCCTGTAATGCCTCGTGCACCTCCGCCACGCTGGTGTCCTTCAGGGCATGCTTCAGGCGTTGCAGGCAGGAGATGGTAGAGGAGCCCGCGATGCCGTCCACGGGCAGGGCCATGTCGTGCTGGAAGGCCCGCAGCGCGCGGTCGGTGTCCTGCCCGAATATGCCGTCCTCCCGTCCCGCATTGAAACCCAGGCGGTTGAGATATCTTTGCACCTCACGCACGTCATCGCCACGGAAGGGGGGGACACGCAGGTAGAGGAACCTGTCTCCGAGCCGGAAGGAAGCCTCTACCAGCTCCTGCCAGGTGGTCTCGTCCACGCAGCCCTCTTCACGCAGCCCTCGTTCCTTCTGAAATGCGCGCACGGCCAGCAGGGTGTTTTCGCCGTAAAAGGATTCCTTCATCTCGGCCTCGAAGCCGGGCGGAGCGAAGCCCTGATCGAAAAGCCTTTTCTGCACGTCGCTCACGGCAAGCCCGCGGTCGCCGGGGGTTATGGCCTTCACGGCTAGTCCTCCACGCTCGCGGGCAGGGTGAACTTAAAGGATGAGCCGCCCCCGGGCTCGCTTTCCACCCAGATACGCCCGCCGTGTCCCTCGACGATGCCCTTTGATATGACCAAACCGAGGCCCAGCCCGCCCGCGGAGCGTGAAGAGTCCGATTCCACCTGGTAGAACATGGTGAACAGCTTCTCCTGCTCTTTCGCCGGGATACCCGGCCCTGTGTCCCTCACCTCTATCTCGACCATGCCCGGCTCCGAGGAGGTTACCGCTGCCACCTCGATCGAGCCCCCTTCGGGCGTGAACTTCATGGCGTTGCTGATGAGGTTCTCCAGCACCTGGTGCACTCGCCATACGTCCACGTTCACGGGAGGCAGGTCCTTCTCCACGGAGAAGCGCAGCTCCTGCCCGTTCTGGTCGGCACGCCCTTTATACTCGGATACGGCGTTGACGAGCAGGCCTTCCACCGGCGCCGGCCACCTCTCGCCCACCAGGCGTCCCTCCTCCAGGCGGGTGACGTCCAGGAGGTCGTTGATGATCTTTGTCATCTGGTCCGCGCGAGCGTTCATGATCTTGACCTTGTCCATCTGGAACGCGGATAGCTCCCCCAGTTCGCCGAACTGGAACGCGTCCGCGTAGCCCTTGATGATGGACAGGGGAGTGCGCAACTCGTGTGAGGCTATGGCGACAAAGTTCGACTTCATCTTGTCGAGGACGGATAGTTCCTCGTACGCTCTCTCCAGGTCCTTGTGGCTGCGCGCCACCATCGCCTCCAGCCGGCGCTGCTCGCTGAGGTTGTGGGCGATGCCCACGATGCCGGTGAAGGAGCCGGAGCGGAAGAGGGGAGACGAGCTTATCTGTACCGGCAGCGGTACGTCGCCGCTGGTCCTGAGCATGGTCTCGAAAAACACTTTCTCGCCGCGGCGGCGCCTTTCCAGCATACGCTCTACCTTCCTGCGCTCCTCGGGCATCACGACGTCGGTGGCCTCCTTGCTGAAGAGCTCCTCCGAATCGCTCATGCCCAGCATGTCCAGGAAAGCCTGGTTGCAGAAGGTGAACTTCCCCTGGGGGTTCATGGCATAGAAACCGTCGTTGAGGCTTTCGATGAGCAGGTTGAGATAATCGGTGGTCTCGGCCAGGCGGCGCTCCAACCGCACGTACTCCGTCACGTCCTCGTAGAGCAGCAGCGCTTCCCGCACGTTGCCAGACTCGTCGGCCAGGGGGTGGAGGCGCACGCGGTGGAAGTAGTCGACTCCGCCCACCTCCTGGTGGATGCGGGGCTGCTCGAAGGCGCGTCCCTCGATCAGCACGCGCCGCAGTATGCGTTTCCAGTCCGCACGGAATTCCTGTGGCAGCAAATCCAGCACGGGCAGCCCAACGAGTTCCGGCTCTTCCAGGCCGGACGTGTCGTAGATCCACTGCATCATCAAGCGGTTGCAGCGCGCCAGCCGGAAATTGCGGTCGAGCAACGCTATCTTCACCGGCACCCCTTCGAAAAGGCCCGACTCCCGCTTCGAGGTCTCGAGCAGGACTGCACGCTCCGAGGCGTCCGAGGTGATGTCCTGGATGATTATCAGCATGCGCTTGCCCTTGCCCTGCTCCTCGACGAGCGGGGATATGCTTACCCTGCACACGCCCGAGTGGTTTTCGAGAAAATACCGCTCGTCGCCCAGGTCCAGCGGCGATTCCCCGCCGCTGACCTTCTGCAGGACCGAGCTCCAGTCACCGAAGTACGGGGGTATGAACATCTCGTCCAGCTTTTTCCCCAGTGGGGAAGGTGGCGTGCCGCCGGAAACGGGCATAAGGTCCGCGGCAAGGCGGTTGACCCCCAGGACGGTGCCCGCCTCATCAACCAGCACGGCGGGGTAAGGCAGTGAATCCAGCATGGACGGGGCCTCCAGTCGGCCCGCATGCCCGACCGCACGGGTCAGTGGAGGGCGCCAACGGTACCACGCCAGCGCGAGAGCGGCAAACAGGCAGGTGAAACCGGCGAAGACGATGGATATGACGCGCCAGCCCAAAGCGCTCGCCAGCAGGGTGATGCTTGAGAGGACCAGGATGGCGGCCGCCGCGGCGTGGGCGTAAAGAGAAGACCGCTCAGTCTCCATGCCCGTCCCCCCCGCCCTGGGCTGGACCGAGCTCCCCCCAGATCCAGTTCCAGTACTTGGCCGTGGCGTAGACCGCCAGGGTGATCCCGATGGTGAGGGGAACGGAGGCAACAGCGAGCTTGATGATCATAATGGCGTCCGGAGTGGGTTCGGGCAAACCCCAGGCCCCGGTCAGCAGCAGCACCCAGGCGGCGGGCAGGGGTATGACGAAGAACGCCAGGGCCAAATCATACAGCCGGTAATACGGAGGCAGCTCCAGGGCTTCGCCCAGGCGCTTCCCCAGCTTTCTCAGCAGGACCATCAGGACCCCCACCGAAACGGGGCCGATGATATACAGGGCAGAGGCAAGGTATCTCATTTTCCCAGCATCAAACGGTAGGCGCGGTATACGACTGTAAAAAGAAATATCCCGGCCACGGCCGGCCATACGGCGTACCAGATATTGATGGCCACGATGGAGTCGGAGAGGGAAAAGACGAGGGTGCTGACGCCCATGAACACGAAGAAGAGGGGCAGCAGCACGTGGGCATAGGTGCTGCCCTTGAACCTGCGCTCGGACAGGCGGCATATGCCGAAGAAATAGACGAGGAGCATAGCGGTGGCGGAGGTGTTGTAGAACCACAGGAACAAGGAAAAGGTCTTCCACCAATCGTTGGCAGTCAACTGGCCTCCCTGAACATCAGCAAGCGAAAACACCGCCTGGCTAGCCGCCCTGACTTCGTTTTTGCTCATCGATGATGCGCCTGACCTCGGTAAGCAGCTCCTGCTTGCTGAAGGGTTTGGTGATATACCCAGCCGCCTTCATCACCGACAGCCCTATCATCTTGTCGATGTTCTGGGTGCGGGCGGTGATGAAGGCGACCGGCGTGCTCTGGACCTCCGGGTCGTTCTTGATGCGCCGCAGCACCTCCCAACCGTCGATCTTCGGCATCATGATGTCAAGGAGTATAAGGTCCGGCTTCTCCTTAAAGGTCTTTTCCAGGGCCTCTTCCCCGGAGAAAGCTGACAGGGTCGCGAACCCGGCATTGCTTAGAAACAGCTCTATGAGCTCGACCATCTCGCGGTCGTCATCGACGACAAGGATCTTCTCAGCCACTCAATCTACCTCCCCTTTCCCGGCGGAACGCGACTTCTTTCCGAATACCTCCATGAATGCTTTCATCTCTCTCTTGTGCGGCGCTCCGGACAGGACTCCCTCGCGGTCCTCGAACGGCGCGCCGATGACGACGCCCTTCCCGGTCACCCGGAATTCGCGGATCGACTTGTCGTGGGAGGAGGCGCGCTGCTTCAGGACCAGGATGGCCCGGCTGATGGAGGAATCCATCTCCACGTAGCGCAGGATGATCACGGCGTCAACGAGGTAGGATATGCCGTACTGCGACGCGGTCATGTCGCCGGTGATGTCGGGGTCCTCCTGGGTGACGAAGGCCGTCAGGCCGTGCCGGAGCAAGGCGTTTATAAAGATGAACGCGATCTCGCGCAGCCTGACCGGGTCACTGGCCAGGCGCTCCATATGGGACATGGAGTCTATGAGGATACGCTTGGCGCCCAGTTCCTGCACCATGGTGTCGAGCAATCCGCCCGGGGTCTGGGCCTGCTCGAAGAAAATCTCCGGCGAGGTGAAGAGGATGCGCAGCATGCCCTGACGTTCCATCTCCTGGAGGTCGAAGCCCAGGGACGCCGCGTCCCGCAGCAGTTTCTTGGGGAAATGTTCGAAGGTGATGATCAAGCCGGGCTCCCCCATCTCTATGCCGCGGGATATGAATTCCAAACCCAGGCAGGTCTTGCCCGTTCCCGGTGCGCCGGTGACAAGAGTGACCGACCCCCTGAGGGGACCGCCCTCCATCATCGCGTCAAGCTGCGCGTTGCCCGTGGGGGCCCTCTCCCCAAACTCGCCGTGACTCATTATGCCTCCCGCCGCTTACGCACGGTCATCAGCATGCTCGGCGCCGCCAGGGTGTAAGCCGCGCCCGCGCCCGGACATGTGCCCGCCGCGGCCAGGCCGGCGCCTCTTCGCCTAATTATTATACACTCTGCCGGCGGACCCCTTGCCCGCAGGCTGGGGCGGCGCTCTCTCTGTGCCGGTCAGCCCAGCGTGATATACTGTTTTCTGTGATCGTGCTAAGCGGGGAGCTAGCGGTGCCCTGAACCCGCAATCCGCTAAAGCGGGGCCGAATCCCCAACTGAGGCTCTTCGGTCTTGAGTATTGCGCGCAGGCAAGTGGTGTTGAAGGTCGGGTCCTGCGCAACGGGAACTTGTGAACCCCGTCAGGTCCGGAAGGAAGCAGCGGTAAGCAAACCTTCTCGTGTGCCGCAGATCAACCTGTCCGGAGCTAACTACCCGTGTAGCGCTTGGGGCCGGAAGTCGAGGAAGGGTGCACGATCACACTCATTTCAAACATCATGCGCCGGGGACCACCCGGCGGCGGGAAAGTGGATGGCCTTGGCTTACGTCTCTCTTTACAGGAAATGGCGGCCCCAGACCTTCGAGGAGGTCATAGGGCAGGAGTACGTCACCCGCACCCTGTCCAACTCGCTGCGCAGCGGCAACACCGCCCACGCCTATCTCTTCTCCGGGCCCAGGGGAACGGGCAAGACCAGCACCGCGCGCATCCTGGCCAAGGCGTTGAACTGCGAGCAGGGCCCCACGCCCGACCCCTGCAACGAATGCCGCGCGTGCCGGGAGATAACCGAGGGAACATCCGTAGATGTCGTCGAGATAGACGCTGCCTCCACCCGCGGCATAGACAGCATACGCGAGCTCAGGGAGAAGGTGGTCTTCTCCCCGGCCGCCGCGCGCAAAAAGGTATATGTCCTGGACGAAGCGCACATGCTGACCAAGGAGGCCTTCAACGCTTTCCTGAAGACGCTGGAGGAACCCCCGCCGCACGTGGTCTTCGTCCTGGCGACCACGGAGCCCCACAAAATGCCCCCGACCATTCTGTCCCGCTGCCAGCGCTATGACTTCCGCAGCGTGCCGGCGCCGGTGCTCGCGGAGCACCTCTCCCGCGTGGCCGAGGCGGAGGGCATCGAGGCGGAGGAGGGCGCCCTACGGCTCATAGCCAGGAGGGCCCGGGGCTCGGTTCGCGACTCCCTGGTCGTCCTGGAGCAGGTCATGAGCTACGGGGGCGGCGTGGTGGACGGAGCGGGGGTCGCCGGTTTCCTCGGCTTGGTCGAGGACGAGATCCTGCTGGAGCTGGGAGACCGGCTCGTCGCCGGTGACGCGGCCGGGGCCATCGCCCTGGTGGAAAGGGCCTACGAGGACGGCAGGGACCTGGTTCAGTTCGCCCACCTGATCCAGGAGCATTTCCGCCGCGTCTTCCTGCTGCAACACGCCGACCTCAGCGCGGAGGACCTGGAGGTGGACGAGGCCTCCCTCGATGCCCACAGGCGGCAGGCGGGGGAGATGTCGCCGGAACGTTCCCTGCACTTCATAGTCTCCTTGCGCGAGGCGATAAGGGAGATGCAGGCGACCACCTCATCCCGCCTGGTGCTGGAGGGGGCGCTTATCGCCATGGCCCGCAGCGAGCTGGACATCTCCACCGCGGCCCTGTCGGAACGCTTGGGAAAGCTTGAGGGCGAGGTGGAGAGGATGCTGAGAAAGAGAGCGGGCGCGGCGCCCGCGGCCGCTCCGCTGCAGGAGCGTCCCGGGGCGCCCCCGCTTCGGGAGCGGCACCAAGCGCAGGCCGGGGCGGACGCGGAGGCGCCGCCGGCGCTGGAGGATATCCCCGCCGGGGCAGAGCCGGATGCGGGGGATGTCCAGGTGGAGCAGGCCGGAGCGGAGCTGGACCTCGCGGCCGTCAGGAAAGCCTGGCCCCTGGTGAAGGAAAAGGTCAAGGAGAAAAAGGTCACGACACACGCCTTTCTGTTGGAGGGGAAGCCGGTCGAGATAGCGGAGGGCGAACTCACCATCTCCTTTCCCGCCGGCCGCTCTTTTCACCGCGGCGAACTGGAGAAGAAGGACCACCGCGAGGTTCTGGAACGGGCGTTGGAGGAAGTGATGGGGGTCGCGGTTGCGGTGAGGACCCGGCTGGAGGAAGAGGCCAGGGACGCCGGTCGCGAAGCGGCAGCCGGCGAGAAAAAGGAAAAACAGAAGAAAAAGCACGATTATGGGGAGGACACGTCCAGGCCGGCAGGGAGGAAGCGCAGCCGGGCTCAGGCGGCTGGAGGAGGGGAAAAGGAAGAGGAAGCCGGGCAGGAAGTCGCGGACAAAACGGCACGGGATCCCGAAGCGCCGGTGGCGGCCGCGGAAGCGGTGGAGGCCGAGAGAGGAAGAGGGGATATGCTTGATGCGGGCCAGGTGAAACTGGTGAAGGATGTCTTCGGCGCGGAGATGATCGAGGAGATAAAGCTGGGCGAGTGAGCCGGGGGCTTGCCGGCGAGCGTTTATGAGTCGCGGAGGTGGACATGAACGGCAACATGCAGAAGATGATGAAGCAGGCCCAGAAGCTGCAACGCCAGATGATGGAGGCCCAGGAGGCGCTGGCGGACGAGCGCGTAGAGGGTACTTCCGGGGGAGGCATGGTCAAGGCGGTGGCCGACGGCCAGCAGAACATCGTGGAGATAAAGATCGACCCCGAGGCGGTGGACCCGGAAGACGTCGAGATGCTGGAGGACCTGGTCCTGGCCGCCGTCTCGGAGGCATTGAGAAAATCGCACGAGCTGGCGGAGGAGCGCATGGCGGCCTTCACCAAGGGCATGAAGATACCCGGGCTCTGACGGGAGACGCCGTTGCTTTACACTCCCCCCGTCGCGCGCCTGGTCGATGAGCTGTGCAAGCTGCCGGGCGTGGGTCAGAAGACCGCCCAGCGCCTTGCCTTCCACCTCCTGAGGGTACCCCGGGAGGAGGCGAGGTCGCTTGCGGACGCCATAGTTGAGGCCAGGGAGAAAGTG
>CAYPZH010000106.1:0-10396 GCA_964415205.1 uncultured Actinomycetota bacterium | reverse complement strand
TCACGGACATAGACTAGCCCATGCCGGAGCGGAGCGACGCATAGCGCTGGGGCCACCATTTATACTGGCCCCAGGTCCCATTACCCAAGACAGACGCCCGGCCTGTGGCCCCCGTAGCGGCATGGCACATCCCTTCTTCCAGGGCCGAGGCTGTTATTATGTTCATAGAAAGGGCGAGGGTTAAGAGATGGAAGAAGAGACAGAACAACCGCGTTCCTTCTTGGGCCGCTTGCGGGGACGCAAGCTGTGGATACTGGTCTGCGCGTCGCTGGTCGCGGCCGTGGCGGTATGCCTGCTGGTCTTCCTGATCAACCCCTCCGACGAAAGCGACACGCAAGAGGACTCGCCCGCACAGCAGGACGCGGAACAGGCACAGGAACCCGACGATAGCGCGGACGGCGGTGTGGAGAGCCAGCCACAGGAAGCCCCCGCCCAGGATAGTGGGGAGCAGCCGACCACGGCGCCGGGTACGGGAGAGGGCGCGCCCGCCACGGTGGTAGCGTTCCCCGACCCCGCGGACGGCGGGACGGTCGCGCCGCCGCCCGGCGGCCACACGGACCTCACCGGCCGCTGGGTGTTGGAGATGTCCGGCGACGCCTACGGTTTCACCAACTGCCACATCACCTTGAACGCGGACGGCACCATATCCTCTCCGCCCGAATACGACCAGGTGTTCCAGATCATGACCAGCGCGTACACCTGGCGGGAAGGCGACGCCGCCTTCTCCGCCTCCCTGCAGTTCGTCCTGAAGCTGGGTCAGGGCCAGGTGGCGGTACCGGTGCGCATGGAGCTTGCGGGGAACGTGGCGGGGTCCATGCTCGAGATAAGCGGGGAATTCACCGCCGAGCCCGAAGGCGAGGCCTACGCGCTCTACTTTCAACAGGGCGGCTTCAGCATGCGCCGGTAAAAAGCCCTCCCCCGTCGCAGCCGGGATTCAGGCGCTTTCCGGTAATGCGACCATAGATGAAGAGGCACGGGGATTCGACCGCCGGTTAAAGGAATACCATTACAGGCAAAGAAACATTATTCGAGCTGTGTATGTGGCCGTTTCCCTGCGCAAGGGCAAAAAGGTAAGGTTTGATTGCTGGCGGTGGCGTTGATATACTGTGTGAGATAGTGGTTATCAAGCATCCGTTTCTGGGTATAAACAAGGGCGTCAGTCTGCGGACCATGCGGTGGGGGAGGTGATGTCACAACCATAGAACCGGGAGCGCACCAGCAGGACAAATCTCTCTAAACAGCAGATCCAAGCACATCAAGCCAGTCACGAGCCATTACTCCGGACCATCACGAACGCAAGCACACCGGACATTCGCAGCATCAGCACAAAGACTAAGCTCCCAATCGACGAGGGATTTACCTTATCCCGGAACCGCTGCAACGTGAAGCACTCGAGAAGATATCTGCAATGTAAGGGAGGATAGACACTTAGAAAAGGGGGGTTGGGAAAATGCGTCTGAAAGCGTTTATCGTGCTGGTCTTGATCCTGGCCATGGTCACCCTGGGCCTGGCCTCGTGCGGTGAGGAAGGGGGCGACGGGGGAGCGAAGGTCACCAAGAAGATAGGCCTTTCCGCTCCGCTCAGCGGCGTGGCCGCACAATACGGCAAGGACATCGAGGCCGGGATCCAGATGGCCATAGAGAGGATCAACGAGGAGGGCGGCATCAAGATAGGCGAGGAGACCTACGTCTTCGAGCTCCTCTCCGCCGACGACGAGGCCACGCCGGAGCCGGCCCTCTCCAACGCCCAGCGCTTCATCCTGGAGGAGGACATCCAGGTCATCTTCGATCCTATCGCTACCTCAATCCAGCCGCTCATCGGCATCAACGAGAAGGCGGGCGAGGAGTTCATTATGATGGCATACACCAGCGTGCCCCTGTACACGGAGAAGGTGAACAAGTACATGATCACCATGCCCCCGCCGTTTTCCGTCTATATCAAGCCGTGGATCACGCTGGCCATGGGCAAGGGCTGGATGAAGGTGGGCATGATGCAGACCACCGGGGCCTACGGCGACTTATGGGGTTCCACCTTTGAGAAGGCCTGGACGGGCGCTGGCGGCACCGTGGTGGCCAAGGCGCCCGCCAGCTATTTCACGGAGTCCGACTTCACACCCTTCCTGACCACGGTGCTCGCAGCTAACCCCGATGTCATCTTCTGCGGCGGGCCTTCCGACCCCACGGCGCTGCTGATCGACCAGGCCAGGAGCCTCGGCTTCAAGGGCGGCTTCATCGTCATCGACCAGGCCAAGCTGGACTTCATCGCCGACACCACGGGCATGGAGAAGCTGGAGGGGGCCATCGGCGTGCTGCCCGTGGCGGACGCCTACGACCTCTGGCCCTACCTCAAGACCTTCAACGATGATTACGTGGCCGCATACGGCGGCAAGAGGACGACCTGGGAGAGCGCCATCGCCTATTCCGGCATGATGATCCTGGCTAGGGCCATGGAGGAGGCGCAGAGCGTGGACGACGTGGCCGCCATCAGGGCAGCCTTCAACAAAGCCGGCATAGCTGAGCTCGACCCCGAGAAGTACCCTGTCGGCTACCAGGGGATAAACCCCGAGACGGGGGCCTTGTTCATGCCGGGGACCGCCACCATCTGCGAGAACGGCGTCTTCGTCGAGCAAGAGCCGGTGGAGTGGTGGAAGACGGAATAAGGCCGAGCGTACCAGGCCGGGAATAAGAGAAGAATGAGCTTAAGGGAAGCCCCCCCGCGGGGGCTTCCCGTTAAATAAAGACCGCAGCCTTGACGAGATAATAGACACGTATGCTCAGGATGCGAAGTGGTACTTCGAGGAGAGGGATTTGTCCTTTTTCCTGAACCAACTGGTCATAGGGATACAGCTCGGCAGCCAGTACGTGATGGTGGCACTCGGCCTGACCCTCATCTTCGGCATCCTTGACATCTCCCACTTCGCCCACGGCCACCTCTACATGCTCGGCGCCTACCTGCTGTACATCGTCATGGTCCTGGGCGGCATCAACTACTGGGTGGCCCTCATCATCTGCATGGCCGCGCTGGCCGTGGCCGGGACTGTGGTGGAGAGAGCCGTATATCGTCCCCTGCGGGGACAGCCGCACATAAACACCTTCATCGCCGCCATCGGCCTCATCCTGGTGCTGGAGACCCTGGTCAGGGGCATCAAGCCCGAGGCCCTCAGCGTCTCCAAGCCCATCGACAAGACGCTGCAGTTCGCGGGCATCACCATGGAGGCGCAGCGCATCATCGTCATCATCGGGGCCATCGTGTTCATCGTCCTGCTGCAGCTGTTTATCAAAAGGACGCGCCTGGGCACGGCCATCGAGGCGGTGGCCCAGGACCGCGAGGGGGCCGCCCTGGTGGGCATCAACGTCAACCGCATCTCCGCCCTGACCTTCGCCATCGCCACTGCGCTGGCCGCGGCGGCGGCGGTGCTCATGGCGCCGCTGGCCTTCATCGCCCCCGAGATGGGCAGCGTGCTCATCCTCAAGGCCTTCGTCATCGTGGTCATCGGCGGCCTGGGCAGCATGAAGGGCGCCATCGTGGGCGGGTATCTCCTGGGGATAATAGAGGCCATGGCCATCGCCTACATCTCCTCGGCTTATAAAGACGTCTTCGCCTTCGCGGTGCTCATATTGATCCTGGCCATCCGGCCCACCGGTCTCTTCCGGGGGAGGGATTGAGATGGCCGAGACCACCTCTATTTTCAATAGGTTCCTGTCCAGGTACGGCAAGGCGGCCGTCATCGCCCTCATCCTGGGGCTGGCCGTGGCCATGCCCTGGATGACCAGCAAGAACAACACCCGCATCCTGACCCTGGCCATGGCTTGGGCCATCGCCACCCTCAGCCTCAACCTCATCCTCGGCTACACCGGGCAGGCCTCCCTGGCCCACGGGTCCCTCATGGGCATCGGGGCCTACTCCTTCGGCATCTTCGCCGAGCGGGTGGGGCTCAACTTCTGGCTCACTTTGCCCCTGGCCTGCCTCATCACCGCCATCATCGGGCTGCTCATCGGGCTGCCCTCCCTGCGCACCAAGGGCCCATATTTCGCCATCGTCACCCTGTGCTTCAACGTCATCGTGTACAAGGTGTTCGAGAACTGGAGCTGGCTCTCCGGCGGCCACCAAGGACAGCCCGTGCCACAGCCCTCTTTCCTGCAGCAGAGGTGGGCGCGTTATTACTTCGTGCTCGCCTGCCTTATCCTGACGCTTATCGTCATGCGCTTCATCGTCAAATCGCTGCTGGGCCTGACCTTCATGTCCATCCGCAGCAACGAGAACCTGGCGGAGGCGGTGGGCATCAACGCCTTCCGCAACAAGCTGCTCTCATTCGTGGTGAGCTGTTTCTTCGTGGGGCTGGCGGGCGCCCTGCTGGCAGTGGAGAACGGTTTCCTTGACCCCACCATCACCATGCACCTGAACTCGTTCTACATCCTCATCTTTTTGCTCATCGGGGGGGCGGCCACCCTCAGCGGCCCGGTGGTGGGGGCGGTCGGCCTGTACTGGCTGCTGGACTACATGAAGAAGATAGGCGTCAAGGGCATCGAGGAGTTCCGCTACCTCTTCTTCGGCCTCATCCTCATCGTGGTCATCATCTACATGCCCATGGGGCTGGCGGGAGGAGCGAAACGGCTGTGGGAGTGGGCCAAGGCCCGGTTCAACAGGCGCAAGAGCGAAGAGGTGCTGCAATGACGGCCTTGCTGCGCGTGGAGGGGCTTACCAGGCTGTTCGGCGGCCTCGTGGCCGTGAACAAGGTCGATTTCGAGGTGCCCGAGGGTAAGGTGCTGGCCATCATCGGCCCCAACGGCGCGGGGAAGAGCACCCTCTTCAACCTCATCGGCGGCACCATTCCTCCCTCCGAGGGCAAGGTCTTCTTCGCTGGCAACGACATCACGGGGTGGAAGCCCTACAGCGTGGCGCGGGAGGGGATAGCCCGCACCTTTCAGACCACGGCCCTCTTCGAGGAGCTACCGGTCTACTACAACCTGGTCATCGGGCGGCGCATGCGCACGCGCTCCGGCCTCTGGGACGTCATCCTGCACACGCCGCGCCAGAAACGGGAGAAGAACGCGGTCACCGCAAAGGTGCTGGAGGTGCTGGAGTTCACCGGGCTGGGGGAGTACGCCAACGCCCCGGCCGGGTCCATCCCCCAGGAGGCGCAGAAGAGGCTGGCCATCGGCGTGGCCCTCATGGGAGACCCCAGGCTGCTGCTGCTGGACGAGCCCACGGGCGGGGTGGGCATGGGGGAGACGGAAAACATCATCGCGCTTATCGATAAGATGCGCGCCAGGGGCATCACCGTCTGCGTTATCGAGCACAAGATGCGCATGATCATGAGCCTGGCCGACCGCATCGTGGCCCTGAACTTCGGGGTGAAGATAGCCGAGGGCGACCCGCAGCAGGTCTGCGACGACCCCGCGGTGATCGAGGCATACCTGGGTGAGTGCATTGCTTGAGTTGAACGACGTCCACAGCTTCATAGGCAAACACGAGGTGATATGCGGGGCGACCCTGGACATCCGGGAGGGGGAGCTCATCTGCATGCTGGGCGCGAACGGAGCCGGCAAGTCCAGCCTCTTCAAGACCATCAGCGGGCTGATCAGGCCCAGCGAGGGCACCATCACCTTCGAGGGCGAGGTCATCAGCAAGAAGACGGCGGACCGCATAGTGCGCATGGGCATCTCCCTGTGCCCCGAGGGCCGCAAGCTCTTCCCGCGCCTGTCGGTGAAGAAGAACCTCATGATGGGCGCCTATTCCCGCCACCGGGAGAAGGCGGACACGGCCGCCGCGCTGAACGAGGTCTACGAGCTCTTCCCCATCCTGGGGGAGCGCAGCGACCAGGACGCGGGCACGCTCTCCGGCGGCGAGCAGCAGATGCTGGCCATCGGGCGCGCGCTCATGTGCAGGCCGCGCCTGCTGCTGCTGGACGAGCCGTCGCTGGGCCTGGCCCCGCTCATCGTGACCAGGATCATGGAAACCATCGAGGATATCAACCGCAAGGGGGTCACGGTGTTCCTGTCGGAGCAGAACGCCAGGATGGCGCTGGAGATATCCTCGCGGGGCTACGTGATGGAGAACGGGCATATCGTTCTCGAGGGCACGGCGGCGGAGCTCGCGGGCAACGAGGAAGTGAAGAAGGCGTACATAGGGGCCTGAGGGCGGCTTCACCGGGGCTCCAGCCCCAGAGGACCGGATACGCCGCATACAACGGCGTTATTGTGCAGGCGAACGCGGCCTATGGTGCGTGAGGGCGGAGGGTTTTCGTAGAGCGATTTGGGGGGATGCGGCATGAAGATCACCAGGACCTGCGGGGAATGCGGGGTTCCCCTGGGCATAGCGCGCAACCTTGACTGGAACGCCGACGGCACCATCACCCAGCACAACGACCCCGTGCACCGGCTGATGTTCTTCGAGTCCGACAACCTGGACCGCCTGTGGAGCCGGCTCGCGAAGATCCTGGGGGTGACCACGGACCACGTCTGGGAGGTGGTCATAGAGTCTAAGAGCCGCGCCACCCGCGCCTTCCTGCACCGCACCCTGCCGTGGGGGGTCAACTTCCTGGCCCATTTCATCGGCTACCGCTCCATGATCAGGACCATAGAGTCGCAGGGGCTGGTGATGGGCTACGGCAAGATAACCGTGGGCGGGCAGTACCCGCGGCGAGGGCGGCCCGAGAGGGTGACCTGCTACATCGAGGACCCCTACTCGCTGCCCTTCTTCTGCGGCGACTTCAAGGGCGCCGCGGAGGTGCTGGAGAGGCGCTGGGCCACCATCACCTGGCAGGCGCTGGATTCCAGGCGCCACCAGGTGGACGTCACCGTCAGCAGGGACCGCCTGGAGGAGGAGTCCTTCGTGCTCAAGGAAAAGGCGGCGGGCAAGGCGGGGGACATGGCGTTCAAGTCCTGCTCCACCTGCGGCACGCCCCTGGAGATGAGGGAGTTCTCCTGGGATACGGAGAGAGGCATCATTACGGATAACCGCAGCGGCCGCAGGCTGGCCTTCTTCGGGACCTCGGGGATGCTGGCCGTCATCGACGAGCTCACGCACGAGCTGGGGGAGCGAGTATCCGATGCCATCATCGAGGTGGAACGCGAGAACGGTCTCACCGCCTTGAGCGTCGAGGAGTCCAAAAGCGGCTTCGAGGGCTTGCGTTTCCTGGCGGCCATACGCGGCCTGGGCCTCATCACCAGCCTTGAGTTGGGGGAGGACAGGCTGCTTATGCGCATGTCCAACCCGTCCATACCGGAATACATCGTCGGCCTGGCCCTGGCCATATTCGAGTTGGCGACCGGGCGGCGGGGGCGGCAGTCTTGGAGTATTGAGCCCGACGGCGACATCGTCGGCGGCGACACCTCCTATTGACCCCTAGCCGATGGTAAAGGGTCTCGCACGGGGTGATTTAAACCCCGGGGAAGGGGGTACCGGGAATCGCTCGGCTGCGCTTCCTGCCTCTTACTGGGAAGAAACCCCGGGAATGCGCGCTCGCTGCGACCGACCCGCAGCTCCCCGGGCTGGTGGCAGCGCAGACGGAGGCTGCGATCGGTCCCCGGTCCAAAGGCTGGATGGAGGTTCGGATCGAACGACACGTCGCCCCCGGGCTTGTTTGAGAGTCGAGCGACGCCCGAGCGGGTCAGGGTTCCTTTGGCCGCTGATTTGCCCGGTTCTTGGCCGTTATACAACCGGCCTGTCGGTCAACCGCTCCATCACCCTATCTGTTGTTCCAACCCCTTCACCCCTGCCTCTGGTCATACAACCGGCCTGTCGGTCAACCGCTCCATCACTGACTTCCCAGCTTGGGGTATAGTAGTAAGGAAAACGTTGCGTACCGCAAGCCCGCTTCTAAGCAGGAGGTAGATGGAAAATGGGCAAGAGATTCGTGGACCTGAGCATAACCATCGAGGACGGCCTGCCCTCCGACCCCCCGGCCATGATCCCCAAGATATTGTACCTGGAGCACGAGGCCGGGGCCGCCTCCATGGCGGAGTTCTTCCCCGGCATCGACCCGGCAAAGGACCTGCCCGCCGGTCTGGGGTGGGCGGTGGAGATACTCACCCTGGCCACCCATTCCGGCACCCACCTGGACGCCCCCTGGCACTACCATCCCACCATGGACAAGGGCAAGCCTGCCTTCACCATCGAGGAGGTGCCCCTGGAGTGGTGCATGGGCCCCGGCGTGGTCCTCGACTTCCGCCACTTCCCGGACGGGTACCGCGTCATGGCCGCGGACATGGAGGAGGCCTTCGAGAAAATGGGCTACGAGCTCAAGGAGGGCGATATCGTCCTGGTGATGACCGGCGCGGACAAGTACTGGGGCAAGCCGGAATACCTGCTCAAGGGCTGCGGCATGGGCAAGGAGGCGACCCTGTGGCTGCTCGACCGCGGGGTGAAGGTGACCGGGACCGACGCCTGGTCCTGGGACCGCCCCCTGCCCCTCATCGCCAAGGACTTCGAGGAGACGGGGGACGCCTCCCTCATCTGGGAGGGCCACTTCGCTTCCATCGAGAAAGGTTACTGCCACATCGAGAAGCTGACCAACCTGGAGCAGCTGCCGCCCCACGGCTTCACCTTCTTCTGCTTCCCCGTGAAGATAAAGAAAGCCAGCGCGGGGTGGATCCGGGCCGTCGCCCTGATCGAGGACTGATACGCTTCGAGAACGTCATTGCGAGCGTAGTGAGCGAAGCGAACGCAGCGCGGCAACCTCTACGTGCCGGCCCCGCCTCAGGGGCATGTGCTGAAGGTGTGACACTTGGGGCACAGGCCGGGGTTGACCTCAAACGTGCCATTCTCCGCTGACGAGGTAAACCCCGTGCGCTCGCCCCACCGTGAAAGCGGGCAGGGATGATGAATATGGTACGTCCCGGCGTTGACCCCAGAAAGGAGGTCTTGACGGCGGGCTGCTATATAATAGGCCACGGACCATTACCCTGAAGATGGAGGGAAGAGTGGACGAGGCCGTAGAGATCGACGCAGAACTGGCCGGGATAATGGAGAGGGCCGAGGAGATCCTCTCGTCCTACCACGCCGCCATCTACCTCCCCTGTTTTTACCGTTCCGGGCCGCCGCGCATCTTCCTGCGCGCGGACGCGGTGAGCATCCTGACGCGGGGCTCCACCGTCCTCCATTACGAGACCGAGCCCTTCGACCTGGTGCAGAGGGGGTACGAGGAGGTAGAGAGCGGGCGCTACCGCCTGTTGTACGAATTCCTACCCGGCCGCCGGTTCGAGGTCGAGCTGCAGGGCACGCTGATGGAGAAAAGCCTGCCCGCGGGCGGTTTGACGAAGGAAGTGAGGGAGATAAGGGAGCACCTGGGCATCTACGGCCTGGTCCCCCTGGTGGAGATGCAGCGCCTGGGCGACGCGGATGCGGGTGGGGTTCCGCTGCGCATACGCAGGCTCGACCCTTCCGTTCCCGTGCCCGCCTACGCCCACCGGGGAGACGCGGGCCTGGACATTTGCAGCGCGGAGGAGGTGACGCTGCAGCCCGGGGAGAGGAAGCTGGTGAGCACGGGTTTCGCCATGGCCCTGCCCGAGGGCTACGCCGCCTTCGTGCAGCCGCGCAGCGGCCTGGCGGTGCGCAGCGGCATCAGCATCGTCAACACCCCGGGCCTCATAGACTGCCACTACCGCGGCGAGGTAAAGGTCATCCTGGTGAACCTGGGAGAGGAGCCCTTCCAGGTAAAACGCGGCGACCGTATCGCCCAGATGGTCGTCCAGAGGGTGGATACAGCAAGGATAGAGGTGGTGGAAGAGCTGGACGAGACGGCGCGCGGGGAGGGAGGATTCGGCTCCACAGGCCTCTAATAAAGGTTTTAAGAGGTATAGAGGGGGTCCAGCGGGGTGCTGGCGCGTGGAGCAGTGCCTTTACATGGTCTTAGAAGTGTTCAATAATTATGCGGGAAAGTCTTAACGTAAGAACAAGCGAGCCGGTAAGCAGAGGGGGTGAATATAGAACAAATACATCCACTCACTGTCCGCTCGTCGCCGTATGCGACGATGTGTTGGATCCAGGGTTTTTGCCCTGGACAAAGGGGGTGAGAGCAAGGATTGTATTTAAAATACCTGCATCGTGGGAAATATATAAGCATTAAGGTGTGGGAGAGATTCTAGCAAGGAGGTCATGCATGAGAAAAGGTAAGTTATTGAGCATCCTGGTGGTAGCCATGGCCCTGGCTCTGTGCATCGCCATGCTCTACAGCGGATGTGGAGAGAAGAAGGAGGAGGAGCAGGGGAAGCCCGGCGGTACCTTCAACTACTGCCTGGTCACCGACCCCGTCTCCCTCGACCCGGCTCAGTTGCAGGAATCTCAGGGCATCGAGGTCGGCAAGCAGATATACGACGGCCTCATGGACAACGACCCCGAAACCATGGGACTGGTCACCGCCATGGCCGAGTCCTACGAGGTGAACGAGGATGCC
>CAYPZH010000105.1:0-10427 GCA_964415205.1 uncultured Actinomycetota bacterium | reverse complement strand
ATATAGCGCCCCAGAGGCTGATGCCCAGCACCCACTCCCAATCCTCGAGAGGCGTCTCCTCGTACCAGCCACCCTGACCTACCCCGGCGTTGCTGCACAGGATGTCCACGTGGTCCCATTCGGAAAAGAAGGCGTCTGCGAACCCCTCCACCTCTTCCAGCTTTGAGTGGTCGACGCGGTAGCCGCCGCAGTCGGCGCCCCTGGCCTTGAGCTCCTCCAGGACCTCGTCGATGCGCTCCTGCACGATGTCCGTTATCACCACCCTGCAGCCGGCGTCCGCCAGCGCCAGCGCCAGCGCCCTGCCGATGCCGGAGCCCGCCCCGGTCACGATCGCCGTCTTCCCCTGGAAAAAGCTCATGCCGCTCACCTCCAGACCTTCCCTGCTCACCTCCACCACGTCCATTATGGCACACCCGGGACCGGCCCCGGCCTGCGCCTTGAACATCATCCCCAAGTGCGCCCATGGCGATGCGGGCGCGATGAGGTTGCTTCGGCGCCGAGGACGGCACCTAGCAATGACGTTGGCGTGGCACGTTTGGGGTCAACCCCGCAACGTGCCACACTCCTTCCCCGTCCCGTTTGGGGTCAACCCCGCACCGTGCCGCAACTCGTACCCTTCGGTCAAGCGGCCCGCATGGACGACCGACAACACCTAGAGAGAAGACTTAAAAGTACAAGAAGGAAAGACATGGCGGAAGAGGAAAAACCGAAGCGGTATTTCATGCAGCACGAACAGATGGACTTCGAGACCCAGATCATGCTGGGCAGCTGCTTCTACGGCTGCGCGGACGCGGGGGAGGTGCTCTCCACCGTCGAGCGCATCGGGGAGGGCGACTTCGAGGGCTGGTACTCCGAGTGGTGCGCCACCGCGGAGCGCCTGGAGGCCACGGCGCGCGAAAGCGCCGCCGCCCATAACGAAGTGAGCGCACGCCGGGCATACCTGCGCGCCTCCTGTTACTACGCGGCCTCGCTCTCCATGATCGACGGCACCGACGACCCCTCCCGGCGCGTGCCCACCTGGAAGAGGCACATGAACTGCTTTGACGAGTTCTGCGCCCGCCTCGCGCCGCCCGCCGAAAAAGTGGAGATACCTTACGAAAACACCCCCATGCCCGGTTACCTCTTCAAGCCCGACGCCTCCGGCGGCCCCTTCTCCACCGTCATCTTCAACAACGGCAGCGACGGCCCCACCGTCTCCATGTGGTCCAGCGGCGTGGCGGCGGCGCTGGAGAGGGGTTACGCCGCCTTCATCTTCGACGGCCCGGGACAGAACGCCATGCTGTGGCTGCACGACGTCCCCTTCCGGCCCGACTGGGAGAAGGTCATCACCCCGGTGGTGGATTTCCTTTCAGCCCGTCCCGACGTCGACCCCGCGCGCATCGCCCTCTCCGGCATCAGCCAGGGCGGCTACTGGGTCCTGCGCGCCCTGGCCTTCGAGCACCGCATCGCGGCCGGCATAGCCGACCCCGGGGTGATGGACGTCTCGGCGGCGGTCACCGCCAAGTATCCCCCCGAGATGCTCAAGCTCGTGGACGAGGGCAAGAAGGAAGACTTCGACGCCACGATGACGGAGGGCTTCAAGTACCTGGAGCCCGCCATGCGCCAGATGGTGCAGTGGCGCATGAAGCCCTACGGAACGGAGAGCTTCTACGACTGGATCACCATGTCCCGCCAGTATCACGTGCGCGACGTCATCGCGAACATACAGTGCCCCATGTTCATCGCCGACCCCGAGGACGAGCAGTTCTGGCCGGGGCAGCCGCAGGAGGTCTACGACGCGCTCACCTGCCCCAAGACCATCGTGCGCTTCACGCGCGAGGAGGGGGCCAACTGGCACTGCGAGCCCAAGGCGCGCAGCCTCTACGACCAGCGCATGTTCGACTGGCTGGCCACGGTCATGCCCGCGTAGCGCTTTGTTGATGACCTTGATAAGAGCTGAAAGAGTATTTAGCCTTCCATATTTTCATGGCGACCCGACATCCTGGCCCATGTTTCAGGGCGGGACTTTGGGGCATATATCTAAGCAGCGGAAGATATGGGTATCGCGCCGAACGGGAGGAATGAGATGGGCTCACGCAGATGGGGATGGCTGGTGGCGGAGAACCTGGCGGTGGCGGCGGTGGCGAGGGCCCTGGGCCGGCGGGGCCTTACATACCAGATAATACCAGTGGGGATGTACGGCAGCAGGCCGGTGGAGGAGCTGAACCGCGGCCTGCGGCCGCAGGACGACGCCCAGCACCCCTACGACGGCCGCTTCTACTGGGAGTGGTGGTATTTCGACGCCCAGTTCGACGACGGGCACCGCTGCGTGCTCGAGCTGCAGTACCCCAACCTCACTAACATATTCGCCAGGGAGTGCACCATGCTCTTCAACGTCTATACGCCCGACGGACGTGAATACAACAACATCATCCCCTTCCCGCTCTCCATGTGGAGGGCCTCGCGGGAGAGTTGCGACGTGGCCATAGGCGACAACACCATCCGGGGGCACTACCCGGAGTACCGCGTGAAGTTCACGCACGAGGGCCTCGCCTGCGACCTCGTCTTCGAGAACCTGCTGCCGGGATGGACGCGCGGCTCGGGAGAGATCATGTTCGGCATGCCGGAGAAGGAGCAGGTGTTCGGGTGGGTGGTGGCGCAGCCGCGGGCGCGGGTGAGCGGCACCCTCAGCGTCGACGGGGTCCAGCACGAGGTGACCGGCCTCGGCTACCACGACCACAACTGGGGCAACGGCATGGTACCCCGCTACCTCTCCCACTGGGTATGGGGGCGCCTGTCCACCGAGCGACTGACCATGATCTTCGCCGACGTGGTGACCTCGCGCCGCTGCGGGGACGTCCACATCCCCATCGTCTTTTTGGCCCTGGACGACCGCATCGTGCTGGAGTCGACACGGGCGGAATTCCAGGTGGGTGAGTACGTCCCGGACAGCGCCGGCTTCCAGGTCTATCCCAGCCGTGTCGACCTGGAGTTCAGCGAGCGCGACGTGGCGGGAAAGTTCCACTTCAAGATAGCCAAGGAGCTGGAGATGGTGAACACGCTGGCCGAGAGGCTGCCCCCCGGTGTGGTCAAGGTCATCGGCAAGGCCGTCGCAGGCCCCGCCTACTACCGCTTCCTCTCCGACTACCGGGGTTGGGTGCAGGTGGGGGAGGAGCGGCTCGAGCTGGCGGGCGAGACCCACTGGGAGTACATGATCATCGGCCTGCGCTGCGGCCAGATCCCCGGCCCCGGCCGCCGCATGCCCACTTGAGACGGTCACTCGCCGCCGAACATGCGCGTGCGGGGATAGACGTCTTCTCCGGACCTCACCTCGCTGACCCCCGTCTCCAGGCGGTCGACGGAATGGCCCGGGCACGCGTTCACCTTGCCCTGGAACTGCGGCAGCCATTGCATCTGCGCCGCGAACATCTCGTCCACCAGGTTGCGTATCTCGTGGGGGGCCAGCACCGCGGCGGTCAGCGGGTCCATGAGGCAGGCGTGATAGGCCGCCTCGAAGTCCCCGCTGACCGCGGCCTCCACCGCAAGTTCCTGCACCGAGATGTTGGAGCGGCACAGTGCCGCGCACACCGCGGGGAGCTCCCCCACCGCCACGGGGTGGAAGCCTCCGCGGTCGATCACCACCGGCACCTCCACGCAACAGCCGTCCGGCAGGTTGGCGATGAAGCCCCGGTTGAGCACGTTGCCGGCGAAGCGGAAAGGGTTCCCGGTGAGGAAGGCGTCCATGATCCCGGCGGTGAACTCCTCCGACCTCTCTCCCGCCTGGAAGGGCACGGGGACCTCACCCCGGGCCATGCCGGCCATCTCCTCCTGGTAGAACTCCTGCATGCCGACCTGGGCATTGAGGTCGCCGGCCGTCTCGCCCATGAGCCAGGGGCCGCCGAAGAGCTTCTTGAGGTCCTCGCGGTGTCGGAAGTAGGGGACGTACTCGGAGGTATGCCCCGGCAGCTCGGTGCAGAAATATCCCGTGGCCTTCATCATCTCGAAGCGGTAGCGCTCGTGCATGATGGGGCCCTCCTTATCCAGTTTCTCCCACATGCGCGGGTAGAGGTCCTCCCCCGCGCGCTCGAAGCGCAGCAGCCAGGCCATGTGGTTGATGCCGGCCCATTCCAGCTCGCATTCCTCTTCCGGCACGCGCAGCCACTTGCACAGCAGGTCCGCGGTGTGCTGGGTGCCGTGGCAGAGGCCGACGCTGCGCAGGTGGGGGAAGGCCTTCTGCAGGGCCCAGGTGCAGATGGCCATGGGGTTGGCGTGGTTGAGCAGGAGGGCATCCGGGCACAGCTCCTGCATGTCCCGGGCGATCTCTAAGAGCGCGGGGACGTGCCGCAGACCGCGGAAAATACCGCCGGGGTTCAAGGTGTCGCCCACGCACACGTCCACTCCGTACGCGAGGGGTATCTCCACGTCCGCCCGGTAGGCCTCCAGCCCGCCCACCATGATCATGCATACGACGAAATCGGCCCCCGCCAGCGCTTCACGCCGCTCGGTGGTGGCTGAGAAGGAGCAGCCAAGGCCGTGCTGTTCCTTCAGGTTTTCCATCACCCGTTTGACCAGGTCCAGGCGCCCGGCGTCCACGTCCATGAGCGCGATATGCGCTCCGGCAAGGGAGGGTTGGTTGACGATATCCTGGGTCAGGCGGCGGGCGAACTGCAGGCTGCCCGCTCCCATCATGGCGATCTTGGCCATGGTGACCTCCTCGCAGTTAAGTCGCTTCCCCGGCGAAGCCATTTCCCGTGCAACGGCTGCATGGTCTTCTCTTATGTGAGCCCGACCGCGGAGCCTTCGCTCCGCCCTCCTCGGGGTCTATCTTACATCATGGCCGCGGTGGCCAGCCCCACCCTCTCCTTCCCCAGCAGCCATCCGTCCCGGGCGTTGAAGTAGAGAAAGAGGCGGTCGCCGACCGGGCGCACGTCCAGGGCGTAGACGAAGGCCTTCTTCCAGCCTGGCTCCGGCCCGAGGGCTGGCCCGCGCGCGGGGACTTCCCAGGCCAGCCCGTCGCGGGAGGTGACCAGCCGTATGGCGGAGCGGGTATGGGAGACGACAGGGTCCCAGTAGATGCCGTTCTGGAAGCCGACATAGCCGTCGCGCACCCGCAGCACCTTGATCGCCCCCGCGCCCATGTTGGCGTATTCATCGAGGGCGTGGGGCTGCAGGGCCGGCTGTGCTTTCGCCTGGTAGCCCCCGAGCACTTCGCCGCAGTGGGCCCTCCCGATGTATTTGGGCTCCGAGAAACGGCAGTCCCTCAGGTAGACCTGCCCGGCGCTGTAATAGAGTCGGAAACCTTCCTCGTCGGCCAGGACGCAGGGATTGCTCACCGCGCCCCCGCAGCCCTCCTTGTGCCAGGGCAGCGTCGGCTCCAGCACCACCGCGGGCCTGCCCCAGGAAAAAAGGTCGCTCGAGGACCTGGCCTCGATGCGGGAGCGGTAGGGGAAGGGGAAGAGCCTGAGGAACCTCTCGTAGAAGAGGTAATAGGTGGAGTCAACAGCCAGCAGGAACGCCCTCAGGCTGTTGCGGCAGACCACGCCCTTAAGCCTCTGCCAGGCCAGGCCGTCCCGCGAGGTGAAATGGTGGATGCCCAGGATGGAATGGGCGAAAAGATGCCACAGCCCATCCGGGGTATCCCCGGGGGAAAGAAAAGTCGGATCGGCCAGTATGGGGGAGGGAAAAGGGGGTGCGATGAGGGGGCTCTTCTCGTGCTCCTCCCACGTGAGGTCCAGGACCGCGTCCATGTACATGTCGAGCATGCCCGCCCTCCTTTACCGTACCCGGTTCCGGCGCGCGACGTCAGCTTATATCTTCCCCCATCGGCGGCGATCGAATCATCCGCGCGGCCGGCGCAGCCCGCGCACCGGCGGCGGGGTCCGGCGGGGCAGCGCGCCGCTTAGCCCCGCGAAGGTGGTTACGCTATAATTAGTACTCGGTGGAGCCAGGCACGAGCAGCGGAGCCCGGCGGTTCCAGCTCTTATACGAGGTACGGTCTTTGGAACGAGGAGGATTCGCAAGATGAAGCACCCCAGGTCGGCAGTACTAGTGATCACCTTCGTCCTCGCATCCCTTGTCCTTGTCTTCTCCGGCGGATGTGAGCTCGACGGCGAGGTCAAGGAGTTCAGGGACCCCGCCAAGATGGTCGAGGTCGAGAAGGGGGACGAGTTCGCCATCGTCCTCGAGTCCAATCCCACCACCGGGTACCAGTGGAAGCTGGCGGAGGAACTGGAGACGGAGATCGTCGTCCTGGTGCAGACCGAGTACGAGGCGCCCGATACCGAGCTGCTGGGCGCGGGCGGAGAGGAGAAGTGGACCTTCAAGGCGGAGAACGTCGGCGAGACCACCATCACCCTGGCCTACGTGCGGCCCTGGGAGGAAGAGGCGGCAGAGGAGCAGGTGGGCACCGAGGAGGGTGCAGAGGAAGGTGAAGAGGGAACGGAGGAGGATACGGCCGAGAACGAGGAGACGGCCGTGGAGGAGGGCCCCAACATCGTGACCTTCAACGTGAGGGTGAAGAAGGCGGGGAGCATGGACAAGGACCCCAAGGTCTATAAAGAAGAGGACGCGGAAGAGGAGATAGAGGTGGAGGCGGGGACCGACTTCGCCATCGCCCTGGTGTCAAATCCCTCCACCGGCTATTCCTGGCGGCTTGCCGAGCCCCTGGACGAAGAGGTCGTCGAGCTGGTGAGCTCGGAGTTCGAGAAGAAGAGCGTGGAGATAGAAGGCGAAGAGAACGAAGAGGGCGAGATCGTCGGCGCTCCCGGCGAGGAGCTCTGGACCTTCACCGCCGTAGCCGCGGGAGAGGCCGAGATCGCGCTAGAATACGTGCGCCCCTGGGAGACCGACGTGGCTCCCGAGAAGACAATAACCTTCACGATCAAGGTGACCAGCGGGGAGGAAGAAGGGGAAGAATAAGACCGGACGAGGCGCCGGCTGTACGTCATCACCAGGGGGCCTGACCGCAGGCCCCCTTTTATAGGATGGGGTCAGCCCCTGACATGTGACATTTCACTTAAACGTGTGATCAAAGACTTACCTTGCAGGAAATGTCACATGTCAGGGGCTGACCCCGTTGTGGAGGAGGGAGAGGGCCGCGAGGGCGCTTCTTTCCTTGTCCTTTATCTCCAGCATGACGTCGCGGTCGAGGCCGCGCACAGCGCGCAGGAAGAGGCGGAAGTCCTCCGGATCCAGGCTGCTCGCGTGCGCGCCGGGCCTGCCGCCCTTTTTCTGGCTGCTGTAGTCCACCATGGGGGGGCCGTCCCTCTCGCCCCAGGTCGAGCCCGCCTCCTCCAGGGCTTCCCTGAGCTTTTCCCCGCGGTTGTTGGCGGCGTGGTGCAGGGTGTCGAAGACCACCGGCACCCCGGTCCCGGCGCTTGCCTCCAGGCAGTCCGCGAGGCCGTAGGACCTCTCGTCGTTCTCCACCACCAGGCGCCTCTTCACCTTCGCCGGCAGCTTCCTGTAGCGGCTTACGAACCTGGAGAGGCTGGCCCCCCTGTCGCCGTAGACCCCACCCACGTGGATCTGTATCTTGTGTGATGTATCCAGGCCCATGAGGTCCAGGACCTGTGCGTGGTACACGAGTTCCGCCACGCTCCTCGCGTGTATGCCCTCGTCGGGGGAGTTGATGAGGATGAACTGGTCGGGGTGCATGGTCACGCGCATGGCATGTTCCACTATGTAATCGCCTATGCTCTTGAACTCGCCCCTGAACTCCCGCTGCCAGGGGTAATCGCACACGGGATGGGAGGCGAAGGGCACCAGGTCGGAGGAGATGCGGAAGTAATATATGCCGTGCTCCAGGTTGTACTCGAGCTGCCGCCGCAGGCAGGAGAGGTTGCCCCCCACCGTCCGCTCCATGTTCTCGGCGCTGTAGGACTTCAGGCGGAAGGTCCTCGAGCTGCGGCACTCGAGCGAGAGGTTGATGCACGCGTAACCTATTCTCATTTTCCGCTCCACCTCCGGTGCGATTATATGCCAGAGGGCACCTTCCCCGTTATGAGAGGGGTTATGTTCCCGCTTGCTCACGGAGGTAAAGGCGGTCTGCCGCAGAATAAATCAAGGAGAAAGCCGCCGTTACAGAGCGAGGGGAGGAATCCCGGGGGGCATGAAAGCATACATCGTCGACGGAGAGGGAAAACCGCGTCAGGCGGACAGCCTGGAGGGCGTCGCCCGGGCGGACTGCAGGCTGATCTGGGTGGACGTCACGGACCCGTCCCTGGAGGAGCGGGAGTATCTACGCGATTTCTTCGACCTGCACCCCCTGATGGCGGAGAGAGAGCTCGAAGCCGAGACCGTGCCCCGGGTGGTGGAGTTTGGCGGCCACCTCATGGTCATCTGGAACGTGCTGCGCGACGTGCGTGAGACGGAGCAGCTGGAGATAGCCAGCCTGTACATGATCCTGGGCGACGGATTCCTCATCACCGCGCACGTCGACGACATCCACGAGATCGACACCATGTTCAAAAGGCTGCAGGGTGAGACCGAGGCGCGCCACGATCACCCCGCTTACTTCCTCTACGCCATCATGAACGTATCGGTGGAGGAGTGGTTCCCCATGGTGGAGAGCCTCAAGGACGACATCGACACCTACATGGAGGAGATGCTCGCGGACGCGAAGAGCGGCGACGTGAGCACGCTGATGTCGCTCAAGCACAAGAACATGGCGGTGCGTAGGACCCTGTCGGCCCTGCGCGACGCGGCCATGCGGCTGGCGCGCCGCGACCTCGTCGCGGTGCCGGACCACCTCAACGTGTACATCGTGGACATCTACGACCGCCTCACCCGTCTCTACCTGGAGGTGGACAACAACAGCGACCTCATCTCCAGCTCCCTGGACATCCACCTCAGCGTGGTCAGCAACCGCCTCAACGTGACCATGAAGAGGCTGACCGCCGTGGCCACCTTCTTCATGCCCGCCACCTTCCTGGCGGGCGTGTACGGTATGAACTTCATCCACCAGCCCGAGTACAAGTGGTATTTCGGCTACCTGTACTTCTGGATAGCCATCGTAGTGGTCACGCTGATCATGTTCCTGATCGCCCGCAGGCAGGACTGGTTCTGACGCGCGCCGCATGCGCCTCCCCCGCGGCAGACGTCAAACCCCCCGGATGTCTGGCCCGGCCGCGCGCAAGCAGGCAAAGACCTCCTATGGCGTGAAAACGCATTGAAAAGAGCAGGAAAGCAGTTATCTTTTACCCCCTGGAGGGTATATATAGAGCGAGAAATACGGCAGGCAGGGAGGTCCCGCGAACGCGTATTAAAGGCCGGTTCACGACCACGGAGGTTGTCGGAACGGCCCTTCCGGTTGCACGCGCCGGATGAGCAAAGATCAAAGACAGAACCCCTTGAGGGGATGTACATTTACAGGTGTGCAGGCAACGGTTCAAAAAGGGGATGTGCATCTGCAGGCGTAGAGAAAACGGCTATCAGAGGGATTCGCATTTGCAGGAGTGGAGACAACGGCCCACAAGGGGATGAACATATAAAGGTACAGAAAGTACAGGGACCGCGAAAACCGGGAGGTGGTCTGTTTTGCCCAAGATCAACTGGAAAAAAACCATAGGTATGCTGGCCTGCCTTGCCCTCTTGTGCGGGATGCTGGTGGCCGTTCCCGCGGCCGTTACCGCCGAGGCGCAGGAGGCCAAGCTATTCACCATCCTGCACACCAACGACATTCACTCGAACCTGATACCGTTCGACCCCGCCCTGGACTATCCCACTTACCCAACCGTGGGCGGCATCTCTCGCATCGCGCATGAGCTCAACAGGATCAGGGCGGAGAAGGGCGCCGCGGGCGAACCGGTGCTCACGCTGGACGCCGGGGATTTCTCGCAGGGCACCCTCTTCGGCTGGCTGGAGACCAAGGCTGACGGGCATGCCGAGCTCTCGCTGCTGGATACCCTGGGATACGACGCCGTCGCCCTAGGCAACCACGAGTTCGACATGGGACCGGGTTACCGGGCGCAGGCCTTGAACCAGGCCAAGACGGACGGTGTGAAGCTCCCCATGCTCTGTGCCAACATCGCTTTCGACGATACCGAGCCGGAGGCCGCCGCGCTGCACGCCCTGTATTCAGCCACCGACCTGAAGGGGAATCAACTGGCCATCCAGCCTTTCACCATCAAGACGCTCTCCAACGGCCTCAAGGTGGGCATCTTCGGCATGCTGGGGGTGGAGGCCGAGGTTGACGCCCCGGCGGCGGGGCGGAACGGGGTGACCTTCGGTAATCAGGAGGCCGACCCGCTGGCCTACCGCGCGACCGTGGCCCAGAACATGGTGGACAAGCTCAACGGAAAAGGCTGCGACGTGGTGGTGATGCTCTCGCACTGCGGCACCGTGGAGGAAAAGGAGCTGGCAGCCGCCGTGAACGGCATCGACGTCATCGTGGGCGGACACAGCCACGACCTCGAATACCCGCCCATCATGGAAGGCGATACCATCATCGT
>CAYPZH010000104.1:0-10441 GCA_964415205.1 uncultured Actinomycetota bacterium | reverse complement strand
CACCCCCTATGCGCCCGCCGTCTTCGCCGGCGCCCCGGTCACCCTGCTCGCGGGCTCTGCCATCGCCGACCCGGACAGGGTGCGGACGGTAGTGCGCGAAGGCGGCGGCACGCAGATCCTGGGGAAGTCGCTGCGCAGATGGGTGGCCCGCATCGGGGACAGTGAGCGGGGATGAGGCGGACAGAGAAGGCAGCCGCGATATCCACTGCCGTAAGCCTCCTCCTGGGAGGGGGGATGATAGCGGTCGCCACGGTCTCGGGCAGCGTGGCGCTCATCGCCGAGGGCATTCACACCCTGACGGACAGCATAACCTCCTTCGCGGTGCTCATAGGCCTGAGGCTGTCCGAGCGCCACAGCGAGACCTTCCCCTTCGGCCTGTATAAACTGGAGAACCTCATCGCCGCGGCCATAGGCATCCTCATCCTCTTCGGCGCCTACGAACTGGCCTCGGAATCCATACGCCACCTCGGCGAAGAACCACGCACCCTGGAAAAACCGTGGTTGATAATGGCGGTCATGGCGGCGAGCGTGGTCTCGCTGTGCATCCTGGCCTGGTACGAGAACAAGGTCGCCAGGGAGGAGAACTCACCCGGGTTGCTGGCGGATGCGCGCCATGCCCTGGCGGACCTGGCGGCGGCGGCGGCCGTACTCATCGGGGTCGGCCTGGACATTGCGGGCGTGCCCAGGGCGGACTCGATCACGGCCCTGGTGGTGGTGGTATTCCTGGTCTGGGCAGGCATCAACGTCACCCTGAACGGGGTGAAGGTCCTCCTGGACGCGTCCATCGAAAAAGAGGTGCTCTTCGAGGCCAAGGAGATCGCCGAGGGCCACGCGGGGGTAAAGCAGGTCCTGGGGGTAGAGGGCAGGAACTCGGGCAGCTACCGCTTCCTCAACGTGACCCTGGTCCCACGCACCAGGGACCTGAAAAAGGCCGACCACATCGCTTTAGAGGTCAGGGACAGCATTTCCAGGGGCATCGCGAACGTCGACCGCGTGAACATCAGCCTGGTGGCGGAGAAGAGAGAGCGCGTCCGCTGCGCCGTCTTGCTCGATGATGACGGTTTCACGTTATCGGGCCATTTCGGTGAAGCCCCTGCGTTCATGGTGCTGGACATCGCCCTTCCCGCTGGAGACATCGTATCGAGAGAGACGCTGGCAAACCCGTTCACTTCCCTGTCCAAGGGCAAGGGCGTCAGGGTGGCGGAGTTCCTCGCCCAGCAGGGTGTGGAGCTCGTGCTGGTGAGGGAAGCGCTCGAGGGCAAAGGCGCCCATTACGCCCTGGAGGCGCAGGGGATACTCGAGCTGTTCAGGCCTGAGGTGGAAGACCTGGGAGACGCGGAGAGAACCCTGACCGACTTCGTGCGCGAGTACTAACGCAGCTCATGGGCCCTCACCGAGGAGAGCTTTCATCCATCCGGGGATATCCTTGAAGATGTTATACTTGCGGATATCGTCCGGCCGGTGACGGGGAAAACCGTGGTCATTATGCGGGGGGTAAAACCATGTTGAAACTGGGCATCGTGCAGATGAAGGCCGAGCCGCTCAACGTCGAGGGCAACCTGCTCAAGGCGGAACGCTTTATCGCCAGGTGCGCCGGGGACGGCGCACAGTTGGTGGTGCTTCCCGAGATGTTCAACGTCGGTTTCCATCTCGGCGAGTCCCTGATGATGGTCGCGGAGCCGTTGGACGGCAGGACGGTTCACTGGCTGCAGGAGCAGGCTGCCGCGCACAACGTGTATATCACCGGCAGCTTCTATGAAAGGTTTGAAGAGCACTTCTACAACACCATGGTCATGGTGGGTTACGACGGCAGCGTCCAGCACTACCGCAAGCGCAATCCCACCTGGTCGGAATCGGCGGTGTGGCGCCGCAGCGAGGTGCCCGGCCCCGGCATCTTCGACACTCCCTTCGGCCGCATCGGTGGCGTCATCTGCTTCGACTCCTTCGCGCGCGAGACCCACGAGGGCTTCAGGCAAAGCGGGGTCGATGCGGTGGTCATCGTCGCCCTGTGGGGCGCCAACCGCTCGCGTTCTTTCTTCTGGCGCCCCGACCTCTTCCTCAGCCGGGCGGGGCTCGTGCGCTGGTCGCAGCTGGCCTCGGAGGACGTCCCCCGCCGGCACGCCGAGCAGCTCGGGGTCCCGGTGGCCTTCGTCAACCAGAGCGGCACCATCCGCATGACCAGCCCCATCCCCTTCCCCGACTGGCCGGTGCAGAACTCCTTCTACGATTTCATCGGCAAGTCCCACGTGCGCGACGCGTCGGGCGAGGTCATAGCCAGGGCGGACGAGAGCGAGGTGGACTCCTGCTTCGTCGCCGCTGTGGAGGTCGAGCCCTCGCCGCACAGGCCGGAGATAAAGAAGTGCGACATACCCCCCGCCTATCTGAGCGGGGACTACTATTTCGTGGAGCCGCCGCTCCTGTGCAAGCTCTTCCAGGTATGGTTCCTGGGCGGCCTGGTGCCGACGGAGTACGAGGCGCGGAGGCTGAGGCACCTGTTCTGAGCCGGGGCCGGCTCGTGTAGAATCGGTTGCCGGGCTGGGTCTGGCCCGGATATGTTAAGCTTTCGCATAAGATGCATGAGTCAAAGGCAAACGGCATAAGCTTCATCGCGGGCAGGTGGCCGCTGGACCGGGGCCTCCCCACCGTGGTGTTCATGCACGGGTCGGGACAGACCAGCCTCCTCTGGCAGGCGCAGACCGAAGCCCTAGCGGACAGCATGAACACCGTCGCCCTGGACCTCCCCGGTCACGGCGGGAGCGGCGGCGGTGGCATGAGCCGCGTAGAGGACTATACGGCGGCAGTCGCGGGGTTCATCTCATCCCTGGAAGCTCCGCAGGCGATACCCTGCGGCCTCAGCCTGGGCGGCGCCATCGTCCTGCAGCTGCTCCTGGACCACCCGGGGGAGTACAAGGCAGGCATCGTGGTCAACTCGGGGGCGCGGCTGCGGGTGATGCCGGCCATCTTCGAGGTGCTGGAAAAGGATTTCGAGGCTTTTATCAACGCGTCCTACGCCTTCAGCGCATCGGAGAAGACGGACCCCGCCCGGGTCCAGCCCATCGTCGACTGCATGGCCGCATGCCCTGCCGCCGTCACCGGGGGCGACTTCACCGCGTGCGATAACTTCGACGTCATGGAGCGCCTGGGCGAGATCGAGGTCCCCGTCCTGGTGTTGACCGGGGCGGACGACAAGATGACGCCGGTGAAATACGGCGCTTTCCTGGCCGACCGCATCGCGGGCTCCACCCTGGTGAACATCGCGGACGCCGGACACCTCTCCCCCATGGAGAAACCGGAGGAAGTCACCAGGGCGATAGAGGACTTCGTATCGTCCCTGTGAGACAGCGGCGAGCCGGCCCGCGCCCTCGAGCCTTTCCGCTGCCAGGCCTCTAAAGGGTACCCGGCAGCGTGCCTACCAGGGAGTATCCTCCGGGAAGGCGGCGCTGGCCACCTGCATGAACAGGCGCATTCCCTGCTCGTACAGGTCGGAGAGGTTGACCATGGTCACGATGGTCGCTTCCTGCGCTGGAAGATAGAAAACGGCGGACGAATATCCGGGCTGCATGCCGCTGTGCCCCAGCCAGCCCCCGAAGTCCATGACCGCCAGGCCGTAGAGCATGGAGTGGCCGAAATATTCTTCCATGCCGGGCATCTCCAGCATGCCGGAGGTCATCTTTTTCCACAGAAGCGGGGGCAGCAGCTCCCCTTCGGCCAGCGCCCGGCCCCAGGCGCGCAGGTCATCCAGGGTGGAGACCATGCCGCCCGCCGTCCAGGTGATGGAGGGGTCGAGGTAATCGGTGAGGTCGTAGAGCTCTCCACTCTCCTCGTCGAACCCGTAGCCATGTGCGCACTCAACGCTCAGGGCAGGGCCCTCAGCCATGCGGGTATGGGTCAGCCCCAGGGGGCCGGTTATGCGTTCCTCGAGTTCCTCCTCGAAGCTGCGCCCGGTGACCTCCTCCACGATCATCCCCAGCAGGACGTAGTTGGTGTTGGAATACATGCAGCCCCCGCCGGGCGGGAAGTAAGGGGGGTTGGATACGGCCACGTCGACCAGCTCCCGCGGGGTCCACACCTTATGGGGTTCCGCCGCGAGGGTCTCGTTCAACCCCTCGTCCTGGCCGTAGTTGAAGATTCCCGAGGAGTGGTCGAGGAGCATGCGCACGGTGATGGCATCGCCGTCAGGTATTCCGGGGACGAACTTCGAGACGGTATCGTCGAGGGACAGCTTGCCCTCGCCGGCCAGCTGCAGTACGATGTTGCCGGTGAAGGTCTTGGTGATGCTGCCGATGCGGAAACTGAGGTCTTCCGCCATGGCCTGCTCCGCATCGGCGTCCGCCAGCCCGTAGGCCTTGACCAGCACGGTGCCGTCCTCTTTCCATATGCCCACCAGGGCCCCCGGGGCGCCGGTGCTCTCCATCACGTCTGCCGCCGCCGCGTCTACCTCCGCCACCGTCTCGGGGCTGAAAGGCTTCGTGCTGTCCTCCTTGACCCCGCAGGAAGACAGGGTGAGGGCGACCAGCGCCGCCAGGAGCACGAAAAGAAAGGGCCTGTATCTGAGCTGCGGCGGTCTATGCATCACCCGACCCCCCGGGGACCACCTTGCCCCAAACGCTCCCGTCCATATGGCCGCCGTGTACCAGGACGTAGTCAGCCATCTTCATCGCCACTCTCCGCTTTCTCCGGCGTACCGGGCACGCTTCCTCCATCAACCCGTTTCCCCTACTCATTCGACGCCGGGCAGCCCGGGACTTGAGCCTGGGATACCGGGGAGCAAAGCTGCCTCTCCCGCGTGGCTTCAGCTCGGCACTGCTGCGGGACGCAGGCCCGTTTCAGGTGGCGGAGAGGCCGCCGTCCACGCAGATGACGGCCCCGGTCATATAGCTCGCCATATCCGAAGCCAGGAATACCGCCATGGGGGCCATCTCCTCCGCCTCCCCCACGCGGCGCATGGGGATGGAGAGCTCGATCCTCTGCCTGGTCCGGTCATCCGCCAGCAGCCCCTCCATCATCCTCGTGCGCGCGTAGCCGGGGCAGAGGGCGTTCACCCTGATGTTGGACCTCGCCAGCTCCACGGCCATGGTGCGGGTGAGCGCGACTACGGCGCCCTTGCTGGCGGAGTAGGCGCTGCACTTGAAGTGCGCCTTGAGGCCCGAGAGCGAAGCGACGTTGATGATGCACCCGCCGCCCTGTTCCTTCATCACCGGGATCACCCTCTGGTTGCAGTAGTAGGTCCCCTTGACATTGGTGCTCATGATCGCCGCGTAATCCTCAGCCGCCACGTTCTCCATATAGTCGTAGCTGGGGCTGTTCCCCGCGTTGTTGACCATGACGTCCAGCCGCCCGAACTCTTTCAGCGCCGCATCGATCATGCCGTCCACGTCCCCGGGCTGGGAGATGTCCGCGCGCAGGGGAAGCACTTTCCTGCCCATGCCCTTTATCGCCTCCGCGGTGCCGGTGAACTCCTCCTCTGTCCTGGAGAAGACGACCACGTCCGCCCCTGCCTGCGCCATGGCCAGGGCGATAGCCCGGCCTATACCCCGCCCTGAGCCGCTTACGGCCGCCGTTTTTCCGGACAGGTCTATGGCAATACCGCTCATGAGGACCTCCTTCGCCGCTGTCCTGCCTTTTCACCGTCAAGGTAAAGGTCAAAACCATGCTTCTGCTTGAGTTGCACATGAAACAGCCTATGTCTGGGATTATACCAGCGGGCAGGTCAAGGTATCTTTGATCAGTGGCGGAGGGGGCGGGATTCGAACCCGCGAGCCGTTGCCGGCCAATGGTTTTCAAGACCACCGCATTCGTCCGCTCTGCCACCCCTCCGGCTCTAATTCTAATCGGGGGTGGCGGCGCAGTAAATCGGCGCTCTACATCAGGCCTTTGCGCCCCAGCCAGAAGCCCAGGGGGTTTATCCAGTCCCGGCGGGCGAGAAACGCGTACTGGCGGTAGTAGAGAGAGGGGCTGATGCGTTTCATTACCCAGTGGGCCTTTCCCGAGAGCATGGGGACGCAATAGAGCTTCCCTTTCTCCACCGCCTTGACGGCCGCCTCGGCCACCTCGTCCGAGGTCATGCGGGCGCAGTTGAAGAAGGTACTGGCCAGTTCACGCTGCGTCTCGGTCCCGAAGCGGGCACGCTCCATGAGGTTGGTCTTGAAGAACATCGGGCAGAGGACGGTGACCCCGATACCGTCCTGGGCCAGCTCGCTGTAGAGGGTCTCGGAGAGGGAGATGATGGCCGCCTTGGAGACGTTGTAGGGCGCCATCTCCCTCATGCTGGTGATGCCCATGGCCGAGGCTACGTTCAATATATGCCCGCCGCCCCGGGATTTCATGCGGGGTATGAAGTGGTGGCAGCCGTAGACCATGCCCCAGAAGTTCACGCTTATCAGCCACTCCCAGTCCTCCAGGGGGATATCGCCGGTGAAGCCGCCCATTCCCACCCCGGCGTTGTTGACCAGCAGGTCGACACCTCCCCAGGTGGTGAAGAAGTGCCCGGCCATGGCCTCGACATCCGCTGCCGCCCTGACGTCCAGCTCGTAAACCTCGCCGCTCCCCCCGCGCTGGACCACCATCTCCAGGGTCTCCCCGGCCCCCCCGGCGTCCATGTCCACCACGCCGATGCGGCAGCCCTTTCGCGCCAGCGCCAGCGCCAGCGACCTCCCCAGGCCTGACGCGGCTCCGGTTATCACCGCCCTCTTGCCGTCGAGAACAGCCATCTCGCTCCCCTCCCCCTTTTTACCCGAGGGCCCCGTGAATCCCCCGGACATGATGCGAGCCCCCACCAAGCCATCTGTCGAGGATTATACCAGCGCGCGGTTCCGGGCATCTGCATACGGGCGTTGCGATGGAAAGAGATGGACCGGCGGTGCGGTTTAGTTGTCGCCGGCGCGGCCGCTTACGTCCCCGGGCCCGCCCCGCCGCCCCGCGATGAGGCCGGCGCTGCGCACAGCGGTGTACTGGAAGGGCCAGTGGCTGCGCAGGATGCTCTCCGCTCTACCCCTCGGGTCCGGCAGTGGCTGGCGGCTGGTGGCGAGATAGATCACCTCGAGCAGTATCATCCCCTCCGTCATCACGCGCTGCAGTCTCCGGTCCTCCCCTCCTATCAGTTTTCCGAGCCCCTCGATGTCAACCATGACCAGCCGGGTGGTGGGAAGGGAGTGCCGGGGGTAGGGCGGGTGACCCGTGTCCTCTATCTCCTCGGCTGGAAGGATGGGCCTTCCTTTAACGCGGGCCCGGTATGCCTGGGGGGAGACCTCCTCCAGGCGCAATCCAGGCAGGAGCGGGGAAAAATCGCGCACGATGCGGCGCATGGTCAAGAGCATCTCTTCCTTTAGCATCTCGCGCCCTCCTACCTCTATAGCTTGCACCAGGCACGCGAGGCGTCAAGGGGGCGGGAGCGCCTTTTCCGTCCGCGCAGGTCATGCCAAAACGCATATTAGGCGCGGGGGACAAAGGGCTCGGGGTGGAGGAGGCAAACGGTCAGCGGCGGGCGTCGGGGAAGGCGGCAGATGCGTTGCCCAGTCAGGCCCGGTCCCGGCGCCGCTCTCAGCCCGCGGTGATGACATCCATGCCCCTCATGTAGGGGCGCAATGCCTCGGGGACCTCCACGCTGCCGTCTTCGCGCTGGTAGTTCTCGAGGATGGCGGCCACCGTCCTTCCGATGGCGACCCCGGAGCCGTTGAGGGTGTGCACCAGGCGCGACTTGCCTCCCCCTGCGGGCTTGAACCTGATGTCGCCGCGGCGGGCCTGGAAGTCGGTGAAGTTGGAGCAGGAGGATATCTCCTTGTACTCCTCTCCGGAGGGCAGCCACACCTCCAGGTCGTAGCACTTGGAAGCGGCAAAGGAGAGGTCGCCGGTGGAGAGGACGACCACGCGGTAGGGCAAGCCAAGGCGGCGCAGCACCTCCTCGGCGTTGTCGGTGAGCTTCTCCAGCTCGTCGAAGGACGTATCCGGATGCACGAACTTCACCATCTCCACCTTGTTGAACTGGTGCTGGCGGATAAGCCCGCGCACGTCGCGCCCGTAGGAGCCGGCCTCGCGGCGGAAGCACGGGGTGTAGGCGCAATAATATATGGGCAGGTCTGCCTCGGCCAGGGTCTCGCCGCGGTAGATGTTGGTCACCGGCACCTCGGCGGTGGGGATGAGGTAGAGCACGTCGTCCAGGCAGCGGTACATCTCCCCCTCCAGCTTGGGGAGCTGCCCGGTCGCGAACATGCTCTCCTCGTTGACCAGTATGGGCGGGAAAACCTCGGTGTAGCCGTGCTCGCGGGTGTGCAGGTCGAGCATGAAGTTGATGAGGGCCCGCTCCAGCAGTGCGCCCGCGTCCCTGAGCAGGGTGAAGCGCGACTCGGCTATCTTCACCCCCCGCTGGAAGTCCAGTATGCCCAGGCCCTCCCCCACCTCCCAGTGGGGGCGGGGCGGGAAGTCGAACTTGCGCGGCTCCCCCCAGCGCCGTACCTCCTGGTTGAAACTCTCGTCCATGCCCACGGGCACCGACTCGTGCGGCACGTTGGGGATGCGGATGAGTATCTCGCGCATGCGCGCGTCCACATCGTCCACCTCCGCCTCCAGCGACTTGATGTCGTCGCTCAGGGCGCCCATCTCTTCCCTCAGGGCGGCGGCATCCTTTCCCGCGCGTACCTTTTCCCCGATCTCTTTGTTGCCGCGCTTGTGGCGGGCGCGCTTTTCCTCCAGCCCGGAGAGGAGGGAGCGGCGCCTGCGGTCCAGCTCCAGGAGGTCGTCCAGGGGGACCTCCAGACCGCGGTCACGCGCGGCCTTGGCCACTGCATCCGCGTTCTCCCGCACGAACTTCAGCTCAAGCATCGGCGGCCTCCTCGCGGTATACGGGGTAAGAGCCGAGGCGTTTCACCCGGGGCAGTTTGCACTCCAAGCACTTCAGGGCCGAGGCGACGACCTCGTCGTCTTCGTGCCCCTCGCAGTCGATGAAGAAACAGTAATCGCCCAGCACCTCCTTGGTGGGGCGAGACTCGATCTTGCTCAAGTTGATATAGCGGAAGGCGAACTCCTGCAGTATCTGCAGCAGCATACCCGGGCGGTCCTGGTAGATGAAACAGACCATGGAGGTCTTGTCTTCCCCCGTCGGCGGCACTTTCTCCTTTCCCAGCAGGACGAAACGGGTACGGTTGTCGGGGTGGTCCTCCATGCCCTCTCGCATCAGCTCGAGGCCGTAAAGCTCCGCCGCCAGCCTGCTCCCGATGGCGGCCAGCGGTTCGCTGGAATCCGCCACCCGCTGCGCCGCCTCCGATGTGCTGTTCGCGGCCTCAACCTCCACTCCGGGAAGCAGTCCCACCAGGTGCCTGCGGCACTGTGCGGCGGCCTGGGGATGGGAGACCACGCGCGCTATCTCATCCACGCTCACCCCCGCGCGGGCGAGGAGGAAATGCTTTACCGCGCACACCTTCTCACCCTGGATGAACAGGTCGGCCTCGAAGGCCAGGCTGTCCAGGGTGGCGTTAACGGAACCCTCGATGGAGTTCTCGATGGGCACGACGGCCTTCTCCGTAACCCCGTCCTGCACGGCCAGGATTGCTTCCTCCACCGTGGGGAAGGGTATGGCCTGCTCGCAGGCGAGCCCGCTCCAGCTGTCCAGCGCTTCCTCGGTGAAAGTGCCCCGGGGGCCGAGGTAGGACACGCTGCGGCAGGTCATCAGAGGGTTCAGATCACCCAAGAACCGTCCTCCTCCCTGGAGGAGATGCCGCTCTCGTCTTTCGCGGCCTGCACGTCGAAGGGCTTGGGGGCCCTCCCGCGCTTGGACCGGATGAGCGGCGGTTTTACGTTCAAAGCCCTGTGCAGGGATTCGCTCTCCTCGCGCGAGAGCACGTGTGAGGCGGAGCCGGCGCGCACCGCCTTGGCGTAGGTGCGGTTCTCGTTGCGGCCATAGATGGAGGTGAAGATGACGCCGTCGCCGTTCTCGTCGAGCATGGTGGCGGAATAGCTCAGTTTGCCTCCCATGTCCTCGAAGGCGTCGTAGCGCACCACCGCCACGCGCTGAATCGCGCCTGCCAGGACGTCGGTAAGGTAATCTTTCTGTTTTGCCTGTTCTTCCACCAGATGGAAGAGCTCCTCGATCTGCAGGGCCTGGTTCGCCACCTTGTCCACCAGGCTCGTTCCCTCGACCCCGCGCTTGAGTATGGTGACGCTGCGCCGCATGAGAGACAACTGGCGGAAGAGAACGAAGACGCCCACTAATAGCAGCAAGTCCGCAAGGAAAAGGATGACTATGAACACGCCTGCGTTGTCTTTTATAGCCTGCATGACCTCTGCGATGCCTCCTTTCAAACAAGAGGATATCATACCCAGGGGAGGTGGAGTGATCCCCTGACACCGAAGACGCGCCCGGCCCCTGACGTGTAACGTCTAAACCAGACCATAAGGTAGGAGGCCATCCACAATCGGATGCCACATGAAATGGGCCTACCCCAACCTG
>CAYPZH010000103.1:0-10476 GCA_964415205.1 uncultured Actinomycetota bacterium | reverse complement strand
CGTAGTTGTCCTGTATCCTCCGCGACAGCTCTTCGAAAAGCTGCTCGAAGAGGACAGCGAGCCTCTTCTCCCTCTCACCCGTCTCCCCCCGCACCATGGTCAGCTCGAAAAGGCCGGGGAAGGGCGGCATGAGGGTGTACACGTCCACCCCGGTACTCCTGCTGGCGGTGACCATGAGGGCCCCCTTGTGCAGCAGTCCGTCCAACATGGCTGCGAGGGGGGCGCCGTCCAGGTCGCAGCGCTCCTTTATCTCCTCCAAATTCAGCGAGGGCTTGTTAAAAATCCGGACAAAGCCAGCTTCCTCCTCGGTCAGTATGGTCTTCAGGAGTTCGAGCAGCGTATCGGTGACGGGCATGGGGACCGGCCCGGCCGCGACCATTGCGTTGGCCGCCCTGGTCCAGACTTTTTCAGTCATTTTAACCTCCCTCGTGGTTCAGCGCGCCGGAATCCATTATAGGGATTTTCCGCCCCACGCATAACCCGCGCCCGCAAGCATGGCGGGGAAAGATGAAAACGCGGCCTTCGACCGGCTGGGACCGGTTATCCGCGAACGCCGCCCTCGCCGAGCGAGGCCCGTCCAGCTCGAAAGGCATTGCCCTTTGCCTCGGGCCTGATGGCTCGAATCCCAACTTCTCAGCCGCTCTGTGCCGTTTCTTCGTGAACGGCGGGAATACCGCACAGCCCCGTTATAATAGACAGCTAAGGTGCTGCATTTGGCAGCAAGTGCTCGATATATGGGCCCGGGTGGGCCTTCACCGCTGAAGGAGGGGAACGGTGGGCGAGAAGCAGAACAGATACGACGTGATCGTCATCGGCGCCGGCGTGGGGGGCCTGGTATGCGGGAACTACCTGGTGCGCAAGGGCAAGAAGGTGCTTATACTGGAGCACGGCAAGTCGGTGGGCGGGAACATCTCCGGCATCCGCCGCAAGGGCTTCTTCTTCGACGCCGGCTCGCAGTCAACTGAGAACGTGGGCATACTCTTCCCCATCCTCCAGGAACTTGGGCTCTTCAACCCCGACCACTGGGACCGGGCGGACTGGAGATGGATCACCCCGGACTGCGACGTGGTCCTCGATGATTTCGAACAGATCAGGGCGGATTTCAAGCGGGGTTACCCCGAGTCCGCCTCCGATATAGACGCCTGGTTCGACTTCATCGAGCCGGGATGCAATCTTATGAAGGACATCATGTCCGACCCCTTCCCCCTGCTGCAGCGGGGCGCGGAGAGATACCGCACCATGGCCAGGATGTCCAGGGTGGGGCTGCCCATGCTCAAGGTGATGCCCGAGACCATGCGCAAGCCGGGCAGCGAGAAAGGGCGGGAGATCTTCCACGACCCACGCCTGTCCTTCCTCTTCGCGGAGTTCGGCGACCGCAACATGCTGCTCTTCATGTACTACTCCTTCTGGTACAGCTTCCTCTACGATTACACCTATCCCAAGGGCGGCCTGGTGGCACTGGCGGACATGTTGGCCGACTCGTTCAAGGAGAAGGGCGGGGAGATCAGGCTCTCCTCCACCGTGGACAGGATCCTCACCGAGGGTGAGACGGCCGTGGGGGTGGAGACCGCGGACGGCGAACAATACCGCGCGGAGAAGATCGTGAACACCGGCAACCCCAAGCGGCTGGTCACGCAGATGTGCGACCCCGCACTCTTCCCGGCGAAGTTCCGGGAGAGGATCAGGAACGGCCCGGTGAGCATCTCGGTGATCACCGCCTTCCTGGGCCTGGACATGGACGACGGGGAGCTCGCCCGCGACATGAAGACCCACCACGCCATTTACTGGCGGACCTACGCTGCCAGCCAGGATATATACGACCCGGACCTGCACCGCAAGAACTGGTCCATGCTCAGCTGGTGCTCCATGCACGACAAGAGCCTGGCGCCGGAGGGGAAGAACTCCGTCATCGTCCAGGTGCCCGTCCCCTACGACTGGATGAACGGCTGGGGGACCGGCTCGTCGGATCCCAATGCCCGCAACGAGGCCTACAAGAAGCTCAAGCAGAAGGTGCTGGACGACGTGATCACGGACACGGAGAAAGTATTGCCCGGCCTGCGCGACAGGGTGGAGTACAGGGAGCTGGCCACCCCACGCACCCTTTCCCGCTATACCCTGAACCCCCATGGCTCCATCATGGGCTGGTCCTACGACATGTACCAGACCCCGCTCTTCGGGCGCTTCGCCCAGTTCAAGACGCCGGTGAAAAACCTCTACCTGGCCGGCCACTACTCCATCTGGCCAGGGGGGATCGTCTTCTCCGCCCTCACCGGCAAGCTGGTAGCGGAGGGGATGTATGAGGGGTTCGCGAAGGTCTTGCTCTGGTAGGGGCGCCGCCTGTACTTCCGCTGACCATGTGATCTCGAGCATGCCGCGCTTTATGGCGGCGGCGGGACTGTCGGGCCGGGTTTCGACCTGGAACTCCCTGAGATCGTATAGTCTATGGAACCGTGGTGGTCATCCGCCTTGAAAGGCGTTGTGCTTTAGGAGGGGCTTGTAGGCTCCACCGTTTGATCCGTGCGGATATGGCGACTCGTAACCAACCCTCTCAGGCCACAAACACGTCCCCCGAGGCCAGGCGCAAGAGCTTCCCTGCCGCATCGAGCAAAAGGTTCCCTTCATCGTCGACACCACGCAATACGGCCTCGAAATCCCTGCGTTCTCCGGCCTCCTCCAGGAGGGCGTAGGGGCCGCTCACCCTCACCGACTCTCCCACGAAGGCGAGGTTTTCCCGGTATTCGCTTATCCATTCTTCGCGGCCGCGCCTCCACCGCTCCTCCAGCTCGCGCAGCAGGCCATGCAGGAGCTCGCCCGTGTCCCACGTCTTTCCTTCCTCGATACGCAGTGAGGTAGGGGGCAGCTTGGCGGCCATGTCCAGCTCGCCAGGCAGGTAGCCGACGTTGAGGCCCAGGCCGACGATGACGGGTCCCGCATCCGCGGCGTCGCGCGGCCCCGCTGAGGTCATCCCCGTCCGGTAGGCCTCCGCAAGTATGCCCCCGACCTTGCGGTCGCCATAGACCAGGTCGTTCGGCCATTTGCAGCGAGGCCCCTTTCCTCCCGCCGCCACGATGGCCGCACGTGCAGAGAGGGCCACAAGCACGGACGCTTCGAAGCCGCTCATACCCTCCGGGACCAGGCTGACCAGGAGGCTCTTGCCGGGAAGGTCATGCCAAGAGCGGCCCAGCCTGCCCCTTCCGCCGGTCTGATGGCGTGCAGCGACCACCAGCCCGGGCGAGGCCCCGGCGTCGAGCAGCCTTTTCGCCTCCAGGTTGGTGGAGTCGACGCTCTCACGGGTGCGTATGTCCCAGGCAGGCGGCGTAAGGCCGCCTCGATCAAGACCGTGTCCCCGCATGAGCGTTTATACCTCCACCACCGTATCCGCGCTTTATTCCAGCGACATGTCGACAACTGTCCGCCTGCCGTTCAAGCCTCCGCGGCGCACCGACCACACCGCCTGCAATAGCTTGTCTTTCATTGACAAGACGGGTTCTTTATTGGTGTAATAGAACTTGCTCCAAAAGGGGGAGCGGTCCATGTTCCCGAAAAATATGAACCAAATCGCGGAGAGAGCTGTCCCTAAAGAGGGAGAGATGCTGGCGCGCGCGGTGCTTTTCGCCGCACTTACCGGCATCGGCGCGCTCCTGCGCGTCCCCACTTCCCCCGTCCCCGTGACCATGCAGGTGTTCTTCGTGCTGCTCTCCGGTATGGTCCTGGGGCCGGCGTGGGGAGCGGCCAGCCAGCTCATCTACCTTTGCATGGGGCTGTGCGGGGCCCCGTTCTTCGCCGCCCCGCCCTACGCCGGCCCTGCGGTGCTCTTCGGCCCCACGGCCGGGTACCTGTGGGGCTTCGCCGCGGCCGCGGGCGCGGCGGGTTGGGTGAGTGGGGCCATCTCGCGGCGCCCGCGCATATGCGGGCGTGTTTCCGGCACGCCCTGTCTCTGGGCCGGGCTCGCGGGCATAGCGGTCCTCTATTCCACCGGGACGGCGTGGCTGGGGTTCTGGCTGGGCGTGCACGGGTCGAGCCCCTCCGCTGCCTTCTCGCTGGGCGTCAAGCCTTTTATAGCGGTAGACCTTATGAAGGCGGCTGCGGCAGCCCTGGCCGGGACATTAACGCGCCTGCGGCAACAGAGTCTATGATTAAAGGTGCTGTTAAACCCCCGGCCGGGCGATCACGATCAAAGAGGTGGACATGGAAAGAAAAAAACCCCGTATCGGCATCACCGACACCACCCTGAGGGACGCGCACCAGTCGCTTTGGGCGACGCGCATGCACCTCACGGATATCCTTCCCATCGCCGAGCGCATCGACGAGGTGGGCTATCACTCCGTGGAGGTGTGGGGCGGGGCCACCTTCGACGTGTGCATGCGATACCTCAACGAGGACCCCTGGGACCGCCTGCACCGCCTGCGTGAGAAGTTCAAGCACACCAAGCTGCAGATGCTGCTGCGCGGCCAGAACCTGGTGGCCTACCACAACTTCGCCGACGACCTGGTGGAGGAGTTCATCAAACGGGCGGTGGCCGGCGGCATCGACATCATCCGCGTCTTCGACGCCCTTAACGACACCCGCAACATGCAGAAGTCGATCGAGGTGACCAAACGCGAGGGCGCCCACGCACAGGGGACCATCTGCTATACCATCAGCCCTGTGCACGACATGGACCACTTCGTGGACACAGCACGGGCCCTGGTGGACATGGGCAGTGATTCCATCTGCGTCAAGGACATGTCGGGCATACTGGCTCCGTTCACCGCCTACGAGCTGGTGAAGCGGCTGAAGCAGACAGTGGAGGTGCCCGTCCAGCTCCATTCCCATGCCTCCACGGGCATGGCGTCCACCTCCTACATCAAGGCCCTGGAGGCGGGAGCGGACGTAGTGGACTGCGCGGCCGCCCCGCTGGCCCTCTACACCAGCCAGCCCGCGGTGGAGAGCATGATCGCCTCCCTCAAGGGCACGCCCTACGAGCTGGACCTGGACTTCAACGCCATCCGCGACGTCTCGGAGTACTTCGAGGTGGTGGCCAAGAACCGCAAGCTCATGGGCGCGGAGCAGCCCATCATCGACGTAACCGTCATCTCCCACCAGATACCCGGGGGCATGGCCACCAACCTCATCGCCCAGCTGGAGCAGCAGAACGCCCTCGACCGCATGGAGGAGGTTTTGGAGGAGATACCCGTGGTGCGCAGGGACATGGGCTATCCCCCCCTGGTCACCCCCACCAGCCAGCTGGTGGGCACCCAGGCGGTGTTGAACGTGCTGCTGGGAGAGAGGTACAAGATCATACCTCGCGAGATCGAGAGCTACGTCAAGGGTTATTACGGGCGGCCGGCGGGAGAGATCGGCGAGGAGCTCAAACGCAAGGCGTTGAAGGGAGAGGAGCCCATCACCTGCCGTCCCGCGGACATGCTGGAGCCCGAGCTCCCCAAGGCCAAGCGCGACCTGGACCCGGACCTGGTGGAGAAGGAAGAGGACTACATCTCCTACGCCATCTTCCCGGACATCGCGCTCAAGTTCTTCCGCTGGAGGAAGAACCCGGCGTTCGACGACGAGGAGCCCCCGCTGAAGCAGATGGAGAAGCGCGAGCGCATGTACCTGGACGGCGGCGCCATCAGCGACCTGGCCGATAGCCTGTCCAGCTTGGTCAGCGAGGGCGTATCGCAGGCGCTGAAGAACCTTACCATAACCGTGAGCCTGGGCGGCGCGGCGCATGGCGAGGCGGTCGGCGTATCCTTGCCCGGGGCAGCGCGAAGGGGCGCCCCCTCGCCGCCCGACCGGGAGGAACTCGGACTGGTTCACGTGCGAGCCCCCATGGTGGGGACCTTTTACATCACCTCCTCACCGGGAGCCCCTCCCTACGTGAAGGAGGGGGACGAGGTGGAGGAAGGCCAGACCATCTGCCTCATCGAGGTGATGAAACTCTTCAACGAGATCCCCTCCCCCGCCGCGGGCCGCGTCAGGCGCATCCTGGTGGAACACGGCGCGGGGGTAGAGTATGACGAGGTCCTTATGGAAATAGAGCCCTTGGGGGGTTGAGCGTTGTTCAAGCGCGTGCTCATCGCGAACCGCGGCGAGATCGCCCTGCGCATCCTGCGCGCTTGCCGCGCCCTGGGGCTGAAGACGGTGGGGGTATATTCCAAGGCCGACGCGGACGCCCTGCACCTGCGCTACGTGGACCGCAAGATCTGCGTGGGGCCGCCCGCCAGCGGGGAGTCCTACCTGAACATCAGGAACATCATCGGCGCGGCGGAGGTCACCAAGGCCGATGCCGTCCACCCCGGCTACGGCTTCCTGTCCGAGAACGAGGAGTTCGCCCGGTCCTGCGCCGAAGCCGGTCTCGTATTTATCGGCCCCAGGCCCGAGGCCATAGCCCTGATGGGGAACAAGGCAAGGGCCAGGGAGACCATGCTGGAGGCGGGGGTTCCCGTCCTGCCCGGAAAGACATCCGCCGACCTGGACGAATCGAACGCTCTCAAGGTGGCGGAAGAGCTTGGTTTCCCCGTGCTCATCAAGGCCTCCCTGGGCGGCGGGGGCAAGGGCATGCGGGTAGTAGGCGACCGCCAGGAACTCATACGCGCCCTGCCGCTGGTGAAAGCGGAGGCGCGCCACTCCTTCGGTTCCGAGGAGATATACCTAGAGAAGTTCCTGCGCAAAGCACGCCACGTGGAGATACAGGTGCTGGGGGACAAGTACGGCAAGGTGATCCACCTGGGTGAGAGGGACTGCTCCATCCAGCGCCGCAACCAGAAACTGCTAGAGGAGGCTCCGTCTCCCGCGGTGACCCCGGAGCTGCGCGCGAGCATGGGCGAGGCGGCGGTGAGGGGCTCCGCGGCCATCGGATACGATTCCGCGGGCACCATGGAGTTCCTCCTCGACGAAAAGGGCAACTATTACTTCATGGAGTTCAACGCCAGGATGCAGGTGGAACACCCCGTCACGGAGATGGTCACCGGCGTCGACATCGTGGTCGAGCAGATCAAGAACGCCATGGGCGAACACATGTCGCTGGGGCAGGAGGACATCAGCATCAACGGCCATGCGCTGGAGTGCCGCATCAACGCGGAGGACTATCACCGGGGTTTCATGCCCAACCCGGGCATTATAGAGAAGTGGGTACCCCCCGGGGGGCCGCACGTGCGCGTGGACACCCACTGCTACCAGGGCTACCATGTGGCGCCTAACTACGACTCGCTCCTGGCCAAGCTCATCGTGCACGGCGCCGACCGCGCGGAGGCGCTGCGCATGATGGAACAGGCGCTGCTGGAGTTCGACATCGAGGGGGTGCAGACGCTCATCCCCTTCCACCTCAAGCTGCTCTCCACCCCGGACTTCGTCTCCGGCGACTACCACACCCGCTGGGTGGAACAGGGTGGAGTCACCCCCTGACATGTTACATCTCAAAGCAGCGACGCGTTGGTCCGGCTATAATCTGGTGAGGCGATCCCCCGACATGAGATATCTTAGAAAACTCAGCTTTGGTCCGGTTTAAGCGTTCAAAAACGCCGCTCTTTAGGTGCTGTCCCCGCCGACTTTGATGGTGATATCGAGGTCCCCGTCAGGGGCCAGCCTCCATCCGCAGGTGGAGCTGTCGACCCCGTATACCATCTCCACCATGGCCTGGGTAGTTCCCACCATCAGGAGGTGCAGGCAGGAGTTCTCGATGCGCACGCTGAGGTTGTCGCGGCCGCCCTCGAACGCGGCGAGGTTCCCCAACCCCCTCGCGGCTATCATGCGTCTGAATGACTGTGCATCCTGATTCCAGTCGTATTCCTTCATGCTCTCCCTCACATACCTGCGCTGCGCTGCGATGACCGCTTCGGGAAGGTCTTCGCCCAATTCGTTCTCCAGGTCGCCAAGGATGGCGTCGAGCGAAGCCGGGCCGAAGAGGGACATCCTCCTCCCGCTCTCGGGGTCGGTGATGATGCCGCCCTCCAGGTCCCATACGCAGCGGTTTACCTCCTGTGGCAGTCCGCATGACGGGCAGCGTTCGTACTGTATATCACCCGGTTTAAAATCGTACCTCTGCCTCTGCAGCCTCTCCTCGAGCTCGATGGGATGACCGCTAGGTTCGGCGGTGATGCGATAGGTGTTCTCACCCGTCTTCTGCCACTCGACCCAGAGGTCCCCCTGTTCCATGGCTTCCACCGACCCCAGCATGTCGGCCGCGTAGAGCGGGAGAGAATATGGGTTGCTCACTAACTGGGTGCGCCAGGGGTATTCCTCTCCCTCTTCCCATCTCTCGCTCAGCGTAATATCCCCATAGCCGTATATCCTGCCTATGTTGTTGATGCTCAGGTTAAGCTCTCTGGCGAGCTGGAGTATCCGGAGCTCCTCGGCCGAATCGCCGAGCTTCCCTTCCCGCATTCCTCCCCTGGCCTCATCGGCGGCTATGCGAAGACCGCCCTTGTAGATCTTCTCCATGTATTTCCTGGTCTCGCGCCGCCGGCTCTCGATGATGATGTGCTCGATAGGGATGCCGATCAGCTTCCCGATGCCCTCGAACAGGTCGTCGATGTTGCCTGACTCATAGAAGACCATGCGGCTCCTGGGCGACATGGCCAGAGAGATGACCCCGTTGGACTCCCACCTGTGCCCTTCGCTCACCATCTTGGGGACACCGCACACCTCACAAACCTCTATCTCGCTCATATGGCCCACTCCATTAAAGTCTCCGGATCCGACACTTGCCACCTAACTGCATATATCGCACCGAGTGCGCTCCCACTGAAGCGATGCAACCACCGACCTACTTCTGCACTCCCTTGCGCAGCACCAGGGCGCCCGCGAAGATGATGAGCAGGCCGCCCACCAGGTCCTGCCAGCCGGGGCGCTCCCCCAGGAAAATCGCGCCGAAGACCACGGCGCTCAGGGGTTCGAGGTAGGCTATGATTCCCACGTGCTGAGCCTTCACTTTCTTGACCGCATATACGTAGACGAGGCCGGCCAGGGCGGTATGCACGGTGCCGAGGATGATGAGAGAGACCCATCCCTTCGTCGATACCGGGAAGCCGCGAAAGGCGCAGAACGGGAGGAGCAGGACGGCGTTAACCACCGTCTGGTAGTAGGAGATGGTCAAGGTGTGGGTGTCCTCCCGCAGCTTCTTCAGGATGATGAGCAGGAAAGCATAGGATACCGCCGCAGCAAAAGCGTAGACGAGGCCGATGCCGACCAAGCCCGTTTCCTCGCTCTGGCCGGTAAGCGATATCAGGTACATGCCGCCCAGCGCGAGGAGCAGGGCCAGCACCGTCATTCCCTCCAGTTTTTCCTTGAGCAGGAATACCGCCAGCACCGCCACCAGCACGGGCGCCAGGTAGGTGATGAACTCCGCGTCCCCTATGGACATGTTGTTCAAGGCCTTCATGAACATCACCCAGTGGAAGGTCAGTATGGCGCCGCTGGAAAGAAGGAGGAGCGGGTGTTTCCCCAGGCTGAGCTGTTCCTTCTTCCCGCCCGCGTAGATGACCACGGTGAGGAAGCATATGCTTATGACGGAGCGCATGAACACCACGAAGTGCTCCTGCCCCGGCAGGTCCACCCAGCGCAGGAAGACACCCACCGTTCCCCAGAGCACGGCGGCGCCCGCGATCATCAGGTAATCTAGCTTTCCGCTTGACTGCAAAACTCCGCCATCCCTCTCGTGGGCATACGGGGCCAAGACGTTCAAGCTCTATTAATACCTGATGGGAAGGACAAATGCACATACCGCTGCGTTGAGCTGCGGAACCGGCCGTGTCAGGGACATACCGCCTCTGCTTCCAGACGCGGGGTCGATACCGATGGGTACGTATGTCAGTACCGCCAAGGGGTGATGGCGACGTTGAGGTCGCCGTCGTCGCTGAGCTCCCATTCAAGCGTGGAGCTTTCCCGGCCCAGGGCGAGCTCATAAAGGGCTTGGGCCATGCCCAACAGCAAGAGGTGGACGCAGGAGTTCTCTATGGTGATGCCCACGCGCTCCTCTTCCACCTTGAAACGGGTCACGTTCCCCAGGCCGCGCAGGGCCGTCAGGTCAGGCAGCGAATACACCATGCGGCGCAGGGCGTCGCCGGCCACCCGGGAACGCACGTGCCTCCTCTGCGCCTCTATCGCCGTCTCCGTGATGGACCGCCCGTACGTCGCCTCCAGGTCGTTGAACACTGCGTCCAGCGCCAGCGGCCCCACGATGGCGACCCTCCTCTGCGTATCCGTCGCGGTTATGACGCCCTCATCCAGGTCCCAGCGATAGCGCGATATGCCCAGCGGCACGTCGCATTCACCGCAGCGCTCATAGGCGACATCCCCGGGCTTGTAGTCGTAGCGCTTCCTCTTCAACCTCTGCTGCAGTTCCATGGGGTGCTTGCCGGGAAAGGCGGTCACCCGGATGAGGTCCGGCTCCACCTCTTCGTAGTCCACCCACATCTCGCTGCCCTCAAAAGCCTCAACGTTCCCCAGCATATCCGCCACCCACAGGGGAACGGAATAAGGGTTGCGGATGAACTGGGT
>CAYPZH010000102.1:0-10610 GCA_964415205.1 uncultured Actinomycetota bacterium | reverse complement strand
ATGGGAGGCCCTGGGCGCCGACTTCTCCTCCGGGGAGGATGAGGCTACGGTGGGTGATGTGGGGGAGGAGGACAGCGATGGCATCTCCTCGTGGATATATATCGCCATCGCCGCCGGGGCCGTTATCATCCTGGCCCTGGCGGGAACGTTGCTGTTCGCATCGAAGCGCAAGAAGGGCGCGGGCAGCTCATAGCGATCGCGGTATGAAAACTGCTGGGGCCTTAATGCCCACCAAGCAATAGAAGCCGGGCCATGTGCCCGACATTATACTCCCTAGGCTTGATTTGCCTATGGCATAAACTTCTGGCTTCCATCGTTCAGACGACCGCGTATAACTTTTTGCCTGGCCGTGATGACCCTCATCCACCTCAGCTCGAATGTCAGGTGGTCGATTATCTTGTGTGCCTCGTGTAGCCTTTAACGGTTCTCCTACGCCATCTTCATCCTAGGCTCGATAGATATCTCTCCTATGGCCGATGCGCAGGACCAGTATCCCATCCACGGTCTTGGTATATATGACCCTGTAATCGCCGATCCTGTATCTGTATAGCCCCTGGAATGTTCCGCTCAGGGCGGAACCCTTATCGGGATCCTTCGCGAGATCCCCTTCTATTCTGTTTAAGATCTTTTTAGCCTCGGTCTTATCTATCTTCTTCAGATCCTTCTCGACGGAGGCTTTGTATACTACCCTATAGACCAAGCCGGCTCCTCAGCTCCGAACTGCTTATCAGTTCATCGTCCTTATCAAGGAGCCGGTCGAGAGCCACGCGGTAATCGCCATACTCCGCAATATAGGTCATTATGGCCTCATTGATAAGGAAGGTCCTGGATCGCTCCGTCGATTTGGACAGCTCCTCCAGGTCCCTCAGTAATTGTTCATCCAGCCTGATGGAGATCGCCTTAGCCATCTTATACCTCCGATTTCTATAGGTATCCTATGTATGGTATTGTATCACATGTATGCTATTCAATCCACTGACAACATTCTGCTCTCTAGCGGTGACATCATTTACATGAATCTGGCTGATGCTGGTGTCAACTTGCCCACTTCATCGAAGTATCACAAGTGGGGTGAGGTTATCCAAGGGCCTTAACGCCCACCAATCACCAGGGCCCCTGCGGGGCCCTTTGTTCATCTCTTATGCCAGAGGACGATAAATAGGGGTAGGTCTTCCAAGGACCTTGACGCCCACCAATCACCCAGGGACACTGCGGCCCTTTTTCATAACGCCTGTAAGGTCTCACCGATCCCTTTAGAGCCCACCAGAGCAATGGAAGACGGGCTTCTAGCCCGGCTTCACGCTTACGTCGGCTGTATGCCTTTCTGATGCAGGAGAGCTCGTGCTCCGGGTGCTCGAGGTCCAGGAAGGCATGGGAGCAGAAAGAACTCTTCACCACACCGGCGGGCCGCTCCTCCTTGCCCGCAGGTCTTGCGCCCGGTAGGGCCAGCAGGCCCGGGTGCTGGTGCCATAGTGGGCAGAGAAGCGCAGCCATTCATCGGGGATCGCCGCGTCCTCACCCTGTCGTTATCCTATTAGCTTGGATTGCTATGTACATTTTTATTCTGCCATGGACAATCTCTTATCCCGGAGGAGGGTAAGTGGGGTAGGTCTTGTGGTCAGCGGTATTTCAGGTTACCGAAATCCCTCAGCTGCTTGCGGTAGCCCCGCTCGTCGATGAAGAACACGGCGAAGAAGAGAGAATCCCCTTTTCTGCCCGTGACGTCCTCGATGAAAGCGATGGATGACGCTTTCGTGTGCTCCACGTACTCGTCCCACAGGACCACGTCTTCATCCGGCAGGTCCCAGTAATCGCCGGAGTAGGTGAGCTGCTCCCCGCGCAGCTCTAGCACGTCCCCGCCGAGCACGGCATAGGAGTGGTCCGCGAGTGACCGGATGACCTCGATGGCCGCATCTTTCTTCCATGCCAGGCCGTCGGGCCGCAACTGGGCCAGGGAGAAGTGGTACATCAGACCCTGTGCTGCCAGGTCTGCGGGTACGAAGTCCGGCACCAGCCCTTCTCGCCCGTTCATAACGACTCCTGTCAAAAGCACTGCCTTCCGCGGGACCCAGGCAAGTATATATCATCGCCTTGGCGCGCGTGTTGACCGTATCATCGCGGCGGTCCTATGATGTTTCTGCGGGCAAATATCGGGAAAAACCGGAGGCCGGGACATGGACAAGACGCCGGAGGAAAAGGCCGAACTCCTCATGGAGATCGCCGAGGCGCCATCCACCCGCCTTGAGGCGGAACTGGCGTTTCGCTTTCTCTCATCCCACCTCGAGTCGGACATCAAGCGCAGCGGCGAGCTGAACATACTCGACGTCGGGAGCGGGCTGGGGGAGGTCGCACTGCGCTTCGCCGCGCTGGGGCACAAGGTGACCATGCTCGAGCCGCAGGCCTGCCTGCTGCAGACGGCGGAGGAGCGCGCCCGCGAGCAACTGCCCGAACAGAGCGGCCTGATGAGGTTCCTCAACGAGCGCATCGAGAACCTGGAGGAGAACATCAGCGACGAGTTCGACCTCATCATCTGCCACGAGACCATAGAGTACGTCGATGACCCCTTGAAAGCCTTTAACATCATCACGCGAGTGCTCAGGCCCCGGGGAAAGCTGTCCCTGGTGTTCATGAACCGCTACGGCATGATATGCCGCAAGATCATCATGGACGGGAATATCGGGGAGGCCATGGATGCCTTCGAGTTGGATGAGTTCAAGACCAGCCTGCACTCGGGCCGCGGCCATCTCTATTCGGACACCGAGATAAAGGCCCTGCTGGAACCCCTGGGCTACAACATCGAGGGGCAGTACGGGCTGCTGGTATTCTCGGAGTTCATCGACTGCTCCCTTTTCGAGGAAGGGGAGTGCTTCAAGGGGATGCTCGCGCTCGAGGAGAGGGCGGGGCAGGAACCACACCTCAAGGGCATCGGGAAGTTCGTCCAGCTCATCTGCTCAAAGTCCTGAGCCCTGCCGCGGGAAAAACAAGTCACGCGCATCCGCCCGACCGCTCCTGCGGCGTGCCGTGCTGGCATACAGGCCGTAGGCCCGGCTTCAGGCGATGCGGCGCAGCGAGGCGGTGGTCTTCGCCAGGCCCTTTCTCACCACCGCGTAGGTCAACAGCTGCTGGTACAGGCTCTCGTCCTCAAGGTCCCGCCAGCGCAGCTTGCGCTTGGTGCGGGTGAGGAAGAGCATGGGTATCCACGTCCCCGTGTTCACGTAGTACTTCCCTTTGTGCCCCCCCAGCACGGGCTGGAGTTCGTTGGAATAATATCGGTGGTCGTGGCCGAACACCACCACGTCGGTGTCATCTCTTCCGAGGAGGATCTCCCGCGCCGCCACCGAGAGAGCGTCCTCGCGCGTGGCCAGCGAGTCCAGGAGCAGGCCTTCCGAATTCTCCTCTATATCTTCTTCCTCCAGCGGGAAGTCCGCGGAGAGCGCCTCGGCGTCTTCCAGCCCCTGCAGCTCCACCTTCCCGCGCCTGGAGAAGAGGTCCATAAAGCGCTTGCGCGAATATCCCCAGTCATCCAGCTTACCCTCGCGCTTGCGCCGCAGCAGCTCCCTGCTCTCCTTGAAGGGGGGGAACCCTACCCTGGACATGAAGCGCAGCAGCTTGTACGCATAAGCCGCCTTGAACCACAGGCTTTCGTCCTGTATGCCCATGAAGACCATGTTGGGTATGGGCCTAACGTTGTTGATGAAAGGGTTGCGCTCGCTCATCATGCCGTTGGAGAAATATTCCAGGAAGCAGTTGCCCCAGCTCCTCTCCAGGCGCTCCTCGCCCGTCCTGGGGTCGCGCAGGAAAGGATGGGTGAAGTCCTCGAAGACACTGTCGGCGTAGTACTGGTTGCCGTGCTCCACGTAGAGCGAGCCGCTGCGGTATATGCCGCTGGACTCGAAGTGGAAGCTCTCCGAATCCGGCGTCCCCAGCTCCTCCAGCAGGCGGTCGCGCACGCGGGGCCAGAAAAGGTCCACGTCGTGGTTACCGGGTATGAGTACCGTGCGGTGGCCCTTGTCCAGGAAGGCGCGTAGGGCGATGAAGACATCCCTGTGGGCTTCCAGCACCCGCTCCAGCTTGGCCAGCGACTCGTTCTCGGTGCTCCCCATGCGGGAGAAGGGCTTGGCGGTGGGCTTTTCCAGGTTTACCGCGACGAAGTCGATGAAGTCGCCGTTGACGATGAGCTCGGCTCCGCGGCGTTTGCCCACGTTTTCCAGGAGCTCGATCAACCTAGCATCCTGGTTGAAGTCGTCAAGGTAGTCGCCCGCTCCCAGGTGCAGGTCGCTGACTATATATGTCGTTTTGGCCATCACGACCCGCCTTTTTTCCAGAAATCCTCCGGTCAATGCACGAGTATAAGACCTCCATACGTACATCGGCAAACCGTACGGGAGTGCGCATCTCTATCCGGCGAAAGACGCTGTTGCCTGTCCACGCGCGGCCGGCTACCCGTATAATGGGGATAAATTTCCGCGTGAACCGGAGGGGTACATGGCCTGTATAATCGGCGACGTCGTCGCCCTGCTGGAGGAGCTGGCACCGCCCAACCTCGCCGAGGACTGGGACAACGCCGGCCTGCAGGTGGGCTCGGCACGGGCCGGGATAGATGCGGTCCTCGTCACCCTGGACGTCACCCCCGCGGTGCTGCAGGAGGCGCGCGAGCGCGGGGCGGGGCTTATCGTCTGCCATCACCCACCCGTCTTCCGCCCGCTGCGTCGCCTGGTGACGGACGAGCCGCAGGCCGCCCTGCTGCGCGATGCGCTCGTCGCCGGACTGGCCGTCTATGCCGCGCACACCAGCCTGGACGCCTCCCCCTGGGGGGTGAACGCCGCCCTGGGCGGCCTTTTCGGGCTGGAGAACGGGCGCCCGCTGCTGCCGGCGGCCGTATACGGGTGCAAGCTGGTCACCTTCGTGCCGCCGGAGCACGCCGCAGCGGTGAGCGCGGCCCTCTTCGCGGCCGGTGCCGGCGTCATAGGTGGCTACAGCGGATGCTCCTTCCGCGTGAAGGGCACGGGCACTTTCAAGCCGGGGCCCGGCACGCATCCCGCCTACGGGGACGCGACGGGGCCGAACGGGGTGGAGGAAGTGCGGCTGGAGGTGGCACTGGCGGCGGAGCGGGTGGACGCGGTGGTGGAGTCGCTGCTGGCGAACCATCCCTACGAAGAACCGGCATATGACCTCTACCGCACCCACAACCCGTCCGAAAGCGGCATGGGCAGGATAGGGGACCTCTCGTCGCCGGTGACTCTACGGGAGCTGGCCGGAAAATGCAGTGCGCTCCTGGGCTGCCCGCAGCCGCGGGTCGCGGGCGACGGGGCGGCCGTCATCAGCCGCCTTGCGGTATGCGGGGGAAGCGGGGGAGAGCTGGCCATGCCCGCCCTGCAAGCGGGGGCCCAGGCCTTCATCACCGGGGAGGTCTCGCATCACCAGGCGCTGGAGGCGGCTTCGGCGGGGCTGGCCATCATCGACGCCGGTCATTATCATACCGAGAGACCGGTTGTCCCACACCTGGTTTCGCTGCTGGCGCAGAGGGCGCGGGCAGGGGGGCTGGAGGTGGAGATACTCGCGAGTGAAGTGCAGAGCGATCCCTGGAGCGATGGAGGTGACGGGTGAACGAGCTGGAGACCTTGTACCGCCTGCAGGAACTGGACACCCGGATAGCGGAACTGCGTGAGCGCGAGGAAAGCCATCCCCTGAAAAGCGAGTTACAGGATATCGAGGAGAAAAGGGAGGCGGCATATAGCGGCCTCGAGGAAGCCACGGCCCAGATGGAGGAATCGCGCAAGAGGCTGGCCGCCATGGAGGAGAAGATACGCGCGGTTGACGAGAAGCTTAGCCGCGAGGAAAGCAAACTCTATGACGGCAAGGTCACCAACCCCAAGGAGCTGCGGGGGCTGGAGGCCGAGGTACGCTCGCTCAAACGCAAGAAGGACGAGCTGGAGACGGAGGAGCTCGAGGAGATGGAAGCCCAGGACGTGAAGAAAGAGGAGCTGGAGGCGCTGCAATCGGTGCAGGAACGCCTGCTTGCGGAGATAGAGGAGAAGAGGGGCATACTCGAGAACGAGACGCGGGAGATAAGGTCACAACTCGCGGAGGTAGAGGGGGAGAGGGAAAGGTTGCGTTCCCAGGTAGGCGGCGAGCTGCTGGAGATTTACGACGGGCTGCTCGAGAGCAAGCATAACCTGGCAGTGGTCAAGGTGATAGACGGCGTATGCCAGGGATGCCGGGTGGAGCTGCCCGGCAGGGAGTTCGACCGCTTTCTCAAGAGCGAGGGCGTTTTCAACTGCTCCAATTGCGGCCGCATCCTTGTCAAGTAACGGGGGTCCTTAACCCGGTCCGGTTGAAGGCGGTGTCGTTTGGAAAAGAGGAAGAGGAACAAGAGCGTGCTGGAAGAGGCATTTCAGGGCGCGAAGCGCTTCGAGGAACTGCACGTCTACGTGGACGGGGCCGCGCGCGGGAACCCCGGACCCGCAGCCATCGGGGTGGTGGTGCTGACCCGCCAGGGGAGGCGCGTCGCCTCCTTCGGAGAGTCCATCGGAGAGACCACCAACAACTACGCTGAATACACGGCCCTGGTGCACGCCCTGCGGCTGCTCTCGGTCTTCGAGGTGGACAGGCTGCGCATCCACACCGACAGCGAGCTCATGGCGAAACAGGTCAAAGGGGAGTACCGGGTAAAAGAGAAAACACTGCACAGCCCCTATGCGCAGGTGATGTCAATGCTCGGCCGCTATAAAGACTGGGATATCGCGCACATCCCCCGCGAGGGGAACGCCGAGGCGGACCTGCTCGCCAACCGCGCTTTGAACGAGGACGTGAAGGTGAGTGGCAGGCCGGCGCGCAAGCAGCCGCCACCTCCGCAGGGCCAGTCGGCCCTCTTCGCTGAGGGCGGTGAGGACGCGGGGGAAGCGTCTCCGGAGCCGGGGTCTTAGAGCGTTGTTCCTCTTAGCCCACCTCGGGTTCACCGCCGCTCCCGCAGCCATGGTCTCGGGCTGGTGGGGCGAGAGCCGCGGCTTCTCAGAAAAGGCCCCGGACTTGAGATGGCTGCTGGCCGGGGCGGTGCTGCCGGACATCTTCGACAAGGCGGTGGGAGAGGTCATCTTCAAGCCCTACTTCGAGAACGGCCGCATCTTCATGCATTCACTGGCCCTGGCCCTCGTCCTCTTCGTCGCCGGCATGTACGGATGGAAGCGTCACGGCGACAACCGCCTCCTGCTCCTTGCCTGCGGGGTGGCCGGGCACCTGGTGCTGGACCGCATATGGACCGAGCCCGCCACCGCTTACTGGCCGGCGCTGGGGGCATTCGAGAGGTACCCCTCCGAGGGGACCTTTCTCGAGCAGATCCTGGGGTACTTGCGTGAGCCGGAGTTCTGGGCCACCGAGGTCGCGGGGGCGGCGATGCTGGTGGCGTCCCTGCGCTATCTGGGGATAAGGAACTTGCACGCCCTGCGCTCGTTCCTGGCCCGCGGCTACTCCCCGCTTCTGTCGCAGTATGAATCAAACCAGGCGATGAACCCGTAACCGACCTCGTCGTTTGCCTTCCTCCCCCGCATGCACATAGAATATTGAGACCATGGGAACGATCTATCTTCTACGGCACGGCGAGACCGAATACCATGCCCAAAAACGCCTGTTGGGACGCCTGGACATCGGGCTCAACGGCAGGGGGAAAGAGCAGGCGTCACGCGTGAGGGCCTTCTTCGAGGGCATCGATCTGGCCGCGGTTTACTGCAGCCCTCTGCGGCGCTGCCAGGAGACCGCCCTGCCCACGGCGGAGGCCCACAGCCTGGAGATAGAAACCATGCAGGGCCTGATGGAGGTGGATATGGGCGAGTGGGACGGGCAGCTCTTTACGGAGCTCTTCGAGCGGGAGGGAGATGCGGTGGGACGCTGGATGCGCAGCCCCTCAACCGTGCCCATACCCGGGGGAGAGGACTTCGGCGCGGTGAGGGAGAGGGTCCTGGCCGCCACACGCGACATCACCTCGCGCCACCCCGGGGACGATAAGGTGCTAGTCGTGGCCCACGGCGGCCCCATACGCGGCATCCTGTGCGAAGCGCTGAAGATGGATATCGACGACATGTTCAGGATACAGATAGACTTGGCCTCCGTCTCCAGCGTGAGATATTACGAAGGCGGCATACCGGATACCGCCATGGTCACGCTGGTCAACGAGACCACACACCTCCGTTGAGGGGCTCGCCGTTTTTGCATGCCCCGCGGCATCCGGAGCGGCAAACGCCGATACCGCGCTGCGCTTTGCTTGAAGCCAGGAGGAATGATGATGACGGACGCAAAAACGGCCGACCTCGAGCAGATAGACTGCATCCTCTTCGACCTCGACGGGACCCTGGCCGACACCACGGAGCTCATAATCTCCTGTTTCCGCGAGACACTGCGCATGCTGGAACTCCCGCCGCGCAGTGACGCGCAGATACTCTCGGAGATAGGGCGCCCGCTGCACCTGCAGGCCCGGGACATCGACCCGGGACGCGCACAGGAGATATTCGACCTCTACCAGCGCCTGTATGCGCAGCACCACGACGAGATGGTGCGCGAGTTCCCCGGCGTCAGGGAGTCCCTCGCCGCGCTTGCCGCAAGGGGATACCGCCTGGGGGTGGTGACCTCCAAGCGCTCCTCCAGCGCCGGGCCCGACCTGGAGTTCTTCCGGCTCGCCCCCTTCTTCGAGCTGGTGATAACCGCGGACGATACCAGCAGGCACAAACCGCAGCCCGACCCCTTACTCGAGGCGCTGCGTAGGCTGGGGGTGGGGCCCGTGCAGGCGACCTATATCGGCGACAGCCCCTATGACCTGCGCTGCGCCCACGCCGCAGGGGTGCTGGCGGGAGCGGTGGCATGGGGCCCTTTCTCCCGCGAAGTACTGCAGGCGGAAAGGCCGGACTACTGGGTGGAAGACCCGCCGGCTCTCCTCACCCTCTTTCCGGGCCCATAACTTCCCTTGCGGGGTCAACCCCAACACGCGCCAAACACCACGACACGGCCTTTCCCCTCGCTCCCCGATGGGGTGCCCAAGACCGTGCCGCACACATCGTACCCATGTGTATCGATGAAGATCCGGGCGCATCTAGACTGCTTCGTCGGCCATGCCTCCTCGCAATGGCGTTGAGCCAATGCTTTGATTGACACACGACGACCGCCATGGTAGTTTAATTCACGTCCGCGCGCCGTAAGGTATGTCCTGTTTCCCCTTTGCATACACCGTGTTTTTCCGTCCCCGTATACCCATGGGCTGCGGCGTTCCCCGCCGCCTTCGCGAGCCTCCGGGGAATAGGGGACGAGGAAGTGTGGTGAAGGGCCTTCCGGGTAAAGGTCCATAAAAACCCCTCCTAGGACGAAAGATAAACATCGGAGGGCCCTTACACCATCCTCCCGCGCTTGACGCGGGATCGTGATTCGATAAGGCCGTTTATGGAGATATATCTTAGAGGCCCGGGGGATGTGGGAGCAAGGGGTAAGAAGGAGCGCTGGAGAGGAGGAACGACATGCCGTATTTCCAGGACATCCAGGTGTTCTACGACCTGCTGGTGGGGACTTTCGACGACCTGATGAAGGTAGAAGCCGTGCGCCAGAGGGCCCTGGATTCCAAGCTGCTGGTGAAGTTCGTGTACCGGGATCCGGAGGGTGAGTTCTGGATCGACTGCAGGGGGGACGAGGTCAAGGTATATCCCGGCGGGCCGCCCGAGAGCTGGGACCCTGACGCATGCCTATCCATGGAGCTGGACACGGCCCACGCTTTCTGGTGCGGGCAACTCAACCTCCTGGGGGCCCTTTCCAGTGGCGAGATCGACGCCGAAGGTTCGGTGCCCAAGCTGCTCAAGATGCTACCGGTGATCAAGCCCGCCTACGAGATATATATCGGCCTGCTCAAGCAGAAGGGGCTCGAGGACCTGATCATAGAGGAAGAAGAGGAGGACTGACCCCACCGTTGCCGGCGGACCTGTGGGCTAAATGGCTGGACGAGACCGACCGCGAGGGCGCGGCAGGAGACCGCCAGCTGCGCATCCTGCGTTCGCAGGCAAGGGACCGCGTCATCCACAAGGCAGGGCTCAAGCGGGGTTCCCGGGTGCTGGACCTGGGGTGCGGTCTGGGCTTCCTCTCCCTGGAGGCGGCTCGCGTCGTCGGGGGCGAAGGGCGGGTGTTCGCGGTGGATTCCAGCCCGGGCGCGCTGCGGGAGCTCGAGCGCAGGGCGGAGGAGCGGGGATACGGCAACCTGCAAGCCCTGCAGGCGGACATCTCCCGGCTTCCCCTGCCCGACGGCGCGGTGGACGCGGTTATCGCGCGCTCCGTGCTCAGCTATGTGGCGGACCGGGCGCTCGTCCTGGGCGAGGCCGGGCGTGTGCTGCGGCCGGGGGGCGTCCTCTCGATCTTCGAGCCGCTGCTGGCGGAGGAGGAGCTCTCCCTGGACTGGGGGGACGAGCGCTACCTCTGGCTCAAGTTGCGGCAGATCCTCGAGGAGTGCCACCCGGCATTCGGTTTCGGGCGCGCGGAGCTGCTGGACCTGGTAAAAGGCGCCGGTTTCGAGCAGGTGGATTCCTTCGTTTGGCATGCGGATGTCACCCGCCCCTTCACGGACGAGGGGGAGGCCCTGCTGGCGC
>CAYPZH010000101.1:0-10613 GCA_964415205.1 uncultured Actinomycetota bacterium | reverse complement strand
GCCCGAAACCGCTGATGGCGCAGTATATGATACGCGGGTTGACTTCCTTGAGGGCCTCGTAGTCCACCCCCAGCCGGGCCGTGGTGCCGGGCCTGAAACCCTCCACCACCACGTCGGCCGCACGCGCCATCTTGAGAAAGACCTCCTGGGCCCGCTGGTCCTTGAGGTTGAGCGCAATGCTTTTCTTGTTGCGGTTGATCTGGTTGAAGAGAAAGCGGAAAGCGCGGGAGTGGTCCCCTGTGCCCGGGGGCTCCACCTTGATCACCTCCGCCCCGAGATCGGCCAGGATCATGGTGCACAGGGGTCCGGGATAGAGCATGGTGAGGTCCAGTATGCGTATCCCTTCGAGCGGCGTGGTCATGCGCCTACCTCCTCCTCCTATCTGGCGTTGCGTTCGCAATGTATTATATGCCAACTTAACGGGATTAAGGCGGAAAAGGTCCCGTTCTCTTACGGGCCGCCGGCCGCGGCTGGGGGGTGTTGAACGCGGAGTCAGCGTGCGCCGCTTTTCCCGGCGCTCCCTCGCCGCCGGCGATTGTGAAATCCATTGACGACGGTATGGTGAAAGAGCCGTCGGGAGGAGGCGCGCCGGGACATCCGCAAGGCCCCGGTCCCCGGAGCGTATAAGAATGGTCGGGGTGAGAGGATTTGAACCTCCGACCTCTGCGTCCCGAACGCAGCGCGCTGACCAAACTGCGCCACACCCCGACCGAAGAACAAGCGGTCTTTTAAAGTGTGCCGTTGCGGCATTCCAACAGTTCTCTATTATACATAGCGCGCTGCGAATGCGCTAAACTCATCGAGGCCGGGGGGTCACGCACGGAAACCGGCCGGGTGCGGGCCCGCGGGATGTTAAGATATTGGCGGAGATGAACGGTGGCCTGTGCGATGGAGGGATCACGATGCCTGTAGAAGCCAAAGACGCCGCATCGATAATGCTCTTGCGCGATGCACCCAAAGGGGGCGGCATCGAGGTCCTCATGGTCAGGCGGCACGCCATGAGCGACTTCGCCCCGGACGTGTACGTGTTTCCGGGGGGGATGGTCGAGGAAAGCGATTGCGCGGAGGACATGGCCGGGCTGTGCGAGGGTATCGGGCCCGATGCCGCTCTGTCCATCGTCACGGACGCGCCCTCCCCGTCCCGCGCGATGGGGCTCTTCGTAGCGGGCATCCGGGAAACCTTCGAAGAGACCGGGATCCTGCTCGCCCGCGAGGCCACGGGGGAGTTCGTCTCCTGCCGGGGGGAGAGGGCGGCTAAGTTCGCTTCCCTACGTGAGGCCGCAAGGGACGGCCTCATATCCTTCCGGGACATGGTGGCCGCGGAGGGACTCAAGCTGGCCGCGGACAGCCTGAGGTATTTCGCGCACTGGATCACCCCGGAGGTCTCGCCTATCCGTTACGACACCCGCTTTTTCCTGGCCCCCGCGCCGCCCTGCCAGGAAGCGCTCCACGACGACCTGGAGGTGACCGGCCACGTGTGGACCGCTCCCGGGGATGCGCTGGCGGCATGCGAGGGTGGCACCTTCCCCATGCTCCCGCCGACGGTGATAAACCTCATGGCGCTGACGCAGTTCCCCACCGCGGACGAGGCCCTGAGCTCCTCCACCGGGGAAGAGGTAACCGCCATCCTGCCCAGGCTGAGATTCGAGGACGGGAAGCTGAGGCTGCTCCTCCCCGACGACCCCGGTTACTCTTAGGCCTGGCGGCCAGGCCGGGGGGGTCACGCCCGGAAACCGGAGAGGCCGAGGGGTCACGCCCGGAAACCGGCTTCGCCGGGAACAAAAAGGCCCTGTTGAACCACATCAATCGGTCGGGGAGCGGTAACGATGCGGGGATGAAGAAACCCTCCTGCGGGATAGCGGGCTTCCTCTGAGAAGCGAGAGAACCTGCAGCTTCTTTTTGCAGACTTTGGTCGTATTGCCAAATCTTGAATTGCTTTACATCATGCTATCTTGTGCTAATCTGGGGTCGAGGGCTATTTACTTCATAAACATCCACAACCGTCTCTGACTTTGCTTGCGGTCTGAGCCGCGCGTGCGGCTCCAGTGAAGAGAGGTGATCTTATGGAAGGCGATTTCTTCGCGGGCGTCGATCAGGTAGATGTAATGATGGGGGATTTCAAGGCCAAACTGCCGCTGTTCTACCGCAGGGGCCGCGGCTTCTCTGCCGTTTTCCCCGCACCGTTATGGCGGGTAAGGCAGGCCTTACCTGACCGCCGCTTCGTGCCCGCCCAGCTGGCGCCGGGTGTGGCTGCGGTGCAGATGGCGGCCTTCGAGTACTACGACGTGGACATCCCTCCCTACAACGAGTTCGCCATGTGCATACCCCTGGTCTCGTCAAGCTTCCAGCCACTGCCCGTGTACAACACTCTGCGGCAGATGCTGCGCATGGAATATGACGTCTACTTCCACCACCTTCCGGTTACCACGGAGGTTGCCATGCGCGGGGGCATCGATTTCTACGGCTTCCCCAAGTTCCTGGCCTCCATCGATTTCAGCGACACGCAGGAATGGGTGGAATGCGAACTTAAGGAAGAAGGGGAGCTTATCTGCACCCTGCGGGGACGCAAGATCGCGGCCGCAAGCAGCGGCATCATAAAGTTCTTCTGCCACCTCTATCAGGATAGCCAGCCGCAGACGGCGGAGGGTAAGATGAACGCCCGCAGCTACGCCCTGAACTTCAATCCCACCAACGCCGGGCTCTCCCTGGGCACATCCCATCCCATCGCTTTAGAGCTCTCCAAGCTGCTCATGTCCACCCGGCCGCTCATGTACTTGTACGTCCCGGACTTCCAGCTCATCCTCTACGGCCCCGAGAACCTCTCATTGCCCCTGCTCAAGCGCAGCCTGGAGGCCATGGGCATGGCAGCGGGGGCAGTCGAGCTGAAGGAAATGGCCAAGAGCGCCAAGTAAATACAGTACGGCTTGAGTGAGGCCGAGGGACAACACCGGAAACCGGCCTCACCCTGGAGTGGTAGCGATGTCAAGAGCATGAAGGAAACCTCCCGGGAAGTGCGGGCCTGAGTGTTCAAGATTCGGAAAGGGGACATGCGCATGAACGTCAACATCATCTACAACTCTCAGACCGGCAACACGCGCAAGGTGGCTCTGGCCATGGAGGAAGCTTTCCGCGGGGCAGGGCATACGGTGAGAGCAATCCCGCTCAAGAAGGCGGCAGCGGGAGACGCATCGGCATGTGACCTCCTGGGCATCGGTGCGCCGTGCTATGCAAACCAGGCCGCGAAGCCGATAAGGGACTTTATCGACTCACTCCCTCGGCTTGACGGGATGAAGGCGTTCGTCTTTGCCACCTCAGGCGAAGCTCCCGGCAGGACACTGTACGACATGGCCAGCCGACTGCGCAGAAAAGGGGCCGAGGTGGTCGGAGGATTCCTGGCACGGGGCGAGCTGTTCTATACCGCGCCCTGTCTCATAGGGAGGTTTGCCGGCCGCCCCGACGAGAATGACCTCGAAAAAGCCCGCGAGTTCGCCGTCTCCCTGGGGGTGCACGTATCCTCCGGCCGCGAGGGGCCGCTTCCCGGCAGCCGGCCCGATGCGCTGAAGCCGGGATGGGGTTTCTACGATTTCGTAGGGTTGACCATAACGGATGGTTTGATGCGCCTCACCATGCCCAAGCCCAAGTTCGATGAGACCCTCTGCGACGGGTGCGGGAGGTGCGTATCCGCCTGTCCCACCGGAAACATCGTCCTGGACGAAGGGTTCCCGGTGCTGGGCAAGGATTGCATAAGGTGCCACGCATGCCTGCACGAATGTCCGAACGATGCTATTACCGTGAGCTGGAAGCTGGGAAACCCTCTCCTGTTTACTCTCTACAACACGAAATTCGCCACTTGGTTCGGGGACCTGGAGCCGGGGGAAGAGATATACCCGTCCGCGAGATAGGAGATCTTGACATGGGTGAAAGCGCGCGCGGCGTGGACATCTCCGCGTACAGACAGATGCCGCAGGCAGCGCCCGTGGTCTGATGAAGGGGGGTGACAGCGGGACACGGTCGTATTTCGTTATACGGAGTGTACTGGAGAGAGGTCTGGAGGTGTTAGAGATGATCTTCTTCTTGGATACCACCTATCCGGGCACGAAAGTGGTTGAAATAAGCGAGATGTTCCTCGAACGATTGCAAACGGAGCCGATGCCCGAATACGTGAAACTCCTCGACTCTTACGCATTGTCGGGGGGTGACGGTATCAGGGCCCTTATGTTCTACGAAGTCGAAGACGACAAGGTCAAAGAAGGGGCCGACTATCTGTCCAGGGGCGTGATACGGATCATGAAAGCCGTCGAGGGATACAAGGTCGACTTCCTGACCGCCTACCGCCTGGCGGATGCCTTCCAGATCATAGATATGCAGTTGCCGGCGGTCTGAGCGAGAGTGTCGCTGGAGGTCGCGCCCGGAGCCGAGTTGTGACCCCAAGGCTGCCAACAGGGGCCGCTATCCGTTCTTAGGTCTGACGGCATATCGTCAGGTAACTCGGGATGGAGGATGCGGCCCTTATGGTTGCCTCGGGGGTGAGCAGGGGGAATAATGGGGATAACCCGAGACCGGAACCGAATAAAAGGAGTTATATATGGGTTATCCCAGGCGGGTCGTGAAGATGTTCCTCTCGCTGTGGCCCTTCACCCACACGGTGAAGAAGCTCAGCGCGTATACTCCCTTCAGGCAGCTCTTCGCGCCCCTGGTGAAGGACGGCATATTCGACGTCACCTTCATCCCGGTGTACGAGGACATCCCCTCCCCAGAGAACATGGCGCTACCCCGTGAGGTCATCGCCGAGCTCATCCGTGCTTCCTCCCACCGCTTCATCCACAACGGCTGCATCTGCCGTAACCAGGAGGGGTGCGTGAACTACCCCCGGGACCTGGGGTGCATCTTCCTGGGGGAGGCGGCCGCTCACCTGCATCCGTCCGTGGGCCACCGCGCAAGCGTGGAGGAATGCCTCAACCACCTGGAGAGGGCGTCCGAGACGGGGCTCACGGGCATGCTCGGCCGCATCTGGTTCGACGCCACCACCATGGGGGTGCTGCACGACTTCCGCAACTTCCTGGTGCTTTGCTTCTGCTGCGACTGCTGCTGCCTGGTGCGCGCGGACATCAAGCGGGCGGGGCCCCCCTTCAAACAGGCCATAAAGAAGCTGGACGGCGTGCGCGTCTCCATCACCGACGACTGTGTCGGCTGTGGGACCTGCGTGGAGACCTGTTTCGTAGGAGCGATATCTCTGCTGGACGGCAGGTCAAGCATCGACCCCGACCTGTGCAAGGGCTGCGGCCGCTGCGCAGCCGCCTGCCCCGAACGGGCCATCCGGGTGGAGTTCGACTCCGAAAGCGCCCTCTACCGCGAGCTGCTCGACCGCGTCCGGCCCGCCGTAGGTTGACCCCGGCAGGCGCAGCCATTAACTTTTGGATATGATCACCTGTAAAGGTTGCGGTCGTGAGATAAACGCCGCGGATATGGAATACGGCAGAAAACTCCTGTGCGAAAGATGTTACCACCTACAGGTCACCGGGCCGGAACCGCCGCGCACCCTGAGTCCGACCGCCTTCACGGTCATCGCTTATATGGGCCTGGCAGCGGCTGGACTTGCCGGTTTCACCCTGTGCGTCCTCTACCTCGTGGGCACGGGAGACGTCACCTGGTTCATGGTCTTCACCGCGCTCATGGCCGTGATCGTGGGGTGTCCAGCGCTCATACTCATCAAAAAGCGCAACCTTTCCCTGATCATAGCCTCCCTCTACCTGCCCCTGGGGTTGTGGGCATTTCTCTGGCACCTCGCGCCGGGAGCGGCGTGGGATTACAGCAGGATGACGTCCTACGGCGGCATCTTCTTCTTCGCCGTAGGCCTGGCCGCACTTAGCGTCTTCATAAGGGACCTGCGCGGGCTGCCGCGCTTGTGAGGTGATGAGGTTGCAGGGAGAGCTGCCGCTGTTCCGCCGTTATCCCCGCCTGCGGCAGTCGCTGGCCTGGGTGTCCCTGGGGGAGTGGCCTACCCCGGTCGAGCGCATGCGCGGGCTGGAGGAGGCGCACGGCCTCCCCGCCCTCTATGTCAAGCGGGACGACCTCAGCTCGCCCCTTTACGGCGGCAACAAGGTACGCAAGCTGGAGTTCGTGCTGGCGGACGCGGAGCGCAAAGGGTGCGCCGGCGTGATGACCATGGGCGCTGCCGGCTCCAACCACGTGCTGGCCACGGCCATACACGGCAAGCGTCTCGGCCTCTCCACCACGGCCCTTTTGTTCGACCAGCCCTGCGCCGACTACGTGCGGCGCAACCTGCTCATGGACTACCGCAGCGGGGTGCGACTGGTGTGGGCGCGCTCCATCCCCCTCATCCCGCTGGCCTTCGCGAGGGAGAAGCTCGCCGCCCGGGCGCGCGGGGAGCGGCTGTACTGGCTCGGACCCGGCGGGTCGTCGCCCCTGGGCTGCCTGGGTTACGTGAACGCGGGTCTGGAGATAGCGCGGCAGGTAGAGGAGGGTTCGCTCCCGGAGCCCGGCTACGTGGTGACCGCCATGGGTACGCACGGGACCTCGGCGGGACTGTGGCTGGGGCTGCGGCTGGCGGGCCTGCGCTCGCGCCTGGTAGGCGTGGCGGTGGTGGAGACGGCGTACTGCAACGCCGCCCTGTGGGCGCGCCTGGTGAACAGGACCGCCGCCCTGCTGGACCGCATCGACCCCGGTATGGGAGCGCCGCGGGCGCGGCCCTCCGACCTGGTGTACGTGAGCGACGAGCTCGGCAGGGGTTACGCACACCTCACCCACGCGGACGTGGAGGCGGTGAGGGAGGCGCGCGAACTGGACGGCCTGCGGCTCGAGGGCACCTATACCGGCAAGGCGCTGGCGGCGGCGCTCAAGCTGGGGAAGGGGCTGCGCGGGGACGAGAGCGTGCTCTTCGTGGACACCTACAACTCCGCCGATCTCTCTCCCCATATCGCGGGCATGGACTACCGGCTCCTTCCCGAGCCCTTCCACCGCTTTTTCGAGATGCCGTGCAGGGCGCTTGAATACGAGCTGTGACATGAGACGGGGTCCCGACCTTGACGCGGCGCGGGAGCACTGAGCTTCATGTGGTGGGACGACTGGCTGTGGGAGCTCGGCTTCGCCATCTGCCATCAGGACCCGGAGCGCCTGCTGCGCTTCGGAGGGCGCCCCCTGTTCGTATGTGCCCGCGACACGGGCCTGCTCGTCTCCTTCTTCACCCTCGTGCTCGCGCTCTCCCTGCTGCGGGGAAGGAAGCGGGCGGGCATGCCCCCCTGGCCGTTGCTGGCCTGCGGGGCGGCGGGGGTCCTCTTCCTGGCCTGGGACGGCCTCACTTCCTACCTGGGCTTCAGGGACAGCACCAACACCATCAGGTTCCTGAGCGGTTTCGCCGCCGGCGCGGGGCTGGCGTTCCCGGCGGCGGCGCTGTTGAACCGCGAGGTCTTCGCGGGCGACCGCGCGCTCAAGGTCGGGTCCCGGCCCGGCGACCTAGCGGCGGCGGGGCTGGCGGGCGGCGCCCTGCTCGCCCTCTACCTGTGGCGTCCGGGCCCCCTGTCCCGCCCGGCGCAGCTCTGGCTCCTGCTGAGCCTGCTGGGGACCTTCTGGGTATTGAACCTCCTCCTGGTCTACCTGTTGAAGGAGAAGGAGGCGGGGGGACTGACGCCGGGGAGAGCGGCTGCGGCGGCCCTGCTCACGGTGCTCGAACTGGCGGGGTCCTACTGGCTGCACCGTCTTATCGCCGGTGGCGGCCCGGCTCCTTTCCCCGCCTCACGCGGTTCTCCTCCCGTCTGACGGGGTGTCGCGCCACGGCGGGAAAAAGCCGCGCATTATGATATATTAATCTGGGAGCTAAAGGGTAAAGCTGCTGCTCATTCGAGCGCCTAGGTCAGGAGGTCTGGAATGCACGCAAAAAAAGAGAAGATAAGGGTCGAGATCTATACCACCGCGCACCGCATCCTGGCCGATCTGCACATCTTCGCCGGCGCGCGCCTGACCGATATCATGCAGTCTAGAGAGACCTCGTCCTTTTTCGCACTCACCGACGTCGAGGTATACGACCTTTTCACCGGCAGGGAGCTGTTCCGCACCGACTTCATCGACGTCAACCGCAGTCACATCGTAATGCTTCGCCCGCTGGAAGCCCAGGCGGGCAGGTCAAGGGAAGACCTTCAAGCCGGTTTTTAAGTACTCCGGGGAGCGCTGAGGGATCTCCCGCTCGCTGTAAGCGGTGGCCTCGGTGAGGCGGCACAGCATATAGCTGTCTTTTTCTGAACCCAGGCTTCTAGGGAACCTCCCGCTCGCTGTAAGCGGTGGCCTCGGTGAGGCGGCAAAGATAACCTATGTTTTCGAACAGGTAGGTGTTGGTTATCTTGCGCACAGTGAGCCCTATCCTATCAGGTTCTCCGTTCTCGCCCTTGATAAAGGATATCGAGCCCACCAGGCGGGCATCCCGGCTCGCTAGCATATCCTTCACGCTCTCATTGACCCTTTGCATGTTTCCTCTGCTGGCGCGGAATTCCATAGCTGCTTCATCCGCGGCATCGTCGGCCGTGGCGTGAACGGATATGTGATTCCAGATTATGGGGAAGAACTGGGTGATGATGGCGCCGATGACCACGGCGACTAGCACTAAGGTGAGAACCCAGCTCCACACCTGCCCGTCCTCACCATGCATGACAGCCAAGACTCCTCTTTTACCCATATCACCTATTACCTTCGACGATGTGCACGCGTTTCCTTTAGCCCCGCGTACAGGCACGTGCCCGGCTCGGCGGCCAGCTGCTTTTTAACCCCGCGGCGCCAGCCTGCCCAGCCGGCGCGCGAGCATGTCCCTGATGGCGACCAGCTCCTCCATGCCCAGTGCATGGGCAACGAAGAAGAAGACCACGCTTCCCCCGGCCATGGGCAGCAGCATGTCCAGCAGGTCCCGCCACAGCCCGGGGAGCGGGTGAAGCTGGACGATAAGCCGGTGCGAGGCATAGATGACCACGGCCATGGACGCGGCAGCAGCCAGGGCCTTCAAGGCGGTGGACAGCATCTGCCGCCCTCCCAGATGTCCCAGCCGCATGCGCAGCACGGTCCCGTCGATGAGCATGGAGAAAAAGTAAGCAGTGGCGAAGCCCAGCGCCAGTCCTTTCACTCCCATCAGGTGGAAGAATAGCAGGTTGGCTCCGATATTGATGGCCACCACGAAACAGTTGATGATCATGGGGGTGCGCGTGTCCTGCATGGAATAAAACGTCTTGGTGAGAAGCATATCGATGGAATAGGGGATGAGCCCGAGGGCGAAATAAAACAGCACGCCGGAAAGCAGCTCCGTGTCCCCGGCCTTGAAGAAGCCGTGCTCGAGAAGGAAACGGATGATGGACTCACTCATGGTCAGGTAGATGACCGCGCAGGGCACGATGATGAGGATGGTGGAGCGGATACCGAGGTTCATGGTGTCCTTGAACCGGGACATCCTGCGCAGGGCGGAATGTTCGCTCATGGCCGGGAAGATAGCGGTGATGATGGATACAGCGAAGACACCGTAGGGAAGCTGGAAGAACATCTGGGCATACTGGTACGAGGGCACGCCGCCGTCCACCTGTATGGCCAGCGTGAACATGAACCAGGTGCCGACCTGCCACAGGAGTATGTATCCGAGCAGGGGGATGGCCAGGCGCCCGATCTTGCGTATGGCGGGGTGCTTGAAGTCGAGAACCGGTTGCCAGCGCACCCCTATGCGCAGGAGAGCTGGGATCTGCACCAGGGCCTGGGCCACCACCCCCGCGGTGGTGCCTACGGCCAGGAAGACGAGGTGAAGGTAGTCGTCGCGCGGCCCGGGCAGGAAGCAGAAGACCACCACCGTGAGGATGACCACCAGGTTGTTGGCGATAGGCGCGAAGGCCGGCGCCTTGAAATGGCGGTGGGAGTTGAGCAGGCCGCCGAAGATGGCGCTGAGGCCGTAGAAAATGATCTGAGGCACGAAAAACCGCAGCAGGAAGGAGGCCTGGTCCCTGACCACCTGGGTGGTCACGTCACCGGAGGAGTAGGAGCCGAATAGCGTCATCAGGCGGATGACGAGGGGGGTGGCCGCGATGCCCAGCGCGGTGACCACGGTCAGGACGATCATGGATATGTTGGTGACCGAGCTGGCGATGTGCCAGGCCTCCTCCCGGGAGCGCGTGCTCAGGTATTCCACGAAGACGGGGATGAAGAGGGAAGCGATGATGCCCCCCAGGACGAGGTCATAGATCATATTGGGCATGGAGTTGGCCAGGTTGTAGGTGCTGGGGAGGTTGGTTTCCCCGAAACGCAGGGTCAGGCCCAGCACGTAGGCCAGGGCGGCGTAGCGCAGGAACCCGGTCACGCGGCTTATGGCCGTGCCCACCGCCATCACCGTGGCGTCGGCGGCGAAGACGCTCGTTTCGTCGCGCGGGGCCGGCTCCATCGCCGCCGTCACTCTTTTGCCCTCCCCTTGGAGTGCTTACCGCCGCGGTACCTGCGCAGGAGGCGGCGCACTAAGGCCATCAGGGCGACGAGGAAAGCCAGGCAGGCCAGGAGGATGATGGCCAGGGAGTTGATGATCGACGTGTTCACGGTGGTGCTGGTGCTGTCGATGGTAAGTTCCCCCGACTCACGCACGA
>CAYPZH010000100.1:8768-10651 GCA_964415205.1 uncultured Actinomycetota bacterium | reverse complement strand
ACCGTAATCGGTAAATGCCACGATCTCCAATAAAAACACCCCTCTCTATCTGACATCACCTTGGTGAATTATAAAGCAAGGGGCCGCGAGGGCAAAATGAAGAGCGTCAATTCTGCTAATGCTGGCGCGGCCGCGTACCGATTATCACTTTGACGGAGAGGGGAGCATGCTATGGCCGCAGGCACGAAAAAACCCACGATTCTCTACATAGACGACAGCACGCTCGAGCGCGAGATCGTCTGCCGGCTACTGGAGGCGGACGGCTGCGAGGTGGTGTCCACGGGCAGCCCGGAGGCCGGGGTCGAGCTCGCCTGCAGGGTGGTACCAGACCTCGTCCTCCTCGACCTGTATATGCCGGGCATGGACGGCCTCGCCGTGGTCGAGCGGCTGCGTGAGGAGCCCTCTTTGCAGTCCGTTCCCGTGGTGGCCATGAGCGCTAGCATCAACGAGGATGAGTGGGAAGAGGTGAACGCGAGTTTCGACGGATTCGTTAAAAAGCCGGTGAACATGGACGTCTTCCCCGCGGAGGTGCGGGAGTTCATCGCGCGCGGGAGAGAGGAAGCCCCCGCCCACGGCGAGGCAGAGCCAGGAAAGAAAAAAAGCGCGGCCGCGGCACCGGAGGACTCGCGGGAGGCGCTGGAGGCCCTGGAGAGAATACGCTCCTCCCTGTCCCACGACCTGCGCTCGCCCCTCACGGTGATGATCTCCTACGCGGGCACGGTGGGCAGGGGAAAGGCGGGGGAGTTGAGCGAGCGCCAGAAGGAGATGCTCGACCTGGTGGTGGAGCAGGGCTTCGAGATGGACAAGCTCATCGCGGAACTGGCGCGCCTCGCCGGAGAAGTCCTAGAGCGCTATGGCTATCCCGGGCCCTCAAAGGGCGATGAATGAGCCGGAAAAGGTGATTGGGGAGCCGTGATGTTGACGAGCGATACAGCGCCCCATCTCAATACAGCCGGACCAAGGTCTCGCTAGAGACCGCGGCGAACTCATATCTGCTTAAACGGCCAGCCCCACCTCGTAACCTTCCTGGATGGCCTCGATGGCCTTGCGCGCCTCTTTCGCGTCTCCCACCAGGTAGACCTCCATGCCCCTTTCCTTGAGCTCATCGTACAGCTCGTTCGCGGGACAGGAGCCGGCGGCTACGATCACCGTATCGGCGGGGAGCTCCTCCTCCACGCCGCCCACCTCGACCACCACGCGGCCCTCCTCGATGCGCCTGGCCACGGCGTTGCGGCGCATGTCGATGCCCAGGTGGCGCATGTCCTGCAGGATGGTCCAGCGGGTGGATATGCCCACGTCTCCGCATATTTTCTCCAGCATCTCCACCACGGTGACCTTCTTGGTGCCGCGGCTGCACAGCTCCTTCAGTGTCTCCGTGTCCTCGCCGTTGTTCATGAAGAGGTAGAAGAGGGTATCGGCGGAGATGGTGCCGATACTGGCCACATACATGGCGGTCTCCGAGCCCACCGCGCCGCCGCCGATGATGACGATGTCCTCCCCTTCGGGGTCCTCGCGGCCCTCCAGGACGTCCCAGGCCATTACCACGTTGGGGCCGTCGATGCCCGGGATGGGCGGAACGGTCGGGCGCGCCCCGGTGGCCACTATCACGGCGTCGAAGCCCTCGCTTGCCAGCATAGCCGCCGTGGCCTCGGTCTCCAGGAACAGCTCGACCCCCGCGTCGTCCAGTTGCACGTCGAGGTCCTCAACGGCGGTCCAGAACTCCTCGCGACCCGGTGGCACGGCGGCCAGGTTGAGCTGCCCACCCAGGACGTCGCTCTTCTCGAACAGGCTCACCGCGTGCCCGCGCTCCGCAGCGGTGATGGCCGCCTTCATGCCCGCTGGGCCGCCCCCCACCACCGCCACGCGCCTGGGCTTCCGCGCCG
>CAYPZH010000100.1:0-8758 GCA_964415205.1 uncultured Actinomycetota bacterium | reverse complement strand
TTCAACGTGCAGGTCACGGGCTGCAGGTAGAATACGTGGTCGAAGCAGCCCTGGTTGCAGCCGATGCAGTGGGTGATGGTCTCGTAACGGCCTTCGTATGCCTTCTCGGCCAGGTAGGGGTCGGCGATGAGCGCGCGGGCCATGGTCACAAGGTCGGCGAGTCCCATACGCAGTATCTCGTCGGCGATGAAGACGTCGTTGATGCGGTTGGATGCGATCACTGGCACCCCGACCTTCGCCTTGACCCCGGCGGCGAGGTAGGCGAGGCCGGCGCGCGGCACCGACATGGGGAGCTGCGGCACCCGGGTCTCGTGCCATCCCCCGGTGACGTTGATCACGTCCGCGCCGTGTTTCTCCAGCTCCGCGGCGAAGAGCGACCACTCGCGGTTGGTGTTGCCGCCCTCCATGTAGTCGTGGCCGTCGATGCGGAAACCGATGGGGAAGTCCGGCCCCACCGCCTCGCGCACTGCGTCCGCAACCTCGAGGCCGAAACGCATACGGTTCTCCAGCGGGCCGCCGTACTCGTCCTCGCGCAAGTTGATGGTGGGGGAGAGGAACTGCGGAATGAGGTAGCCGGTGCAGGCCAGCACCTCCACCAGGTCGTACCCGGCCTCCTTCACCCTGCGAGCCGCCTCGGCGTAATCTCTCTTGGTCTCTTCTATGTCTTCCAGGGTCATCGCGCGCGGCTCCTCCCGGGTAAAGCGGGAGGCAACCGCGGAGGGGGCCAGGGCCTGCCTCCCCTCCATGGCGAAGGAGTGGGAGTAACGCCCGGCGTGGTAGAGCTGACAGGCCGCCGCCGCCCCGTGTCTCTTGATGGCGTCCGCGAGGGCGGCGTGGCCCTCTATGGCCGCGTCGTCGCGCATGTTCAGCAGCCAGGTGCTGCCGGAGACGTCGTTGATGGTGCAGCCGCCCACGATGATCATGCCCGTGCCGCCCTTCGCCCTCTCCTCGTAGAAGGCGCAGATGCGGTCGTTAACCCGGCCGTCCGGGGTATAGTTGAGGTGCATGGCGGTCATGACGATGCGGTTGCGCACATCCAGATGGCCTATCTTCTGCGGCGTGAGCAATTTCTTCAGCAAGGACCTCATCCCCTCTCCACTCTCTTGTTCGGCCTTCTCCGCGCTGGAGGCGGGCAATGCCGAAAACGGTTGTCCAGTCTCCCCCGCTTGCCGGGAGCGGTATGTGCCGGAACGCTCCCTGCGCCCCCGGGAGCGCCACTCCGGCCTCTCCCGCCTGCGGTTTTAAGCTGCGGACAATGTGATATAGTATAGCAGAAAATCCACCCGGGGTATTGAACATAAGTCGAGGTGAAAGCGATGTTCGGCGCGTTTACGGACAGGGTCGAGGACAAGATGGAGCTGTCCGAGAGGCAATGCTCCGGCAGCAAGGTGATGGACCTGAAGGAGGCCGTCGCCGCCTTCATAAAGCCCGGGATGCATCTCCACGTCGCCCACGCCTACATGCGCCCCAACGCCGCCGTGTATGAGATATGCCGCCGCTTCTGGGGCAAGGACCCCGGTTTCACCATCTCCGCCCTGGGTTTCATCGCCAACATGGTGCTCTTCGTCTACGGTGGCCTCACGCGCAGGATCATCACCTCCTTCGCTGGGGATTCCTATCCCTTCCCGGGGCCGAACCGCATCTACCAGGAAGCCTTCCGTGACGGCCGCCTGGAGATAGAGAACTGGACCGTGCTCACGCTGCCGCAGCGCCTGCTGGCGGGGGCTCTGGGGGTGGAGTGGATGCCTACCCACTCCATCGTAGGCAGCTCCATGCAAGAAGAGAACGCGCGTGACTTCTGTGTGGTGGACACGCCGGACGGGGGCCGGACGGGCATGGTGCGAGCACTGCGCCCCGAGATCACCCTCCTCCACGGCTGGGCCGCGGACCCCGCCGGCAATGTGCTGCTGGTGCCGCCGTACGCGGAGAACGTGCACGCCGCCTTCGCGGCCAGGGAGGGCGCGCTGGTGACGGTGGAGAAGGTGGTGGACACCGCCTTCCTGCGCCGCTTCCCCCACCTGGTGAGGATCCCCGGTAACGTGGTGAAGGCGGTATGCCCGGCTCCCATGGGCGTGCACCCGTCCGGCGCCTCGAACCTGGGCATCAGCGAGTTCGAACCCTATGCCGAGGACGAGGACTTCATGCTCGAGCTGCGCGAGGCGTGCAAGGACGATGCGACCATGGAGGAGTGGGTGCGGGAGTGGCTCACCGGCGTCGAGGACCACGACGCGTACATGCGCAAGGTCGGTTTCGAGAAGATATGGTTCCTCAAGGGGCGCGCTGCAGCGGATTCATGGCGGTCGGAGCTGGCCACGCGGGCGGCCACGATCCGGCAGGACCTCGATCACGGGCCGGTGGAGATGATGGTCATCGAGGCGGCGCGCCTGCTCAAGCAGCGCATACAGTCAGGCGGCTACCGCACCATACTGGCCGGCATCGGGGCCTCAAACCTGGCGGCCTGGAAGGCCTGGTACGACCTGCGGCGGGAAGACTACCAGGCCGACCTCATGGCCGAGGTAGGCTTCTTCGGATATACGCCGCGGCCCTCCGACCCCTTCATCTTCAACTTCCGCAACCTCTACGCTTGCACCATGCTCACGGACGTCTTCACAGTTTTGGGTTCCATGGCAGGCGCCGAGAGCAACCACGCCATCGGCGTGCTGGGCGCTGGTCAGGTGGACGTGCGCGGGAACGTCAACTCCACCAAGATGCCCGAGCTCGGCCTCTTTCTGGTGGGCTCCGGCGGCGCCTGCGACGTTGCGCTGGGCGTGCAGGAGATGCTGCTCACCGTGCCCCAGGACAAGGTACGCACGCCGCAGTCGGTATCCTATATCACCGCTCCCGGCCAGCGCGTGCGCACGCTGGTAACCACCATGGGGGTCTTCGTGAAGCCGCCGGGCGAGGAGGAGTTCGTGCTCGAGGCCTATTTCCCACAGGCCGGCGCGGACGCAAGGGGGGCGGTGGAGAATATAGGGTCCCGTTGCGGCTGGGAGCTGAAGACGGCCCGCAAGTTGCGTGAGGTCGAGGCGCCGCGGCGCGACGAGCTCTACGACGTGCGTATATTCGATCCGCAGAGGTATTTTCTGCAGTAGGGACCTCGGGGCGCAAGGCGGACAACGCCTCCCGCCGTGCTCGCGGCAGGCGGTGGTCACTCGGCCTGACCCCGGAGCTGAACGACGGACAGGGCCGGCGTAGGGTCTCGACCTATCAGCGGGATGAAGGGCTTGGTCTTATCAACCACCGCCGAGGGGAGTAAGGTTGATGTTGATGTTGTTGATCAGTTCTTCGACCGTCGTCTCAGCCGCAACAATGGCGTTGTTCTTGACGTAGCGTGTGAGCAGATAGAGCAGGAACTCGATCTCCGGAGTCTCCATGTATTTTCCCCTCCTTCCGTTCGCTGTGTTATAAAATAATTCTTTCCCCGCCCGACGCCGATAAACCACCGGCCGCCCGGGGGGCGGCGGGCGCGCATCATCATCTGGCCCGTACTTGATTCATCGTTACCGCCTACGGCATCCTTTAGCCCGTCCGCCGTCCGCCGGTTCAAGCATTTTCGCGGGAGCGCCGAGTCAAATGGCGTGGGGCGGATGATCTCGATTGTTCAATAGCCAGCGAAGGGGGAAGGAAGCAAAGGATGGCCGGGACACTCGCCGATGGGAAACGTGGGGGCAAGCGCGCCCGTGCCAGGAGCAGGACCCTCTACCAGATCACCATCCTGGTGATCGCGGTCTATATCCTCGCCGGCCTGGTCATGTTCTTTCTCTATGCCCGTTCGCAGGACCGCCTGCTCAGCAAGAGCAGGGACAAGCTGATCGAGATGCAGGTGACCAACGTCGCGGCCAACTCGTCTTTCATCATCGACTACCTCGTGTACCTGGGCCAGGACGAATTAAGCGGCCTGGACGAGGCGGCGCTTCTCGCCGTCTCATCCCGCGCAGAGCTCACGCCGGGACAGGCTTTTCTGAGCGAAAAGCTGGCGGAGATGACCGGCGCGGGTTTCATGGGGCTCGCGGAGGCCCTGCTCTTCCTGCCCCCGGCGGGCGCGCGCTCGCAGGCCCTGATCGTGGCGGCCAGCGGCGGCGACCCGGTCTATGCGCTGGCGGTGCCGGAGGACCTGCAGGGGGTCCCGGGCGAGGGCATCGACTACGTGTGGGTGGAAGAGGGCCTGCCCGATCTGGGCGTAAAGGGCCTGAGCCTGGTGGTGAGAAAGACGGTCGCGGTGCCGGGAACGGACCTCCGCCTCGGTTACCTGGCGATAAAACCCATGGCCGAGGACGTCGCCGCCATCGACGCCTTCTACGATGAAAAGAAAAGCGACGGCCTGGGCGGCATCGGTCTTTTAATCACCATCTCCATCGTTGCCATGTCCCTGCTCACCTTGCTCTTTATCGCCCTCATCGTACGCTGGAGGATCACAAGGCCCATCGACAGGCTGTCCGCCGCCGCCGGTGACGCCCTGGACGGCGACCTCGAGGCACGGGTGCCGGTTAGGAGGGGGGACGAGTTCGAGGGCCTGGAGCGCGCCGTCAACACCCTGCTCGGGAACCTCAATGCCATGTTCTCGATGTCACTGGCGGGCACGGCGGCCGGCAGGTCCGGGGAGGAGCAGGGGAGGGCCGCGCGGCGCGGCGAGGAAGTCTTGAGACCCGCGCGCCCGTATACCCTCTACTTCATAACCGCCTTCCTGGTGGTCATGTTCCTGGTTTTCGGGCTGGTCACCTTCTCTATCTTCAGCGGCTGGCAGAACGGCCTCATCGACGAGGGAAGGGAGAGGATGATAGAGGGCATCTCGCGCTACTTCGTCAGCGCCTCCCATTATATCCGCGATACCCTGGACCCGGTGATCGCCGAGAAGATGCTGGAAGGAGGGTTTGGGGACATCCCCCTCGAGGAACAGTACGGCATGCTCCTGCGCGGCGAGATGACCGACTACCAGAGGTTCTATAACCAGTTCTCGGAGCAGCTGGTGGAGCTGGGGGCGCTGGGAATGGAGAGGGTGATGGTCGTCCTGGCGGGCATGGGTATACCGGACGGCGCCACCGTCGTGGTCTGCGACGACGAGAGCCTGGTCTACAACTGGGAAGTCCCGGACTATCTGCTGAAGGCGATAGACGTGGGCACGCCTTACCTGTATATGAAGGACGGCATCGAGGAGCTGGGTTTCGAGGGCGAGTACATCGTCGCCATAGAGCTCTTCAAGATCAGCGGCCTGACCCAGGCCTACATCGGGGCGAAACCCATACGCGCCGAGGTAGCGGAACTGAGGGGGTTCTACGACAAGGAGAAAAGGGACCTGTACGCGGTGCTGGTGCCGTTCATGGCCGCCGTATTCGTCGCCTTCATCCTCCTCACCTTCCTGGTCGTGGGCTATCTCATCCGCCGCAACATCACGCGGCCGGTGGAAGAGCTTTCCGCCGCAGCCGGGCAGGTGATGCGGGGAGACCTGGACGTAAAGATAACGGTGAACGAGGGCGATGACATATCGCAGCTGCAGCGGGCCATGGCGGAGATAGTGGAGAGCCTGCGCAGGCTTATCTCCAGGTCCACGGAAGAGGGCTGACCCGCCTGGCGGGAGGGGGCCTCATCCACGCGCCCCGGGTGCGGTGACGATCTCGTGGATGCGCGTAGCCAGGTCCAGGATCTCCTCCGCCGCTTCCACCCCTTCGCGCCAGCGCGTGGGGATGGCATCCAGCCCGTTGTAAGCCCCGCTTATGGCGCCCGCCACGGCGCCGGTGGTGTCGGCGTCCAGGCCGCCCCCCACGGCGCGGGATACCGTCTCCTCGAAGTCGTCAGGGGAGCGCAGAAAACAGAAAAAGGCGCTGGCCGCCGTCTCGGCGACGTAGCCGCTGGTGCCCAGCCTCGCCAGGGCCTCACCAACGTCCAGGCCCTTTTCCAGGAAACGCGCCGCCATGTGCAGGCGTTCCGCGACCGCGCAGGGGCCGATGAACGCTATGGTCTCGTCGAGCAGGGAAGCTGGGGAGAGGTCGCCCCGCGCCGCACGCGCGACGGCATAGGCCACCGCCTCGCTTCCCGCGATGGCTTCGGGGTTGTTATGGGTGATGGCGGCGGCGCTGCGGACGTCCTCGCGCAGCCTTTCCAGGTCGCGACAACGCAAAAGACCGACGGGCGCGATACGCATAGCGGCGCCGTTGCCCGCGGCCTGCTCCCCCTTCAGGCCGCTGTCGCGGGGAGATACCCCCGCGGCGAGCTCCTTTATCGAAACGTAGGTGGCGTTGCCGATGCCCCTCCAGTCATTCGACTCGAGCCACGCGACGAACTCGCGCGCCGTGTCCTCGAGGTCGAAACCCCCGCAGCGTGCGATGCTGCGGGCATGGCTTAGCATCATCTTGGTATCGTCGGTCCACTGGCCTGCTTTCAACATCCGCCACGGGGCATCCAGGAAATCGCGCACCTCGCCGAGGCGGTCCCTGATCTCCGAGGCGCGCGCTCCCTCCAGGGGCATGCCGAGTGCGTCGCCTATGGCCAAGCCCAGCAGAGAGCCCTGGAATCTTCCCAGCTCCAGGCCGTGTTTTTCCTCCATCGGCCATCTCCCTTCGCGCTCGCCGACACCTCGATTATAGGTTAATATAGTCAAGGGTTGTATGAAACCGACAGGCAGAGAGGAGATAATGCCCGATCCGCTGGAGCTCGGGACCACCTTCGGGGAGGGGATGACGCCGGGGAAACGGCAGGTGCGCCTCTTCGACCTGCGCGGCGAGCAGTACGAGATAGGTTTTCAACAGGGTCTGCAGGCAAGGGAGGCCATCCATCACCTGGCTGCCAACCTCCACCAGTTAGAGGCCTTCCAGGTGCAGAAGCCCGCCCTAGTTCCCTTCAAGATATTCGAGGGAATGGCCATGCGCCGGGCGGTGGGGGAGATGTGGGGCGACATCTCGGAACATTGCCCGCGACAGAAGGCGCGCATGGAGGGCATCGCCAAGGGGGCGGAGATAAGCGAGTCCGTGCTCTTTCTCGCCCTGGCGGGAGAGCTCATGCTGGCGCAGGCGAACTACCGTCTCGGCGCCTGTACCGCTGCCGGGGTCAACGCCGAAAGAAGCGCCCTGGGGGAGCCGATGGTGATCAAGAACTTCGACTACCCCCTGTTCTTCCAGCCATATTACATCACCCGCCTGTGCCAGCCGGCGGAGTCATACGCGACCCTGGACGTGACCGTCGCCCCCCTGGCCGGATGCCACGACGGCGTCAACGAGCGCGGCCTTTGCATCAGCTACAACTACGGCTATGGCACCGACATGCCCAACGTCAACGTGCCAGTCACCCTGCTGGTGCAGGAGACCCTGGAGAACTGCGCCGACACGGGCGAGGCGGTCGAATTCATCAGGTCCGCAAAGAGGTCGGGGGGAGCGATACTGCTGGTGGCCGACGCCTTCGGGCGTATGGCGACGGTTGAGCTGTCCTCGAACTTCAGCGGGGTACGGGAACCCGAGGACGGCATCCTCATCAACAGCAACCATTACAGGTGCCGCGAGATGGTCTCCTACGACATCCCCCGCAACGCCTATTACACCAGCAAGAACGTGCGGGCGCTGCGCGGCGTGCGCGTGCACGAATCGAGCGAGCTGCGCTACGCCCGGGCGGAGCAGTTGTTCTCCGGGATGGAGCTCATCGGCATGAGAGATCTCCTCGGCGTGTTCAGCGACCACGGAGAGAGCGGGCGCGGCGACGACAACACCATCTGCCGCCACGGCTCCTACTTCTCCACCACCTGCTCCATGATCATGCTGCCCCGCAGCAGGCGCCTGCTGGTGGCTTACGGCAACCCCTGCGAAGCGGTCTTCACCGATTTCCTCGATCCATTCACTCGGGAAGAAGAGGGGGAGGGTACAGCGTCGGACGAGGACGAGGCTTGAGCGCGAGATGACTTGCAGTGCGCATCCCCTGGCGGCACCGGGTGGCGCGCTTTTTTTACGCGTCCAACCCTTCCTCGCGCAGGAAATCGAGCAGCACGGTGTTGAACAGGTCCGGGCGCTCGCAGGGCGGGCAGTGCGCGCAGGAGGCAAGCACGGTCATGTACGAGTGGGGCAGGAGGTCGCGCTGCCGCAGCGCCTCTCTGGGGTTCACGTTGCGGTCCTTGTCCCCGAAGACCACCAGCGTCGGCTGGGCGATGGAACGCAGCTCGCCGCCGAGGTCCATCTTGCGCATAAGCTGCGTGGACCGGCTCAGGGCGTGACGGCTCGCGAGCGCGTTGGCCTTCACGTTGGCGCGCATGAGGTCGAGGTCCACCTCCTCCGGCTCATAGAGGTTGCGGCAGAACATCCACTTCAGCATGGACTCGGAACGCAGGCGGTAAGTCAGCGATACGAAAGAGCGCGCGCCGGGCAGGAGGTGGCGTATGCCCAGGCTGACCGTACGGGTGGGGGTGGACACGAGCACCAGCCTGCGCACCCGGTCGGGGTTGCGGGCGGTGAAGCGGACGGCGATGCATCCCCCCATGGAGTGGCCGGCGAGATGGCATGCGGGCAGGCGCAACCTTGTCATAAAGGCCTCCAGGAAAGAGGACATGCCGTCGAGTGTGTACGGGAAGGGTCCGTCGTCGGATTCGCCGTATCCTGGCAGGTCGAGGGCGATGACGCGGAATTGCGGTGCCAGCGCCCTCATGTTAAGCAGCCAAAGCTTGCGCGAGCTGTTCCAGCCGTGCAGGAGGATGACCGCTTCACCCCTGCCCCTCTCCACGTAATAAACCCTCGCGCCCTCAAGGGTCACCGACGGCCTGCGCCACCTCCGTTCAGTGCCGAAC
>CAYPZH010000099.1:0-10683 GCA_964415205.1 uncultured Actinomycetota bacterium | reverse complement strand
GGAGGTGTACTCCGTGGCCTTGATGGTGCCGAACTTCACCAGCGAGGTGCCCCGGGTGGCCCCGAAGCCGGTGCCGTTTATGGTCACCACCGTTCCCGCGGCCCCCTGGGTGGGGGTGAAGGTGTTGATGGTAGATCGAGGCATGAAGCTGTTCAGTGTATTATACGCATTGATCCTCCCGTAGCCGAAGTAGTCGTCCCGGCCCGCGGCCCCCCGGTCTTCCGCGTTGTTCTGCATAGCCGACTGCACTCCCGCCGGTCCATAGCCGGGGTTCCTGGAGAGGATGAGCGCGCCCAGGCCGGCGGCCATGGGGCAGGCCATGGAGGTCCCGGACATGTAGTCGTAGTTCTGGGCGTAGCCGAAGCTGCCGTAGGAGAAGGGATAGGTGGGCAGGGTGGAATAGACGTCCACCCCGGGAGCGGATATGTCCACGCTGGAGTTATAGGTGGAGAAGCTGGCGATGGCGTCATTGTTGTCCGTGGCCCCCACCCCGATGACGTTGGCGCATCCCGCGGGGTAGTTCATGGTGGAGTCCGAGCTGTTACCGGACGAGGCGAAGACGGTCACCCCTTTACCGTAGGCGTAGTCTATGGCGTCCTGCTGCGCCTGAGAGTAGCCGGTGGACCCCAGGCTCATGCTGATGATATCGGCGCCGTTGTCGGCGGCGTAGTAGATGGCGTTGATTATCCCCGTAGTATAGCCGCCCCCGTAGCTGGACAGCGCTTTGAGCGGCATGATCTTGGCCCCGAAGGATGTCCCCGCCACCCCTTGGCCGTTGCTCTCGGCTCCCACGATGCCGGAACAGTGGGTGCCGTGCCCGTTGTCGTCGTACACACTGGCGTTGGGGTTGGTCCTGAAGTAGAAGTCGTCTTCCGGATAGCCGTACCAGTTGGAACCGTCCGAGTAGTAGAACTGGCCCTCGACGTACAGGTCCTGGGTGGAATTCCAGTCCAGGAGCACCCCGTAGCAGTTGGAGGTGTCGCTCTGGGCAGTGGTGCACACCAGGTAGTAGGTGGTGCCGGAGTTGAGCGTCACTGGAGAGGACAGTGCCTTGTAGATCTCGCTATAGGAGGTCCACGTCAGCAGTTCGGATGGAGAGACGGTGAACGAGGCCAGATCGGAGCCCCCCAGGCTCGACCTCACGGATACGGTGATGTTGTTGGCGGGGGTGCCGAACTTGGTGAGCATGAGCCCCACGTGGGTCAGCTTGCATCCGGTACCGGTTATTGACTGCGCGAAGACCTGAGCGCCGGGTTGTCCGAAATACAATGCGGTATCCGTATAGAGCTGGGCGATACCCGCCCAGTTGTAACCCTTGTAGTCGTCGGTGAAGCCGTTGCCGTCGTCGTCTGCTCCGTTGCCGGCAGTCTCGCCCGCGTTTATCCACACCTTGTTGGTGAGGTCCGGGTGGCCGAGATCGATGCCGGTGTCGATCACCGCCACGGTGACCGGGTTGGTGAGCCCTTTCTCCAGGTCCCATGCTTCCGGGGCGTCGATGTCCGCGTCTGCGGTCCCGGGAACGCCCACGATGGTCTGACCGGTGTTGTGGTGGCCCCACTGGTTCCCGAAACTGGGGTCCGGCGGGGTGTAGAACTCCCTGGCCAGGTAGTTGGGCTCCGCGTACTCCACGTCGGGGCGCGAACCCAGAGCCTCCACGGCACTCTCCATCGAGACGCCCGCCTGGAGCTGGAGGAGACGGGTATTGCCGCCCTCCACGGGCCCTATCTCCTCCAGGGTCGCTTCCACCCCCGTGGAGCCCAGCTCGGACATGAGTTGGGCCGTAGGTTCACCCTTGAATTTGACCAGCACCTGCCCGGGCGCATAGTCAAACCCCTCGACGGCCTGGCCTTGCAGGGCCGGGCCCGGCTCATCCGCCAGGGGGTCAGCCAGGGCGCCCAGGCCACCCAGGGCTAAGAACAGGACCAAGGCGGACACAAGGACGATCACAGGCCTACAGTCCTTAACGAAGCGCATGATCTCACCTCCAAGTATCAGGCGGTCACTCTCCTGAAAGGGATCCCGCATGGCCGCCGTTTCACCGCATGCCAGACTCCTTGCCGTACAGGCAAGAAAATCCCCTTGAAGTCAATAGGATACGGCAATTCCTCCACGGCCTTCAGCCAGACCTATCCACTTTTCACTGCCCAACAGCAATCATAGTATCTACCGCTTTGAACGTTTATACAACCAAGAGACCATGTTGCGTCTATCTCTAATATTACGGCGAAAACCACCTTAAGCCAGTAAAGCCTGGGAAACGGCGATCTTTCAGTGCCAATGGTACATATCCAGAGGTATCAGGGATGGCGGGTAGGTATCTGAAAACCTCGAAAGCTTTCACTTTTCATGGATCGAGTCGAATATGCAAGCATTTTCTGCAGGGTTAAATGTGTTGCGTTTCCCATGATCCCCACCGGGCTGTATGGGCCAGCAGTCAGGCCTGCCACTAGGAGCGGCTATAATGCTCTCATGGACAAGGAACTAGGCGGGATCGAGGATATCGTGTTCTGCGCGGTCGATGTGGAGACCTCGGGGCTGTACATGGGCAGCAGGCTGGTTGAGCTGGGCGCCGTGAGGTTCACCCCGCAAGGTACGGTGGACGAGTTCCACACCCTCGTCGATCCCCGGGAGCCCATCCAGCAGGGCGCCATAGACATCCACGGCATCAACGACGACATGGTGCGGGGCTGCCCCCAACCGGCCGAGGTGGTACGGGACTTCATTTCTTATCTCGGCGACGCCGTTTTCATCGCTCACAACGCCCGCTTCGACGTGCGCGTCATCGCATCCGAACTCTCCCGCGCGGGCATGACGCTGCCGCTCAATCCCGTGGTGGATACGGTGCTCCTGGCGCGCCGGGCCTTCCCGGGTATGCCCAACTACCGCCTGGGAACGGTCACGCACTGCCTGGGGATCGCACAGGACGTCCACCACCGCGGGCTCCCCGATGCCGTCGCCGCCATGGAGATATTCCGCCGCTACCTCCGCGAAACGCTGCCGCCTGCCGGGGTCGAGGACGTCCCGGGGCATCTCGGCCCTTTTGCGGACCTCGTGCCCAGGGTGAAGCTGGAGTTGAGCGGAGCCGCCTCAGACCTGCACATACTGGTGCAGAAAAAAGTGGTGGTGGAGATGATCTACGAGGGCGGCACTGCGCCGGGCATACCCCGCATGGTCACGCCGCTGCAGGTTTTCGCGCAGGACTCGGGCGAGTATTTCCGGGCCTACTGCCACCGCACGGGCATGGTGAAGCTCTTCCGCGTGGACCGCGTCATCGAGCTGCGCCTGCCGTAACCGGCAGCGCCAGCGGGACATGTGAAGAGGATGCCTACAGGCACCTCCACGGCACGGATACACCTTTAAAGCCTGGCGGCCCCTCCCTTCCACAGGCCGTACAATCCTGTATCCTCCCCATGTTCGATGCGTGGTAGAATCTCTTCATCCGGCTCAGTCAACCTTAAAAGGGAGGTGTGCCATGGGGCGAGCGAATAACGGAAGGTCCCTTTCCGAGGTCATGCGGACGCTGCACGAGATCCCCTTCAGGCCTAAACCGCTCGGGGGCCGCGCGAGCACCTCCGTCGGTTTCACCAAGGACGTCTTCCCCATGCTCCTCGACACCCAGCCCGCTACCGCCTGCAAGCTCTACCCCTATCCCAAGTTTTTCCACAAGGTGACCTTCCCCTCCCTCGACGGAACTCCCCTGGCGGGGATTCTCGCCCTGCACCGGGACGGCAAGAACAGGCCGGGACTGGTCTTCTGCCACGGCGTCTTCGGCAGCAAGAACCAGGACTATATACGCAGTGTGGCCGTGAAGGCCTTCCGCGACTGGGACTACGACGTGCTCGCCCTGGACACGCGCGGCTTCGGCGAGAGCCGCTACATGAGCGACGCCATGGTCACCGGGGGCTGGAAGGAAGGCGAGGACGTGCTGGCGGCCGCGCGCTTCCTGGGCGGCTTCTCGCAGGTGACTACGGTGGGGGTTTCGGGCTACAGCATGGGAGCGGCGGCCTCCATGATCGCGGCGGGGATGGACGGGGGCGAGTCCATCACCGGCGGGGTGCTGGCGTGGAACGGCACCTCCGACGCACGCAGTATCATCAACCATATCTCGAAGCTGCCCCTGCCATGGCAGCCCTTCTTCCTCATGTATCCCGTCTTCAAGGCCTGCCTGGTGCTGAAGCTGCGCGGCTGGGAGGGGTATTCCAGCGATGACGATTTCCCCGCCATGTTCTCCGCCGCCTGCAGGGAATACGGGGTGGACGAGGACGAGGCCTACCTCAACGCTTCCCCCGCGACCTACGTGGCCGGCATCCGCATCCCCACCGTGCACATCCATGCCGAGGACGACCCCATCGTACCGGTGGAGCACGCGGAGCAGAACCAGGAGATGGCGAAGGGCAACCCCTATTTCGCGGCCTGGATCCTCAAGCGCGGCGGCCACTGCGCTTTCAAGACGGTCGACAACGGCTGGTACGAGCGGGTGCTGCAGGATTTCTTCGCCGCCTGGGCCGACCGCCCCTAGCCGCCGTCCCTTGCGGGGTCCCTTGGACCGAGCCAAACCACGCTCTATCAGTCCCGGACTCTGGCAACGGAGCTTTTCGTATAACACCGCGCGCAAGAGAAAAAAGGCCCCCATGTTTAACGGGTCTATAAAGGGTGGTTAATATATTTATAACAACCGGCTGCGATAGTTTATGTAGGCGTGGACGAGAACACCCGGGAGGGCTGAAGATGGCAAAGATAAGGGGCTGGAGAGGCGCCAGGCAGTACGGTCCCATGAGGGTGGTTCCACTCATACTGGCGGCGATGATGTGCTGCTTCCTTTTCCTCGCTTCGGGTTGCGGCGGGGATGAAAGCTCCCCCCAGCCTGAGGGCGCGGAGGTCCAGGAGGAAGAAGGCGAGCAGATACTTCCCGACTACACCAACGAATGGTCACACACCGAGCTGCCGCAGATGACCAACCGGGAAAGGCTGGAGCTGGCGGCCAGCAACGACGCCAGAGGCGAGCAGTTCGTCGAGGAGACAAACGCCAGGGCCATGGAGCTATCGGACGGCTTGGAGGACTACATCCGGCGCTGGTTGGACGGCGAGGTCCCGGCGAGGTTGCCCGAGGGCATTCTCCCCGCATATATCGACAACCCCAAGACCAGGGACTGGACCCTGGTGCACCCCGATGAGGTCACGCCGGAAGAGCAGTGGCTGGTCATCCCCTCCCACCCCATCGACCCCGACTTCGAGGCATGCTACATGCTGGGGACCGACGCCCACGTCACCTACGGCAAGCTCATCTTCGTGGCTCCTGCCGGCTGCGAGCTGCTCGTCGAGGGCGACTTCCCCCACGCCCGCTACTTCGAGTACGAGATTCTACCGCCCCTCGACCCCGAGCATCCGGCATCCGGCACCATGGGCGAGACGCCCGAGGTGCCCATCGTCGACGCGGACATCGAGCCCGACCCCGGAAGCACCAACCCCTACCGGGTGGGCGCCGACCGCAACGCCGCCGACCGCCACTATCACCTCGAGTTCGACCTGCAGCTGGGCAACGCCGTCGACCTCAATCCCCAGGCCATGCGGTCACCCGAGTACCGCGCTCCCGGCAACAGCCGTACGGGAGGCCCCTTCGGCTTCGCCGGCGCCTGGGGCGACAACGTCTTCACCCCCTCCGTGCTGTGGATGCGCATCTATGCCCCGGACAAGCAGAGCAGCGTCCTCGGCGGCGTCCCGCTGCCCAAGGCGACACTGCGGCTGGACACGGGAGAGGAGTTCTGGCTGCGCTGCGACTTCTCGCTGGCCGAGGAACGCCAGACCACGCAGGTGCCCGCCGGCGCGGACGCCCCCAGGGAACCCTTCCCCGCCATCGGGCCCCAGTTGGGCTGGTTCAAGATCTTCGGCCTGGCCCAGAACCGGGCGGAGGGGGCCGCCTATTCCTCCTCGCAACCCTACGGCAACGCGTCGCCCAAGGCGTCATATGCGAAGATAAGACATGATTTCCTGCTGCTCTTCAACCGCGGCGAGGATGCCGAGCCGCCCGGAAACTTCGAGGGCTCCTCAACCACCTGCAAGAACAACAGCTACCTCACCCGCATGTTCCAGCTGGGCCCGGGCAAGGTATACGTCATCACTGGCAGGATGCCCACTTTCCCGCAGACCAGGGAAGGCGAGGCGACCATGAGCGGCGGCGAGGTGCGCTACTGGTCGATCAACCAGTATGGGCGCGGGGAGGGCGATCGCTACGAGACCGCCGTCAACTACAACTCCCTCATGGACGACGAGGTGGTGCTGAACGGTGAGCGGGAATACGTTATCGTCTACTCCACCGCGGAGGACCGGCCCGCTAATGCGGTGCCCGAGAACGGCGTGACCTGGGTGGACTGGGGAACGCGCGCACGGCAGACCCTCACCATCCGCTGGATGAGCGTCATGCCCGAATGGCACCTGCCCCAGTACGCCCCCGACGAATACAACCTCCCCTGGGCCGAGACCGCCAGGTCCGGCACCCGCTACGACGAGACCCTGGTGGGCTTGAACCAACCGGGCGTCATGGGGCCGTACCACCCGGTCATCCACTACATGAGCGTGGAGGATTTCGAGGCCCTGGGCAGCGGGGGGTTGGCGCCGCGGGACATCCCCGTCTGGGAATAATTACCTTTCATCGTCTGGAAGCGCGCGCTCCGTCCCTTTAGCCCAGCCATGGCACGGAAAGACGCCCTTTCCGCACGGGGCGGGGCGCATCTGCGTGCCGCGTGCGGAGCCGGACTCGAGGCGCGACCAATGTCGATGCGTGTCCCCCATTCCCTACGCCACGCTTCACCTGTCCGATTTCCAGGCGTGACCCCCGGCCGGCCCTGGTTGATTTCCAGGCGTAACCGCATGGCCTCAGTTCAGTTCGGCACAGTCCTCCTGCATGGCGGCCTGGATGCTGTCCCACGAGGTGGTGTCGTAGAACCACTGCCAGAATGTGAAACCCACCGCCTGCCCGGGAGCGACCGCCTCGTAGACCTTGTCGAAGAATATGTTTCCGGCCCAGCTTCCGCTGTCGTTATCGTCCGGCCTGTATTCGGTCCCGTAGTTCACCCATTCACAGGAAGTGGAGCCAAGCGCCGGGGCGGAAAGGAAATATCCGTACCTGGGGGTGTCGCCCGCCTGGAAGATCAAACCCTGTGAGGCATAAACCCCTTTATCGTAGGCCACCATCCAAGGGTCGGCCAAGGTGGGCATGGCCACCCTCGATTCGATGACCCTGTCGGAGGTATCCCCGCAGTAGCGGCCCTCGTCGTTCGTGTCCCGGTCGGAACTGAGCCACTGCTCTCTCCCCCACACAAACGGGTAGGTATGGGTCGCGGTGCCGTTGTTGACGAACACCAGCTCATGCTTTATGAAACGTTCGCCGGCGTAGAAGGTGTGCGTTTTCGTCGCGGCGATGCCGGTATCGAGCTGCTGCTTCCAGCCGGTCCCCGGAGTATCATCTGAATGTACCGTCACCTTTATCGCCTCGTTATCCTCGCTGAGGATAAAGTCGGTCCATTCCTGCTGCTTCCATTTTATGTCATATTGATAACTAGCGGAGCCGTCATTCCTGGGGACGTTATCCACGTGGACTGCTATCCTCTCCGCGCAATCGGTCGAGACGTCGGGGGCACCGGGCTGGTGGCCGCGGCTCTCGGCTTGCATGCCGCACTGCTCGTGGCCCCCACCGAAGACGAAGGTAGTCCAGTACCGGTTTGAGATCATCAGCCCGTTGTAGAATTCCTTGTTGGCCATATCGCCGGTCTGCACCCGGTCGTAACGGGTAGCGAAGAGGTCGGTGTCGGAATCGAAGGTCAGGTCGACATCAACCTCCGTGGTGCTCAACGATGCCTTCTGCAGATAGAGCGTGTGCAGGTCGGGCTCCCACCACCAGCAGTCGCCGGCGGAGGCGGCCGTGCCCTGGGGGACCGCGACCCCGCTGAAGCTCACTGATAAATTGCTGATGCTCGAGGTCACGGGGTGGAAGGGGACGGCCACCGCGACGTTGCTCTTCGCCGACGCGGCGTAGATGACCAGGTCGCTCACGGCGTAATCCCAGTGGTCCCCGTTCCACACCGGGTTGAAGTCGGTGTAATCGTAAGCCGTGCCCTTGGAGCTCTTCCTCCTGGTGATGAAAGTGCTGAAGCCGCCGGTATCGCCGTAGTAGTCGATGGAGCCGAAAGCGGGGTCATCGTCCAGCTCGACCCTAACCGCGAAAGAGCCAATGTTGGGGTCCGCGCAGCCTATGCCGTAATCCGAGCCGGGATATATGGTCCCCTCGAAGCGCTCCGCGGCGGCGTTCCAGCCCATGGGCACGTGGAACACCCGGGCGGCGGGCGTGGTCACCCTGGCCCTGGCGTAGGGATAGTCGGCGGGGTCAAGGACGCTCAAAGCAGCGTAAACGGGCACGGCGCCCGACCATCCGTCCTCCGTCTTGCCGAGGGAAGCGGTGATGCCCGGCACCGGCTCCGGCGGCGTCTGGTAAAGGGCGATGATGCGGGCATTTCCCATGCCGGCGTCGGGACTGGCGGAGGCCCCGCTCCAGACCCTCAACTCATAGTTGTGCCCGGCGGCTGACAGATTCAGTTTTTTGGCCGCCGCGAAAGATAACCTGTCGGTGTTGTCCTTGAAGCCCTTCTGCTCGTAGCCGATACTGGCCCCGTCGGCGGTGAGATCGTAGTACCCGTTGTAAGAGGTGCCGTCCCTGTAATCTCCCCCCACCACCGCGCTGGCCAGGATATAATAATCGTCCTGCGCTAGCGGGGTGAAGCTCAGCGCGGCGGTGTCGAGTGCGGACGTGCCCCCGTTGGTGACGTAACTCTCCGCGGCCGCCGTCTGGCAGAAAAGCCCGTTGGCAGACAGGGGAACGGCCGTCACCCTCGCGTTGCGGACGTAATGGTTGGTGGTCGAGGTCTTGCAAGCCTGTACCTTCAGGGTGTGGGGGCCGGCGCTGAGGCCCTGGACGGCCACGCTGAAGTAATCCAGATAGTCCGTGGTGTCCTTGGCCTCCGAGACCGTCTCCCCCAGGTCCGCCGCATCTATCATAGCCCTGACCCTTACGCTCTGCGAGGTGGAGCGGGAATTGAACTCGGCCGAGGAGAGCAGCAGGTAATCGCCGGCCGCGTCCACTGTGAAGGGCATGGAAACGACGTCCTGGTAGCTGCCGTATTTCGCGGTGACGGCCTGGGCGCCCACCGCCTCTTGAGAGCTTACGCTGCTCAGCGGGACCGCCATGATCCTCGCCCGCCTGGCATAGGCGGAGGCGTACCTGCTCTCGCTGCGGTACTGGATCTTCACGGTGTGGCTGGCCGCCGTCAGGTTCACTATCTCGTGTGCGGCGAAATGGTTTATATATTTCCCCGTCTCCTCCGGCTCCCCGCTCAGCTCCGCGCAGGATACGCCGTCCACGGTCAGGCGCGCCAGCACGCTGTAGGATGAGCTGCTGCCCTTGAGCTCCGCGGTGGCCACGATGAGATAGGCACCCGGGGTCTGCGGGGTGAAGGTCAAGGCTGCCTTGTCCAGGTAGGAAGTTGATTTCGTGTAGGATTCCGCCTCCGTCTCCGCATATGCGATGCTGTTGGATGAGGCCTCGGCACGGTCGTATCCCGCTCCCGGGAACACCGGGAACCCCAGCAGGCAAATGACTAGAGCAAGGAAAAGGACGACAGACGGCTTCAGGAACGCGGGCATGGGACTCGTACGCATGGCCTACCCCCCATCAGATCAAGCACGCCAAGTTTTACCGGCAATACCCTACACACGCCCCAGTAACTTGTATCACTTTAGAGTGATCCCAGTAAAGCGATCAATCGTGCAGGCCGGGGGGTCAGCAAGCCGGGGGGTCACGCCCGGAAATCGGCCTCAGCAAGCCGGGGGGTCACCCCTGATAATCGGCCTAGTCCAGGTAGTCGCAGAGCTGGGCGGAATGTATGGGATGGCGCAGCTTGGCCAGGGTCTTGGACTCGATCTGGCGGATCCTCTCGCGGGTTACGCCGAACTCCCGCCCCACCTCCTCCAGGGTACGCGGGTGTCCGTCGGTGAGTCCGAAGCGCAGGCGGATGACCTCTCTTTCCCTAAAGCCCAGGGAATCCAGCACGCCGCCGATATGCTCCTGCAGGAGGACGAAGGTGGCGGCGTCGACGGGCACCACGGCTTGGGCGTCCTCGATGAAATCCCCCAGGTAGGAATCCCCATCATCCCCTATGGGGGTTTCCAGGGAAACCGGTTCACGGGAGACCTTGATTATCTCCCGCACCTTCTCCGGGGTGAGCTCCATCCTCCCGGCCGTCTCCTCCGGGGTCGGCTCCCGCCCCAGTTCCTGCAGGAGGTTCCTCTGCACGCGGCCGAGGCGGTTGATGTTCTCCACCATGTGCACGGGGATGCGGATGGTGCGGGCCTGGTCTGCGATGGCGCGGGTGATGGCCTGCCTTATCCACCAGGTGGCGTAGGTGGAGAACTTGTAACCCTTGCGGTAATCAAACTTCTCAACCGCCCTGATAAGGCCAAGGTTGCCCTCCTGGATGAGGTCGAGGAAGAGCATGCCTCTGCCCACGTAGCGCTTGGCGATAGACACCACCAGCCTGAGGTTGGCCTCCACCAGCTGGCGCCTGGCCTCCTTGCCGATGCGTTCCTGTCTCCTTAATACCCGCCGCTCCTCCGGGGACAGCCGGTCCCCGTTTT
>CAYPZH010000098.1:7798-10696 GCA_964415205.1 uncultured Actinomycetota bacterium | reverse complement strand
CTTATGAAACGCCAGGTAGAGAGCGATATCGCCGACCTGTCGGAATTGGGGGACGGCGCGGTGAAATGGATAGGCGGCATCATCACCAGGAAAACCCAACGCCTCACGCGTAAGAACGAGCTCATGGCCAACCTGACCCTTGAGGACCTCACGGGAAGGGTGGAGGTCACCGTCTTCCCCGCCCTCTATCAACAGCACAGGGAAAGCCTGCTGGAGGACCGTATCGTTTGCGTCAAGGCCAGGGTGGAGGCGGGGGAGAGGGACGAGGAGGCGGCGGCGGTACGCGTGGTGGCCCTGGACATCACGGAACCGCTCCTCAAGACACCGGAACAATGCGACCTCTTCATAAGCATGGACAGCGCGCAGGCCGAGAAGAGGACCATGGACGAGCTAAGGGACATCCTGGGGAGGCATCCCGGAGGCACTCCTGTTAAACTCAAGCTGAGGGGAGACAATGCGGTCAGGGTGTTTCGCCTGCCGCAGGAGTACTGCGTGAGCCCGGACAGTTCGCTCTACGCCGAAGTGCTCTCCCTGCTGGGAGACGGCTGCATAGTACTGGAGTGAGGGGCGAGAGGCAGCGAAGGAAGAGGCCGTCACGGAGCGGTGAAGGTCGACGTGGAGAGAAAACCTTGAAGGTTCTGAGAAGAAGCGATTATGACGACCTGGAGTCTCTCAAAGCGGATCTCGGGTGGGGTTCCTGGCTGGACGAAGGCCCGCTCGGCGAGGTCAGAGAGATAATAGCGCGGGTGCGCGACGGAGGCGATAGCGCACTCACGGAGCTAACTCGCCGCTTCGACGGCGCCGACATCTCACCCGGCGCCCTGCGCGTAAAGGAGAGCGAGCTCAAGAAAGCGCCCGAAAAAGTCACGGCGGAGTTCAGGGAGGCGATAAAGGCGGCGGTCAAGGCGATAACCGCTTTCCACCGCCGCCAGGTATGCGAATCGGAGTTCTGGGAGACGGACGAAGGGGCGCGCATCGGACAGATCATTAAGCCCCTGAGCAGGGTGGGCGTTTATGTGCCCGGCGGCGGTGGCGCTTATCCCTCCACGGCCCTGATGACCACCATACCCGCGAAGGTAGCGGGCGTGCCCGAGATAGCGGTATGCGTACCGCCCGGGAAAGACGGCGAGATAGACCCCCATACGCTGTTCGCGTTGGGCCACATGGGCATCGACGAGATCTATCGCGTCGGGGGAGCGCAGGCGATTGCGGCCATGGCGCTGGGGACGCGCACCATCCCGGCGGTGGAAAAGATAGTCGGGCCGGGGAACATATACGTCACCCTGGCGAAAAAGGAGGTTCTCGGGCTCGTGGGCATCGACATGCTGGCGGGCCCAAGCGAACTGGTGGTCCTGGCGGACGGCGAGGCGGACGCCGAATGCGTCGCCCTGGAGATGCTGGCGCAGTTGGAACACGGGTCCGGGGCCATGGCTTGCTTTATCACCCCGGACGAAGGTCTCCTCAGAGAGGTAGAGAAGGCCTTCTCTATGAGGGCGGCAGGACGCGGAGGCGCCTTGGACGTTGCCGCGATGGTTCTGGTAGAGGACCTGGAGGAAGCAGCCCGCCTGGTGGACCTTCTGGCACCGGAGCACCTGGTCATAGCCACCTCGGAAGTCACCGCGTTGTTGCCCAGGATACACAACGCAGCGGCCGTGTTTTTGGGCACCGAGTCCCCGGTGGCGCTGGGCGACTACGCGGTGGGGGTCAACCATGTCCTCCCCACCCGGGGCGCGGCGCGCTTCTCATCGCCCCTGGGCGTCTACGACTTCGTAAAGAGGAGCAACGTGGTCTTCTCCAACCCGAAGACCAACCGCATCCTGGGACCGGTGATCGAGGCCATCGCCGCTGTCGAGGGCCTCGCCACCCACGCCGAGGCCATGCGCAAACGCTGCCACTGAACGGTGGCCTGCCGAGGAGTCATCGCATATCCTGTGTACGGCTGAATATCCCGCGACCATCACGATGTGCTAATCTAATGACCATGAGAAACGCGCGCGTAGAGAGAAAAACGGCCGAGACCGACATAGAGCTGGACATAGACCTCGACGGTAGCGGAGAGGTGGAAGTGAACACGGGCATCGGTTTCTTCGACCACATGCTGACCCTCATGTCCGGGCATGCCTCTTTCGACCTGAGCCTGCAGGCAAAGGGAGACCTTGAGGTGGACCAGCACCATACCGTGGAGGACGTCGGCTTGTGCTTGGGCAAAGCCCTGAAGGAGGCGCTGGGGGAGAAGCTTGGCGTTGCCCGCTACGGATGGGCCCTCCTTCCCATGGACGAGGCCCTGTGCATGGTGGCGGTCGACCTCTCCGGGCGGCCTTACCTCTCCTACGAGGTAGAGCTGCCGGTGAGACTGATCTCGGACTTCGACCCCACCTGTGTAAAGGAGTTCCTGCAGGCCATGGTGAACGAGGGCGGCCTGACCCTGCACGTGAAGAGCGTGGCGGGCGAGAACCCCCACCACGTTCTGGAAGCCGTTTTCAAGGGCCTGGGGAGGGCTTTCCGCGCGGCGGTCGCCTACGACCACAGGGAGCGGGGCGTTCCCTCGACCAAAGGTACCCTTTGATCAAAAGGTCCCGGAGAGTCTTATGATCACCATTATCGATTACGGCATGGGCAACCTGCGCAGCGTCGAGAAAGCCTTCGCCTTCCTCGGAAACGAGGTCGAGATCAGCCGCGACCCGAGGTCATTGAGGAAGGCCGATGGGATAGTCCTTCCCGGCGTGGGCGCGTTCGGCGACGCCATGAAAGAGCTCCAGGCCAGGGGGCTCATAGAACCCCTGCGCGGTGCCGTCGCAGCAGGTGTGCCATTCCTCGGCATCTGCCTCGGCCACCAGCTCCTCATCGAGGAAAGCGAAGAGAGCCCGGGAGCGGAGGGCCTCGGTATACTCCCCGGCA
>CAYPZH010000098.1:0-7788 GCA_964415205.1 uncultured Actinomycetota bacterium | reverse complement strand
GGGGCGGGGCCCCAGGGTGGGCCTAACACGGCCAAGGCCCCGGGTACCAAAACAAATAGCTGGAAACGCAAAGAGCCCGGGAGCGGAGGGCCTCGGTATACTCCCCGGCAAGGTGGTGAGGTTCCCTCCCGACGTGAAGATACCTCACATGGGGTGGAACGACGCTCGCTTTGTCGGCACTCATACGGTGCTCGATAAGTTGGAGGAGGGCTCGTACTTCTACTTCGTGCACTCCTATTACGCCGTGCCTGCGGATGGCGGCGACAGGTTGACGACCACCTCTTACGGGGTTGATTTCGCGTCGGGGGTGGCCCGGGGCAACCTGGTGGCTTTCCAGTTCCACCCGGAGAAGAGCTCTTCCGCGGGGATGCGGATAATGGATGCCTTCGCGCGCATGCGTGTTTGAGGGGGGTAAGTTGTTTCGCATTTATCCCGCTGTGGACATCAAGGGCGGGCGCTGCGTCAGGCTTTACCAGGGCGACCTAGCGCAAGAGACGGTGTTCTCCGAGCACCCTTGGGAGATGGCCCTCGCCTTGCAGGAGAGGGGGGCTTCTTTCCTTCACGTTATCGATCTGGACGGTGCCGCCGCCGGCGCTCCGGCAAACCGCGAAGCGGTGAGGGAGATATTGCAGAAGGTGAGCATCCCGGTCCAGTACGGCGGCGGCGTGCGCAGTCGTGAGGACATCGAAGACATGCTGGCGCTGGGGGTTGCAAGGGTAATCCTGGGGACCCGCGCCCTTGAGGAGCCGTCATTCGCGGCGGAAGCTCTGCGAGCTTTCGGCGAGCGCGTCATCGTCAGCGTTGACACCAGGGGAGGCGAAGTGGCCGTTAGAGCGTGGCGCGAGAGCGTGAGGCGTTCGCTGACGGAGGTGGTCGAGCACCTGGCGCGCAGCGGCGCGCGGCGCATCATCCATACGGACATCTCCCGTGACGGCACCCTGAGAGGTTACGACAAAGAGGTGCTCGAACCCGTCCTCGACTCAGGTATTGGGGTCATAGCGGCGGGAGGGATCAGCAGCCTTTCCGACCTCTCGTCGCTGAAGGAGTTGGCAGGGCGGGGGCTTGAGGGAGCGGTGGTCGGCAGGGCGATCTATAGCGGTGATATCGACCTCGTGGAGGCAATCGCCCTCGAGGAGACGTGACGGACTGACAGGGAGACTTTGCGGCGGCGGCTGGATGCCTCCTCGACGCAGGTATGAGGAACCGGACGGCGGGCATGACCTGCGGTCCGCCGGGGAAGGAGCGAAAGACAGTGCATACCAAGCGCATCATCCCATGTCTGGACGTTGACAAGGGACGCGTCGTCAAGGGGATTAACTTCGTCTCGCTGAGAGACGCGGGCGACCCGGTGGAGATGGGCGGGATCTACGACCGGGAAGGAGCGGATGAACTGGTGTTCCTGGACATCACCGCCTCCCACGAGGAACGCGCCACCGTCTTCGATATGGCGGCCAGAGTCGCGGAGAAGGTCTTCATACCCTTCACGGTGGGAGGAGGGCTGAGAACGGAGGAAGATATCAGGCACATGCTCGCCACCGGCGCCGACAAGGTCTCTCTGAACACGGCCGCGGTCAAGGACCCTCAGCTCATTACCGCAACATCCCGCAGGTTCGGGGCGCAGTGCGTGGTACTGGCGATCGATGCCAGATCGAGGGGGCGCGGTTCCTGGGAGGTCTACATTAACGGCGGGAGGACGGCGACGGGCATGGACGCCGTGGAGTGGGCGCGTCACGCAGAGTCCCTGGGCGCGGGGGAGATCCTCCTCACCAGTATGGACCGGGACGGAACCAGGGAGGGATACGATATCGAGCTCACGCGCGCGGTAGCGGAGGCAGTGAACCTGCCGGTGATCGCATCCGGTGGGGCCGGGACCCTTGACCACCTTGCAGAGGTCATAATGAAGGCGGGAGCGGACGCGGTACTGGCCGCCTCCATATTCCATTACGGGGAATACAGTATCCGCGAGGCAAAAGAGTTCCTGCGCGACAGGGGAATACCCGTACGCCTGTGAGCTGCGCGGCAGGCTGAAGAAATAGACTGCAAGCGGGTAATCGCCGCTGCATATGCAATTGCCGCATGCGGTACATGCGGCGGCGGAACGAACACACACATGGCACATGTACGCTCAAGGTGGACATCAGAGCAGGCCATGTGGTAGAAATGTTGTCTATGGTGGATGTTCATGATATCCGCCGGTAAGCTCAGTAAGGAAGAACAGGAAACGGAGAGTAAGGGGGTTGTTTAGGTTGCGCGGTAGAACAACATTCGTGCTGATCGCCGTCGCGGCCTTCGTCTTTTCCGCCCTGCTTATGCTGCCGGGTTGCGGAGAGACGGAGACCGGGACCAAGGAGCCCATCAAGATCGGGGTGGTGCTGTCGGAGAGCGGCGCCAATGAGCCGCTGGGAAAGCCCGAGCGGAACTCTATAGAGCTTTTCGTCAAGAGGCTTAACGACGCGGGGGGGATCGACGGCCACATGGTGGAGGTCATCATCAAGGATGACCAGAGCGACGCCAACAAAGCCCAGCAGGCGACGGTCGAACTCCTGCAGCAGGAGGAAGTGATCGCTCTCATCGGCTCCAGCGGGACTGGCCCCACTATCGCCATGAAACAGGAGGCGACCAAGGCGGAGGTGCCGCTCATGTGCATGGCGGCCGGGGCGAACATCATGGACGGGGACTTCACCTGGGTCTTCCGTACCCCCCCCACCGCCACGGAGGCGGGCAAGAAGGCGCTTGAGTACATATCGGAAGAGCTCAAGGTGAAGAAAGTCGCCCTGCTCTACGACACCAACGCCTTCGGAACCGACGGGAAGGCGGTGGTGGAATCCGAGGCGGCGGATTATGGACTCGAGGTCGTGGTCTCGGAGGGATACGCCACGGATGAGTCGGAAGAGGGGATGGACACGCACCTCACCAACATCATGACCTCCAACCCCGAGGTGGTCGTGGTGTGGGGCACCAACCCTGGCCCGGCCAAGATCGTAAAACGCATGAGAGACAAGGGGATCACCATCCCCTACGTGGGCAGCCACGGCATCGCCAACCAGGCCTTCATCGAGCTGTCCGGCGATGCGGCCAACGGGGTGGTTTTCCCGGCGGGGAAGATGCTCATCTTCGATAAGGTCCTGGAGCCCGGTAGCGAGGAGTACGAGTTCATCAAGGACTACTCTGATGCCTACTTCGAGGAGTACGGCGAGAAGATAAACACCTTCGGCGGACACGGTTGGGACGCGATACTGATGATCACGGAAGCCCTGAAGCGAGGGGGCGCGGACATGACCTCCGCGGAACTCAGGGACGAGATCGAGGCCACGGAGGGGCTGGTGGGTACTGCCGGTGTGTTCACCTACTCGCCCTCGGACCACAACGGCCTGTCACCGGACGACTTGACCATGGTGGAGATAATCGAATCCAAGTGGGAGCCCGCCGAGTAGAAGAACAGTAAACGGTACGGAAGGAGGAGGCTGGAACTCCCTCCGGCCTCCTCCTTTTATTTCGATAAGAGGTGGACGAAGCTGAGCTCGATAATCGATTTTTTCGGCAATTGTCCGCAGTATATCGCCAACGGCCTTGCCAACGGATGCATCTATATCCTTGTGGCAATGGGGTTCAACATCGTCTTCAACTCCACCGGTATAATCAACTTCGCCCAGGGGGAGTTCTGCATGTTCGGGGGCCTGTTCGCGTACACTTTCGCCGTTTCCCTCGGGCTGCCGCTTCCCGCCGCCCTGATCCTGGCCGTACTGGCGACCACCGTTGTCGGGGGCCTTCTGGAGAGGCTGGTGATCTACCCGCTGCGCCACGCCACCATCATCACCGCCATCATCGCGACGGTGGGGGCGTCCATCCTCTTCAAGTCCCTGGGGCGCGTATTCTGGCCCAAGGAGGCGTACAAGGTGCCGGAGTTCTCCACCGGTAACATCTCCATACCCGGGGCCACGGTATCACGACAGTTCCTCTGGGTACTGGGGCTTACGGTGGTGAGCGTGCTGCTTGTCTACCTTTTCTTCAACCATACCCGGGCTGGAAAGGCCATGAGGGCTTGCTCCATAAACCGCCAGGCGGCGAGCCTGGTGGGCATAAACGTATCACGCATGTCGATGTACTCATTTCTTCTGGCTGCAACGCTGGGCGGCATCGCCGGCCTTATTAATGCCCCCTATGCCAGTTACTCCATCGGGTTGTTCCTGGGCATAAAAGGGTTCACCGCCGCGGTGGTTGGCGGCCTCGGTAACACTTTCGGAGCGGTGACCGGCGGCATCGCGCTGGGACTCCTCGAGGAACTCATCCCGGGTTTCCTAACCGTGGTACTCGGCGTTTCAACAGGGTACAAGGACGCCGTGGCCGCCGTCCTGCTCGTGGCGGTGCTCCTGCTGCGGCCCCAGGGCCTCATCGGCAAGAGCTTGGCGGAGAAAGTCTGATGAACGGGAAAACTAGAGGCGAAAAGAGCAGGCCAACGTCCAGGGGATACAGCATCCTGGCGCTGCTCAAGCGCAACCTCGGCCTGCTGGTCTTCTCTTTGTTCATCCTGGTGATGCCGTTTTGGGCTGAGAACGTCTACAAGACCATCAGTCTGGATTTCGTCTTTATCATGCGCCTGGTGGGCGTGTTCGCCATCGCAGCCGTGGGCTTGAACCTGCTCATGGGATACGCCGGCCAGGTATCCCTGGGACAGGGGGCGTTCTTCGGGATAGGGGCTTATACGTCTTCGCTGCTGACTCTGAAGGCCGGTTTGCCGGTCTGGCTGGGGATAGCGCTGGCCATAGCCGTCTCTGCTCTGTTCGGGCTCCTGGTGGCGCCCGTGCTGCGCCTGAGGGGGCACTACCTGGCCATGGCCACCCTGGGCCTGGGCATCATCGTGTTCGTTTTCCTGCGCGAGATGACCTGGCTCACGGAAGGGAACTTCGGCCTCAGCGGCATTCCCACCATAGACCTGCCCTTCACCGGCATCACCGGATTCGACCTGCCTTTTATCGCCGATAGAGCACAACGTCCCGAGATCTACCTGCAGTTCTATCTCATATGGTTCGTAGCCATCTTCGTGCTCTACCTCTGCGCGAACCTGGTGCGCTCGCGCGTCGGACGCTCCATGCGGGCGCTTCACCAGTCGGAGGTTGCCGCTGAGGCCATGGGCGTCAACGTTTCCGCGCAGAAGATAAAGGTCTTCGTGCTCTCGGCCGCCCTGGGGGGGCTGGCCGGCGGAATCTACGCGAACCTGCAGGGATACATCGACCCCAACATGTTCTCCATCACCCTGTCCATATCCATTCTGACCATGGTGGTCATCGGAGGTATGGAGAGCATATGGGGGGCCGTCGCGGGCGCCGCGGTGATAACCTTCCTCCCCAAGATCGTGGAGGCCATACCCAAATGGGTGGGCGATGCGCCGAAATGGCTCGAGAGATACAGCAATTACGAGGGGATAATCTTCGGCCTCATCCTTATACTGACCATGGTTTTCATGCCCTCCGGTATCACGAAAGGCCTGTCCGACCTGGTGCTGCAACGCCGCAGCCCCTTCGTAAACCCCTTCCGCAGGAAGGTGGTGGAGTAGATGCATGAAGGCAAGGCGGCAGGCTCCAGGAACGGGACCCTGCTCGAGGCCTTTAACCTGACCAAGACCTTCGGGGGCCTAGCGGCGGTGAAAAACGTCTCTTTCGAGGTCGTCAGCGGTTCAATCAAGGCCATCATAGGGCCCAACGGGGCGGGGAAAACGACCCTCTACGACCTGCTGACCGGCATCTACCTTCCGGACGAGGGAAGGGTCGTCTTCCGGGGCAGGGAGATAATAGGATTGCCCACCCATGAGATAACCGCCCTGGGTATCGCCAGGACGTTTCAGACCATCCGCCTGTTCACCGGGATGACGGTGATCGAGAACGTGATGGTCGGACTGCACCATCATACCAGGACAGGGTTCTTTAAGTCCGCTTTGAGGCTTCCCTCGGCGCTGCGCGAGGAGGCCTGGATAAGAGAGGAGTCGCTGCGTATCCTGGATATCGTGGGCCTTGAGATGCAGGCTGAGAGCCTCGCCGGTTCCCTGCCCTTCGGACAGCAGAGGCTGCTGGAAGTGGCGAGGTCCCTGGCCACCGATCCGAGCATCATGCTGCTGGACGAGCCCGCCTCGGGCTTGAACGCCTACGAGACAAGCGAGCTCGGAGAGATAATCTACCGTATCCGGGATATGGGGATAACGGTCATCCTGGTGGAGCACGATATGGGGCTGGTCATGCGCATCTCCGACGAGGTGCTGGTGTTGGATTACGGGGAGATAATCGCGGAGGGGACGCCGGACGAGATCAAGGCCGATCCCAGGGTAATCGAGGCGTATCTGGGTTCGGAGCTGGATTGAAGGATGTGATGATACGGGATGCGGTATGCCGGGTGAGGTGATGTATTGCTCGAGATAAAGAACCTCTCCGCCTTTTACGGCAACATCGAGGCTTTGAGGGCCGTTGACCTATGGGCGAGGGCGGGAAGGATAACCACGATCATCGGGGCCAATGGGGCGGGGAAGACCACCCTGCTGCGGGCCGTATCCGGACTTATCCCCACCCGCTACGGCGAGATACGTTACGTGGGGCAGGATATCACCAACCTCGACCCGCACCGCATCGTCAAGATGGGCATCTCGCACGTCCCGGAGGGCCGCCAGGTGTTCGCCAGCATGAGCGTGGAGGAGAACCTCGAGCTCGGGGCCTATCTGCGTTCGCGGCGGCAGATACGCGAGATACGGGCGGACCTCTCTTTCGTTTACGGCATCTTCCCGGTCCTGGGAGAAAGGAAGGGCCAGTCCGCGGGCACCCTTTCCGGCGGCGAGCAGCAGATGCTGGCCATAGCCAGGGCGCTGATGTCCAAGCCGCGGCTGCTCCTCCTCGACGAACCTTCCATGGGGCTGGCGCCGCTGGTGATCAAGGACATCTTCTCATGCCTCAAGCGCCTGCACGAAGAGGGGTTGACCATACTCCTGGTGGAGCAGGACGCCCAGATCGCCCTCAGCGTCTCCGACTACGGTTATGTTATGCGCGCGGGCAAGGTACGCCTTGAAGGCGAAGCCGAGGGATTGCTGGAAAGTGAGGAGATAAAGAGGATATACCTGGGCGAGGAAACGGCGCCGGAGGAGGGGTCCAGTGAAGTTTGAATTCGATGATAAGGGCTTGATACCCGCCATCATCCAGGACTGGGAGAACGGGGAAGTGCTCATGCTTGCCTATATGAACGAGGAGTCTCTGCGCCGCACCCTGGAGAGCGGGCGGACCTGGTTTTGGAGCCGCAGCCGCCGTGAGCTCTGGTGCAAGGGGGAGACATCTGGCAACCGCCAGTATGTGCGCGAGATACGCTACGACTGCGACGCCGATACCCTGGTGGTAAAGGTCCTGCAGGTCGGACCCGCCTGCCATACGGGAGAGAGGTCCTGTTTCTATCGCAAGGTGGAAGGCGCCCGTACCGACCTCGAACCCGGCGAGCAGGGATGAGAGCGGGCGCATCCGTCACCGGCCTCCCGTGCTTTCCGTGCAGCCCCCGTTTTCGAGCCACGGTCTCGATGCCGATCTCGCCCGTCTTCAAACAGGCTTACGCATTCGCTCCGGGGAAGGAAGTGAGAAGCCGCACGCTGAAATGATTACAAAAGCTGATATGGGCGAGCCATGCGGTGAGGTCGGGAGGCGTACAGCGCCGTTTCAGTACAGGGGGGTTTATGCCGAACCTTATCCTGAAAGAAACAGGAGGTATGGCGGATGATCGTATGCCCGTACTGCGGAGCCGAGAACGCGGGCGGTTCCAGTTTCT
>CAYPZH010000097.1:0-10706 GCA_964415205.1 uncultured Actinomycetota bacterium | reverse complement strand
CTCCTGGCCCATCAGGCCCTGGCGGATGAACCAGTTCAGGAACCCCTGTCCGTCGTGGTGCATCTGGTGGTGAGGGCCGTAGATGTTGGTGAGCCGCAGCGAGGTGAAGCGTATACGGTCCAGGTCGTGGAAAATGCGGTGATACTCCTCGGCCGCGGTCTTGTGCACGCCGTTGATGTCCACGGGCTTGAGGGGGTGGTCCTCGTCGATGGGGAGATAGACCGGATTCCCGTACTGGCTGCGGGAACCGGTATAGACGACGCGTGCCCCGGGGCTCAACTCGATGAGGGAGTTGAGGAAGCGCAGCTGGCTGGCGCAATTGCGCTCCAGGTCCTGCAGGGGGTTGTGCAGGGAGGCGATGTGGCTGATACAGGATGCCAGGTTGAACACGACCTCCTGGTCCACGATATAGCTGGAGATCTCGTCCGTGGAGCCGATGTCCGCCACCACCAGCACCAGCCGGTCCAGGGCGTCCCTGAGGTTGAAGAGGTTGGCCCCCTGGTCGGGGAAACAAGCGTCGATCACGGTGACGTTGGCGCCCATGCGCACCAGCCGCCGCACCAGATTGCTGCCGATAAAGCCGATCCCTCCGGTCACGAGGACCCTCTTGCCCCTATAATAGTCAGGGAGCGGCTCCGCCCCGTCCACGCTAGACCTCACCTCTTTTCATCAGCCTCCACCATAATGACGCAAGCTCCCCGCCCATGACAACCAGATTGTTCAGCCTGAAGAACTGGCTCTTTCCCTCCACGCGGGCATAATGGCTCACCGGCGTCTCGGCGAAGGTGGCGCCGGCCGCCTGCAGTCCCTTTACCATCTCCACGCAGATGGCCCCACCCTCGGAGCGCAGGTCCAGCCCGCGCACGAGGTCTCCGCGCATGAGGCGGAAATCGCAGTCGGTATCGCGGATGGGGATGGCGAAGATGAGCCGGATTAGCGCGTTGTAGGACGAGCCGAGCCAGATGCGGTACCAGGGGTCGCTGCGGCTGCGCTTGAAGCCGTTGACCACGTCGGCGGCGCCGCTCAAGCGGTGCAGGCGGCGCAGTTCATCCACGTCGTACTGGCCATCGCTGTCTGTGTAGAACACCCATTCCATGGTCGAGGTCTTGATGCCGCTGCGCAAGGCGGCGCCGTATCCGCGGTTGCGGTCGTGGCGGACCACGCGCACCCTGTCGTACGCGGCGGCAAGAGCGTCGATGACCTCGCCCGAGCCGTCAGAGCTGCCGTCATCCACGATGATCACCTCGTAGTCGTCAGCGATATCATCCAGGACCACCAGGGCCTTCTCTATCAGGTCCCGCAGGGTGGAGGAATCGTTGTAACAGGGGAAGAAGGCGCTTATCCCCCCGCTGTCGGGCGCGGGGAAGGCGGGCCTTCCCTCCCGCTCGGCAGCCGTGGCCCCGCGCTCCTTCCTCCACAAGAGGGCGAAGAGCACAAGGCCCGCGAAAAGCGAGAGCGCCGATAACAATGTCCCCGCCGCGAGGCTTGGAGCGCGGTAGGTCATCTCTACACGGTGTTCGCCCGCAGGCAGGTAGAAGGCGTTATAGATGCCGTAAGCGGAAAAAAGCCCGGCCTCCTCCCCGTCTATGCGCGCGCTCCATCCCGGCAGGTAATCAGTGCATACGACGACGACGGCGTCACTGTCGCCTGAGGTGGACAGCTCCACGCGGTCGTCGCTTTCCGACTCCACCACGACGCGCGTATTCTTCCCCAGGCCTCCAAGCGAGTTGACCGCTTCGCGCGTAGCGGCGTCGACCTCTCCTTCGACCAGGACAACCCGGGCAGGAAAAAAGCTTTCGTACCAGGTGAGGTCGACGGCCTCTCTCCAGTCAGCTGCCCATACGGCGTCGGTGACCGCGAAGGCGCGGGGAAGCGCATCGGGAACCTCGTAAACGGCGTGTTCGCCATCGGAATAGATCAGCGGCCATGCGCCCAGCGGCAATCCCCGGCCGTCCTCGTCGAGGACGCTCACGGCGGCGAGGCGCGTTCCCCGCATGCTTCCTTCGCAGGCCGTAGCCACGATGATCTCGTCAGCCTCTCCCAGGCGGTCCAGCGGTGCCTTTATCTCCAGGGCGGCGCGCCCCTGGCTGTACCCGGGGGATTTGAAGTTTGTCTCCCTGAAGGATGCGGACTGTTCTCCGTCTATCACCTCGAGGAGGTATCCGCCGCTTCCCGCTTCCTTCTCCAGCATGAGCAGGGAGTGTTCGCGTATTCGCCCGTGGGCGATGGAGTACAGTTTGAAATATATGCGGCCCGAGACCCCGCCCTCGAGGATGCCGCCGTCCAGGAGGAAACGCAGCTCCTTGCCCTCGGTGTCTTCCGGGAAGAGATAGCGGTTAAGTCCCGTACCTCCGGGGAGGAGATAGGGCATGGACAGGTCGTAGGGCATGCCCTTGATGCGCACCAGGTCGCTATGCAGTAGTGTAACCCCGAGCAGTTGCAGGGCCGGGGTGGTGGTCTTGTTGTTCACCAGCCCGAGGAAGCGGTCCAGGCGCGCGGGAGGTATGGTGGAGAACCCGAAGGCGTCCTCGAGATCGTAGGGGAGCAGCTGGTTGGAGGCAAGAGAGAACTCGCCCCGGTCCACGCCAGGCTCCTTGATCAGCGCGACCCTGCCGTTAGCGCTGTTGTCCTGCAGGAAGTCTATGACCTCCGGCCGGTATTCCACCTGGGCGCGCTGCACCGGCTTCATCACGAAGCTGGCGAAGATGAAGACGTCTATGACGGCGATGAAGACCGCCACTCCCGCCGTGAGCCGGTTGGGGCCCCTCTGCGCCTCCCGGTTGCGTACCAGGAGCAGAAAGAGGAACAGGATGACCAGGGGCACCAGGATATCGAGGCGGAGGGCGGAGAAGAAATCGAAAACTCCTCCCACGAACTTCTGCGGAGTAGCCCTTATCCCGCTCATGAAAGGGCGGACGACCGACTCCGCCAGGCCGCGGAAGCCAGAGACATCTAGGTGGTATAAGAGCACGAAGAGGCCTATCAACCCCGCCGCAACGGCGGCGGTGATGAGCCAGAAACGCACGAGCCGCGAACGCATGCGCTCTGTCAACCGTCCCTCGCGCCAGCGGTCGAAGCCGATGCCGCCGAGGATGAGCGCCGCGAGGTTGAAGATGAGGATAAACCGGCTGGAGCCCTTGAGGACGTTGAACCCGGGCAGCAGGCGTAGCAGAGGCCACAGCAGGCCCCGGTCGCCGAGGCTCAGGAGCAGCGATGCCGCACCGGCCCAGAAGAAGAAAGCCGCGTGCCAGCGCCGCGGCTTGAACAGCGCGGCGGGGGCGAAGAGAAGCGGCAGGATGCCGATATAGGAGTAGGTCTCCTCGAAGGTCCACCCCCCTATGTAACCGCCCTGCGCCAGGCCGTTACCGAACAGGCGGGGGAAAACCGCTCCAGCCAGCTGCACCGTGGGCAGGCTGCCGATGTTGGAGACCTCCCGGGAGAGCCCGCCGGCGCGGTAAGAGTTCTGCACCAGGTTGTAAGTGGGCAGGTTCTGCAGCATGCCCAGGCCCGCACCAAGCACCACGGCGAGCGCAAACCATCCCATGGCGCGCAGGACGGATCCCCGGCGTCCCTCCACCCGGTGCGACGGGTGGAAGAGCAGGTAAAAAAAGGCCATGATCACTTCCATGAGGGGGAGCATGAGGAAACCGGATGTGGACTGCAGGCCGAGCACGCCTCCCGCCGCGAGATAGAACGAGGCCCTCTTCTCGTCCAGGGCCCTCTCCAGGCAGTAGAGAAAAAAGGGCATCCAGGCCGCGGTGGCCACGGCGTTTGGGTGCACCACGTGGGAGAGGAAGAATCCGCCGAGGACGAAGGGGATGGAGACGAAGAGGGACGCGGGACGGCTGAGGCGGATGCGCCGGCAGTAGAGGAAGGTGAACAACCCCGCCAGGAGGTAGTGAAGGACGAGGGAGAGGTTGAACCCCGCCGTGGCGGGAAACTGGAGGAACAAGAGGTTCAGGGGGTAGAAGAGCCCCATCTCGCTGTCGGCGAAGAGGGGAAAGCCGCAGTATATGCCCGGGCACCACAGGGACGGCCCTCCGGCGTGGAAGGACCGCGAGAAATAGGTCCAGGCGGGATAATAATAGTTCTTGATGTCGGAGAAGTAAGGTATCCTGCTCAGGAAAAGGGTAGAGCTGAAGTAGGCACCTACGGCAAGGGCGATGACCACCAGGGGCCAGATCCTCCTGGGGGCCGCCTCCTCTATCAGTTCGCCAGAGGACTTTTTCATCCGCTGTCCGTCTTCGTCCGCTTACGGTGCTTTGGAAAAACATTGTCACAAACAGGTTGTATGCGCAACAGTCCGTTGCCTTGCCGGCCCACACCGCGCCGCCTCTGCGGCATACGCTTCATCGCATGGCTAACGGCAACCAGCGAGGGAGGGGCCCCGCGATCAATACCGGATGGATATACGGCGGTCAAAGGGATGACGCAATACGTTGCCCACCCCCGCACCGTGTGTTTACAATGATAAGCATAAAAGGTGAAAGGAAGTGGAAACCGTGCCTTTTTATGAATACGAGTGCGAGGCCTGCGGCGAAAAGTTCGAGCATTTCGCGCGCAGCATGTCGGACGAGGCCGAGTGCTGCGCCTCGTGCGGGAATAAGAAGATAAGAAAGCTCGTGTCGGACTTCGGGTTCAAGAGCGGGAGCCCCTCTTCCGGGGACTTTCGCTCCTCGGCCGGGTCATCCGCCTGCAGTTCCTGCACCTCGACCAGCTGCAGCAGCTGCTCCCATTAGGTGAGACCATGTCGGAAGACTGGCGAGAGGCCTCCACCATAAGCGAGCTCTACAAGGCGATAAGAGACTGCCAGCGCTGTCCCCTGGGAAAGACACGCACCAACCTGGTGCTGGGCGCGGGAGACGAGCGTGCGGAGGTCATGTTCGTTGGGGAAGCCCCCGGTTTTCACGAGGACAGGCAGGGCATACCTTTCGTAGGGCCTGCGGGACAGTTCCTGGACCAGCTTCTAGCCTCCATCGGCCTGCAGCGTTCGCAGGTCTACATAGCCAATACCCTCAAGTGCCGTCCGCCCGAGAACCGCGACCCCCAGCCTGAGGAGCTGGCTGCCTGCACGCCGTTCCTCTTCAAGCAGATCGAGCTAATAGGACCGCGCATCATCTGTACCCTGGGCAACCACGCCACCAAGACGCTGCTTGCCACGAACACCGGTATAACCCAGCTGCACGGCAAGTTGACGCGCAGGGGAGGCCTGGCATACGTCCCGCTCTTCCATCCCGCGGCGGCGCTGCACAAGCCTCCCCTGAAGAGCACCCTGATCGAGGACTTCCAGAGGCTGCGCGAGCACCTGGATTCCGAGAGGGTGCGCTGGCAGGAAGAGTCCGGAACCCCCGCGCAGGCCGAAGCACAGCCCGAGCGTGAACCGGAACAGATGGGCCTGTTCTGAGAGAAAAAGCCTCCTGTAGCCGAAAAGGGCGCAAAGCCAGGGCGACGTCATCGCGAGTGAAGCGAGCGCAGCGGAAGCGATATCACAAGGCGGGCATACCCCCGGACGACGTCATTGCGAGCGAAGTGAGTGCAGCTAACGCAGCGCGGCAACCTCAAAGTGCCCGAAACGTTGCAGGTGCATATGTGGATGGTATAATCCCGCGTACGGTACGAAGCGCATTTCCTCTGTCCGATGTCCGGCAACGACCCCGGCCGCACTTCAAGTCTGGCGCCCGCTTCGACTAATATGATAAGGAGGGCCGTAGCTGCGGCGGGAGGTAACTACAAGGTGAGTGAGAAAACGCCCCAAAGCACGGGGTTCATAACACATAGCGCCGAGGAGACGCGGGGATTGGGGAAAGCTCTAGCCTGCCTGCTACGCCCCGGCGACGTAGTGCTCCTCGATGGTGAGCTGGGAGCGGGAAAGACGTGTTTTGCGCAGGGTGTGGCGCACGGGCTGGGGATAGCGCAACAGGTCACCAGCCCGACCTTCACCCTCATGCGTGAGTACAAAGGCATCATGCCCCTTTATCACCTTGACCTCTACCGCCTGGATGGACCCGCGGACCTTAGGGGCATCGGGGTGGAGGAATACCTGGACTCGGAAGGCGTTCTTCTGGTGGAATGGGGCGACCGGGCGCGCGAATTCTTCGGCGAGGAACGGCTGGAGATAGCGTTCTTCTTCGGCGCGGGAGAGGACGACAGGAGCGTGGTATTCACTCCACGGGGCGCCTCGTGGAGGCAGCGTTCGCTGGCGGCTCTCCCGGGAGGGATAGTGCATGGGGATGGATAACGCCTGGCTCATGGCCCTGGACCTATCCGCCCCGCGCGGGGTGCTGGCGCTGGACGGACCCGGCGGCACCCTGCAGCGCGAGGTGGCGGGCGCGTCGCGCGTGTCCCGCCTCTTCGTCGCGGCGGGCGAGCTGATGTCGGAGGCGCAGATATCCCCCCGGGATCTGGGATTGCTCGGGGTCGGCAGGGGCCCCGGCTCGTTCACCGGGGTCAGGGTGGCGGTGACCGCGGCCAAGGTGCTGGCCTCGGTGCTCGCTGTTCCCCTGGTGGCTCCCGACAGCCTCATGGTCAACGCGGCGGGGGTAGGGAAGGAGGCGCGGGCGGTTTTCGCGGCCATCGACGCCCGCAGGGGAGAGGTATATCATGCCCTCTACCGCCTCGAGAACGGCTATCCCCGCGTGCTGGTTGAGGCACGCGTTGGCCCGCCAGCCGAGGCCGCCCTTTCGCTCGCTGCCTGGATGGAGGAGGAGGGAGGCGGGGTTGTCGGGGTGGGTAGCGGCATTGACGAGTATGGCGGCGTCTGGCCGGAGGGCATGGAGAGGGCTACGGGCGAGTATCCGCGGGCGGAAGCGCTGGCGGAGTTATGCCGCCTCGCGTACGGGCGCGGTGAGATGGTGGACCCCGTGGCGCTGCTTCCCCTGTACATAAGGCGCCCGGACGCGCGCGAGAGGAGCGCGGGAGAAAAAGGGGCGGGGTATTGCTGACGCTTCGGAAGATGGAGTCCGCGGACCTGGACGAGGTCATGGTCCTTGAGTCGGAGTCGTTCTCCAGCCCGTGGACCAGGGGCATGTACCTGCACGAGCTGGAGAAGAGGGAGGTTTGCTACCTGGTGGCCCGCCGCGATGGCGCCCTTGCCGGTTACGGCGGCACCCTGCTCATCATCGACGAGGCCCACGTAATGACCCTGGCGGTGAGAAAAGAACTGCGCCGCCGCGGGTTGGGGTCGCGGCTGCTGCTCGCTCTCATCGAAGGTTCGCAAGAGATGGGGGCGCGCTTTCTCACCCTTGAGGTGAGGAAGTCGAACCGGGAGGCCATAGAGTTGTATTCCAGGTTCGGCTTCCAGATCATGGGAGAGAGGAAGCACTACTACCTGGACAACCTGGAGAACGCGCTCATCATGTGGACGGAGGACATAACGGCGCCCGAATACCGCGTCCTGCTCGAGGAGCTTAGAGGGAGGTACGGCGATGCCTGTGAATGAGCGAGGCATGGTTCTGGGCATCGAGACCTCCTGCGACGAGACCTCGGCAGCGGTGGTGCGCGGTGGGAGCGAGGTGCTGTCACTGGTCATATCCTCCCAGGCCGACCTGCACGCCCGCTACGGCGGCGTGGTGCCGGAGCTGGCCAGCCGCGCCCACCTGGAGGCACTGCTTCCCGCCGTCCGTGAGGCGCTTTCGCTCGCCGGCGCGGAGCTCGACGACCTGGCGGGGGTCGCGGTCACCAGGGGACCGGGGCTGATCGGGGCCTTGATGGTGGGGATGACCGCCGCCAAGGCCATCTCCTTCGCCCTGGGCATCCCGCTCCTGGCCGTCAATCACCTGGAAGCGCATATCTATGCAAATTTACTTTATTTTCCCCAGCTGGAGCCGCCCCTAGTGGCATTCGTGGTCTCGGGTGGCCATACCCTGCTGGCGCATATGCCTGCCCACCGCAGCTACCGCGTGCTGGGAGAGACCCTGGACGACGCGGCGGGGGAGGCCTACGACAAGATCGCCAGGTTCCTGGGCCTGGGCTATCCCGGGGGCCCAGTCATCGACCGCGTCGCCGCGCGAGGAAATCCCGAGGCGGTGCAGTTCCCCCGCGCCCTCCTGCGTGACGGCACCTATAACTTCTCCCTTTCGGGGCTTAAGACGGCGGTCATCAACCACGTGAGGAGACTACGGGAGAGAGGGGAGGAGCCGCCGGTGGAGGACATAGCGGCATCATTTCAGGCCGCGGTGGTGGAGGTCCAGGTGGATAAGATAGTTCGGGCGGTCGCGGAGACGGGGGTGGACAGGGTGGTCCTGGCTGGGGGGGTAGCCGCCAACTCCTATCTGCGCGCCAGGCTCGGGGAGGCACTTAAGGAGCGGGGTACGGAGCTCTTCTACCCGCCCCTGGACCTGTGCGCGGACAACGCCGCCATGGTCGCCTCGCTGGGGTGGCGCATGCTCGCGGCCGGGGACATCGCTCCCCTGGACGTCGACGCCTCCGCCTTCCTCCCACTCGGGGTCAGCTCCTGACCCTGAGAAAAAGCTATTGATTTTTCTTGCGGGATGTACTACTCTCTGGTTTAGCACTCAGGTATCATGAGTGCTAACAGTCTAATCCGGTGAGTGATAACACTCTGTAGTCTTGAGTGCAAGGGTGTTAAGATCGCCGGGTTGTCCGTGTACAGGAAAGAACGAGGATAGGAGGGATGTGTAGATGAAACTGAGGCCTTTGGGCGATCGGGTGATCGTGAAGCCGGGAGAGGGCGAGGAAAAGACAGCGTCCGGGCTGGTGATTCCCGACACCGCCAAGGAAAAGCCGCAGGAGGGGACGGTGATAGCGGTCGGTCCCGGCAGATGGGAGGACGGCAAGTACGTACCCCTGGAGGTCAAGGAGGGAGACACGATCATCTATTCCAAGTACGGCGGAACGGAAGTCAAGATAGGGGGAGAGGAACACCTCATCCTCAGCGAGCGCGACATTCTCGCCGTGGTCGAGAAGGAAAAGAAAAAGAAGTAGGCAGGCATCTGCAGGGGATAAATCTCTTATAAGGAGGAGAATGAGAAAATGGCCAAGGAGATAATGTACGACGAGGAAGCACGTCGCTTGCTCGAGGAAGGCGTGAACAAGCTAGCGAACACGGTCAAGGTGACGCTCGGTCCTAAGGGACGCAACGTGGTGCTGGAGAAGAAATTCGGCGCCCCCGTGATCACCAACGACGGCGTGACCATCGCCCGTGAGATCGAGGTGGAGGACGTATGGGAGAACTGCGGCGTGCAGCTCGCTAAGGAAGTCGCGACCAAGACCAACGACGTCGCCGGAGACGGCACCACCACCGCTACCGTCCTGGCCCAGGCCATCGTGCGCGAAGGCCTGCGCAACGTGGCCGCGGGGGCCAATCCCATGGCCCTGAAGCGCGGCATCGAGAAGGCCGTGGAGATGGTGGTGAAGGACATCAAGAAGAACTCCAAGGAAGTGGAGACCAAGGAGGAGATATCGCGCGTGGCCGCCATTTCCGCCGATTCCGACGAGGTCGGCGAAATCATCGCCGACGCCATGGACAAGGTGGGTAAGGACGGCGTCATCACCGTCGAGGAGAGCCAGACCTTCGGGATGAATTTCGAGGTCGTCGAGGGCATGCAGTTCGACAAAGGCTACCTCTCCCCCTACATGGTGACCGACCCGGAGCGCATGGAGGCGGTGCTCGACGACCCCTACATCCTCATCGCCAACCAGAAGATCAGCGCCATCGCCGATCTCCTGCCCGTGCTCGAGAAGGTCATGCAGGCGGGCAAGCCGCTCCTGATCATCGCCGAGGACGTTGAGGGCGAGGCCCTGGCGACCCTGGTGGTCAACAAGATCCGCGGCACCTTTCAGTCCGCCGCGGTCAAGGCCCCCGGTTTCGGAGACAGGCGCAAGGCAATGCTGCAGGATATAGCCATCGTCACCGGCGGCCAGTCCATCAGCGAGGAGCTGGGGATCAAGCTCGAGAACGTCACCCTGGACATGCTGGGCAAGGCACGTCAGGTCAAGGTGAGCAAGGAAGAGACCATCATAGTAGAGGGCGCAGGTGCGGCGGAAGACATCAAGGGCCGCGTCAATCAGATAAAGTCCGAGATCGAACGCTCCGACTCCGAGTTCGACCGCGAGAAGCTACAGGAGCGCCTGGCCAAGCTCTCCGGCGGCGTGGCCGTGATCAAGGTCGGGGCCGCCACCGAGGTGGAGCTCAAGGAGAGGAAGCACCGCATCGAGGACGCTCTCTCGGCGACAAAGGCCGCCGTGGAGGAGGGGATCGTGGCCGGAGGCGGCGTAGTGCTGGTGAACGCGGTGGCGTCCATCAAGACCGACAGCCTCGACGGCGACGAGAAGACGGGCGCCGAGATCGTAAGGCGCGCCCTCGAGGAACCGCTGCGCCAGATCGCCAACAACGCGGGCGCCGAAGGATCCGTGGTGGTCGAGAAGGTCAAGAGCCTGAAGAAAGGCCAGGGCTTCAACGCCATCAACGGCGATTACGTGGACATGATGAAGGAAGGCATCATCGACCCCGCCAAGGTCACCCGTTCCGCCCTCCAAAACGCTGCCTCCATCGCCGGCCTGCTGCTGACCACCGAAGCGGTGGTTGCGGAGAAGCCGGAAGAGAGCAGCGGCATGGGGATGCCGGGAGGCGGCATGCCCCCGGGCATGATGTAGGTTAAGGTAACTCCAAAGGGGAGGGGCTTCGCCCCTCCCCTTTGCATCCCCTCCCTTTTATGGCCCGGCAGGTGGCAGCGCAGAAGGGCTTC
>CAYPZH010000096.1:0-10880 GCA_964415205.1 uncultured Actinomycetota bacterium | reverse complement strand
ACCGATTCCAAGCAGCTTACTCCCTCCGCGAGGAGAAAGTTCTTCTCACGCATCACCGCGGCCGCCCTGGCGTGGTCGTTCGCGTGCGTGGCGCCGCGCGATATCGACGCGTTCGGCTTGCAGGCCGCGAACATGGCCGCCATGCGCGAGGCCGTGCTCTCGCTCGACCCCGCCCCCGACCTCGTGGTGGTGGATCACTACCGCATCGAGGGGCTGGATATCCCGCAGTGGAGCATCACGCACGGCGATAGTGCCTGCCGCAGTGTCGCCGCGGCGTCCATCCTGGCCAAGGTGATCCGGGATCAGCTCATGTGGTACTGGTCTCTGCGCTACCCGCAATACGGGTTCGAGAGCAACAAGGGCTACGGGACCCCGCAACACCTCAGGGCCCTGACCGCCCATGGCCCCACTCCGTGCCACCGTTCTTCCTTCCACGGTGTGCTGCAGATGGAGATGGCGCTGGGGGAAGGGGATTGAGGCAGACGTCTTGCCCGGCCGGGATAGACAGCCTGAATCCGCCCCGTCGCGCAGGACGTCCGGCCGCCTGCGGGAAGCGCTCAAGGTCCTGCTTGTCACTGCCTTCTGCTGTAGTCATGGGTGATGGCGGGTACGGCTCCCGGCCGGGAGCATGCGCGTCGAGGGGAGCGGAAGTGTCAAACCGGGAGCTGGGCATGGCGGGGGAGGATGCGGCTTGCTCCTTCCTCAAGCGCAAGGGTTATCGTATCATGGATAGGAATTATCGCTGTCCTTACGGGGAAGTGGACATCGTAGCCAGCAGGCGCGGGACAGTCGTCTTCTGCGAGGTGAAAACGCGCTCCGGAGGGGACATCGAGGAAGCACTGGGGGCGGTGGACGAAAGGCGCCGGGGCCGCCTGGCGCGGGCGGCTTCCCATTACCTCGACGCGAAGGATGTAACAGCGAGGGGGTGCCGCTTCGACGTCATCGCCTTGCTCAAGAGCGGGCCCGCATGGAAAATAGTCCACGTGAAGGACGCTTTCGAGGCCGGGGAGTCTTGAGCGCCCGCCTGGATGGATCGGGTTGCGGCGCGGCGGGATCCCGCGTGGAGTCCCGGAGCTGGGACGATTCCCGCCAGCACCCTGAAGAGAACGGTTGCGGATATAGCCGGGAGTAGAGGGAACATGAAACCCTGCCCGTGGTGCGGGAGGAACAACCTGGACAGCGACGAGTACTGCTTCAACTGCGAGCGCGACCTCAACGCCGTGCCGGAAGAGGAGGACGCCTTCGTATACGAGGAGGAGATCAGGCGCGTCAGGGTGCAACGCCCGCCGTCCGTATTAAAGCTGGCACTGATATCCCTGCTGCGCAAGGTGGTGTTCGCGGTACTTGCGCTGGGGGCTTTCTTTATCTTCGCCCTTGTCGCCATGTGGGTGAGTTACGACAACTCCACCGTGGCCCTGGTCGTGCTGGGGGTGCTGGGCGCCGCGTTGCTCCTGGCCCTGTGCTACCCGGATGCCAAGATGGCGCGGCGAGTCGGCCTGCGGGGGATGTGGGCGTCCCTCATCTCCAACTTCATCATCCTGGGGTCCAGTACCCCCGTCGTTTTGTGGTTCCTCTCCAGCCGCGGTTACATCTCGGGCGCCTGGGACTTCCTGGGCAGGTACTGGTGGGCCTTCCCCGCCTTCCTGGCCCTAGCCCTGCTAATCACCTGGCTGTCCGGCCGCCGCGCCTACGCCGAGACCGCCCGCCCCTGACCTCAAGGACCATTGTTCCTGTAGAACGGGGAAAGGGCGGGGATGAAGGAGAAAAAGCGCAAGGCCGATAAGCGGCTCGAGTCACCGGCCTGGCGCGAGTACCTGGCGAACGCGGATTCTGTCCCCCCCTGCAGGGAGGACTGTCCCTGCACAAAGAAGAAGTGCGAGCGGCGCGGCAGGTACAGGGAATGCTACGCATATCACGCGACGGGCAAGCGATTGCCCTATTGCCTCCGTTAAGGCGAAGTCCCGACTCACGCGCTTGCGTCCCCGCTTGTCATCACCAACTTATACAATATGAATAACTTGTATAGGAGGTGATGATATGTTCTCCCGCGTGGACAGCTGCTCCATCCTGGGGATGGAGGTGGTCAGGGTGGAGGTGGAGGTGAACACCACCGGGAGCCTCCCCGGCATCTACATGGTGGGGTTGCCGGATCCGGCGGTGCGTGAGAGCTACCGCCGTATCAAGGCCGCGGTGGCCAACTCGGGACTGCTCTTCTGCCGCCAGCTCATCACGGTCAACCTCGCCCCGGCGCACCTGCGCAAGGAGGGGTCGAACCTCGACCTGCCCATAGCCCTGGCCATCCTGGCCGTCTCCGGCAGCATCAGGCCCGAGGCGCTCGAGGGCCGCCTGGTGGTGGGGGAGCTGGCGCTGGACGGTAGGGTGAGGGGGGTGCGGGGCACCCTGGCCATGGCCTTATGGGCGCGCCGGCAGGGAAGGACGGAGATGATCGTGCCCCGGCAGAACCTGCGCGAGGCGGCCCACATCGAGGGGATAAAGGTCACCGGGGTGGGTACCCTCAACGAGGCCCTGCAGTACCTGCAAGGTGAGCCAATAGAGCAACCGCCTCCCGATGCACAGGAGGACAGCGGCGATGATTATCCCTGCCTGTCCGAGGTAAAGGGGCAGTTGCATGCAAAACGCGCCCTGGAGATAGCCGCAGCCGGGTCTCATAACCTCATCCTCATCGGCCCTCCCGGCTCGGGAAAATCCATGCTCGCAGCGAGGTTGCCTGGTATCCTGCCTCCCCTGGACGGGGACGGGATGCTGGAGGTGGCGAGCATCCACAGCGTGGCTGGAATGCTCGACCCCGGCAGGTCACTTTCGAGAAGGCCACCCTTCCGCGCCCCCCACCATTCCATATCCCACGTGGGGCTGGTGGGGGGCGGTCGCGCCTTCCCCCGGCCGGGAGAGATCACCCTGAGCCACAGAGGCGTGCTCTTCCTGGACGAGCTGCCCGAGTTCCGCAGGGACGCACTGGAGGTGCTGCGCCAGCCCATGGAGACGGGCTCCGTCACCATATCGCGCTCCCTCGTCTGCACCAGTTTTCCGGCGCGCTTCCTGCTTGTGGCGGGGATGAACCCCTGCCCGTGCGGGTTCCTCGGCGATGAGCAGAGGCCCTGTTCCTGTTCGCCGTCGGAGGTGAGGCGTTATTACCACCGCGTATCCGGCCCCCTTCTGGACCGCATCGACCTGCAGGTGGAGGTGCCGCGCCTGCCCCCCCGCGAGCTGGTGGAGCTGCCGGCAGGGGAGACGTCTGCACGTGTACGCGAGAGGGTGATGGAGGCGCGGGAACGCCAGATACAGAGATGGGGGGAAGTGACAGCCGCCAACTCCCACGCCGACCTGGTGCGCCTGCGCGCCGCCTGCCGCCTCGGGGACGAGGAGAAGAGGTTCATGTATGCAGCCGCGGACCGGCTGGGTCTCACCGCCCGCGGGTTCGACCGCTGTCTTAGGGTGGCCAGGACCATCGCCGACCTCGCGGGCCGGGAGAAAGTGACGGTGGCGGACCTCGCGGAAGCGGTGCAGTACCGCTCGCTGGAACGCATGTGGGGGTCCGCGGTAGTGAGGGAGGTGGGATGTGGACACGGCGTATAGGGCGGCACTGGCGTGCCTTCCGGGGATGAGCCCGCTGGCGTTACCGCGCCTCCTGCAGCTCGCGGGAGGGGCGAGGGAGCTTTGGGAGATACTGAAGGCGGGAGGGGAGAGGGCGTGTGCGCTGGTGGGGGCGGAGAGGGCGGCGGCCTGGAAAGCCCACTGCAGCAGCTGTGAGCCCTCGCGCATTCTCGCGGGCCTGAACGAGAGGGGCATCAGGGTGGTAACGCCCCGGCTGGGAGGTTTCCCTTCCATGCTGGCCTCAATCTATGACCCCCCGGCCCTTCTTTTCGTCAGAGGAGAAGATCTGCCGGCGGACGCCCCTTGCGTCGCCGTTGTGGGGGCGCGCAGGGCCTCCAGCTACGGCCGCTGGGCCGCTGAGACCCTGGGCGGGGAGCTCGCACGCAGAGGGGTGGTGGTGGTATCCGGTGCCGCCTACGGCGTGGACGGTCAGGCACACCAGGGCTGCCTCAGGGCGGGGGGTTTCACCGTGGCCGTGCTCGGATGCGGTATCGACAGGGCCTATCCCCCCGCGCACGCGGGCCTGCTGCGGCGCATAGCCTCATCGGGATGCGTGGTCAGCGAGTACCCGCCGGGGGATGACCCGCTGCCGTGGAGGTTCCCACATCGCAACCGCATCATCGCAGGGATGTCCCATGCCGTGGTGGTGGTGGAAGCGGGCGAGAAGAGCGGCGCCTTGATCACCGCGGACATGGCGCTTGAGGAGGGCAGGGAGGTCATGGCGGTACCCGGGCCCATCGGCAGCCTTCTCTCCCGGGGCACCAACGCGCTCATCCAGAAGGGGGCCAAACTGGTCATGGATGTAGCGGACATCTGCGAGGAGCTGCCTTTTTCTTGCATGCCGCGGGATATGGACACGGGGGCATCGGCCGCATGGGCTCAGCCTACCGCCGGCGAATCCGCTTGCATAGAGCTGCTGCGGGGGGAGGCGCACCGCCTGGACTGGCTGGCGGCGCGCAGCGGGAAACCGCCGGGGGAGGTCCTGGCCTGCCTAGCCGCTATGTCCCTTAAGGGATGGGTTACGGAGGAGGCGGGAGGGTTTTACCGCCTGCTCTGTGACCCCGCATGTCGCGGGAACCGGTAAGAGGCCGGCTGCTCTCAGGACCTTTCGGCTTGGAAAGCCGAGACAAGGGCGTGTGGTCGAGCGCCTCGTATACCTTCAAATGCGACGACTCCCGGGAGGGAGGCCGGCCTCCTTCGCCCGTGTTGAAACCCCTCTTTGCCCATGAATTAAATATAAGCACAATAAGATATATATTCAACAAAATAATCAACTCTTGACAATAATAACTTTTAATATAAAATTATATAAGTATTTAACAGCTTGCTCTGTGCCAAGGGGAAAAGCGAATGCGCGATACCATGGCGGAATACCTGAGGTTTCTCGAGATCGAGCGCAACGTATCTCCCGAGACCGTCCGCGCCTACCGGGGTGACCTGCTTCTTTTCGAGCGGTTCTGCTCCCGCGCGCAAGTAGCTGACTACAAGGATATCGACCACCGGCTGCTGCGCCGCTACCTCGCCAACCTGCAGACCAGGGGTTACTCCCGCTCTACGGTGGCCAGGCGGTCATCGGCGGTACGCGGATATTTCCGTTACCTGGTGAGGCGAGGATACCTAGAGAGCGACCCCGCATCGGCCCTGTCGCCGCCGCGGCGTGACCGCAGGCTCCCCAGGGTGCTGCGCCACGATGAGGTTGACGAGGCGGAGGCGAGGCAGAGAAAGCGCTTATACGGCACTGCCTTGAGGGATCTGGCCCTGGTCGAGCTCCTTTACGCCACGGGTATGCGCGTGGGGGAGCTGGCCGCCCTGGACATAAAGGACATCGATCTTGAGAGAGGGGAGGTGAGAGTTCTCGGTAAGGGGCGAAAGGAACGCGTACTGCCGGTGCACGATGCGGCGCGACAGCTCGTGGCAGACTACGTGGAAACGGAAAGGCCCGTCCTGGCCGCCGGCGCGACTGCGGGCGAAGGTGACGGCGATCCTCTCTTCCTGAGCGTGAAAGGGGGTAGGCTCAGTGACCGCGGGGTCCGCCGGGTGGTGGAGCGCTTTTTCCGCGGCCTGGAGGGGGGAAAAAGGATCAGCCCACACACGCTGCGCCACACTTTCGCCACTCACATGCTGCAGGGGGGGGCAGACCTGAGAACCGTCCAGGAGCTGCTGGGTCACGTTGATTTATCAACAACCCAGATATATACTCATCTTAGCAAAGGTCAGCTCAAAGAGGTGTTTTTCCGGACCCACCCCCGCGCGTAATGCTCGGCAAAAGAGCAGCATCTTTTAACCGAGATAAGGAGAATGTTGAACACGGTAGACTTTTATAAAAGAGGAGCGAGATTGGAAGGGATAGAGGACGTTAGCGCGATCTGGAGGCAATTCAAGAAGGATGGGTCGCAGGAATCCCGCGAGAAGCTGATCCTCAACTACGCTCCCCTGGTGAAGTACGTGGCGGGCCGGGTATCCTCCGGTCTTCCGCCGAACATCGAATACGCCGACCTGGTGAGTTACGGCATCTTCGGGCTCATCGACGCTATCGAGAAATACGATCCTGAACGGGGGATCAAGTTCGAGACCTATGCCATCGCCCGCATCAAGGGCGCCATAATCGACGAGCTGCGTTCCATTGACTGGGTTCCCCGCTCCATCAGGTTCAAGGCCAGGGAACTGGAAAAGGCCTACGTCGCCCTGGAGAACGAGCTAAAGCGCCTCCCCAGCGACGAGGAAGTGGCCAAGCACATGTGCGTCTCCTTGGACGAGTACCACCAGCTTTTGCAGCAGATGAGCTTCATCTCCCTGGTGGCCCTGGACGAGCTATGGAACGTGGGGGGGGACAAGGGGGACAAGGTCAGCCTGGTGGACACCCTGGAGGACTCGCGGGTGAAGGACCCCTCCAAGACCTACGAGATAGAGGAGATGAAGAGGATACTGGCGGAGGCCATCAACCGCCTGCCCGAGAGGGAGAAGATCGTCATCAGCCTCTATTATTACGAGGGCCTCACCCTGCGAGAGATCGGAGAGGTCCTGGGGGTGACGGAATCGCGGGTATGCCAGATGCATACCAAGGCCATCCTGCGCCTCAAGGGCAGGCTGACCAGCGCAAAGGGCGCTTTGGAGGTCTGACCCCTTAAGGTCAGGCACTGCGGCTAGCAAGGTCAGACCTCTTGGGGTCGGAGCTCTCCTCGAGTAAGCTCTGACCCCAAGATGTACGCCGGGCCACTACTCGCACCGCGCCGGTCCAGCTCGCGTTCGCCGTGCCGTCTACGCCTCCTCGCGCCACGCCTTCTCGCTGCGCGGACCACGTACCTTCTCCTGCGCTTGCGCGGACCGGGACCGGAGCGCCCGCAACGCTCCCTGCGCTCCCCGGCGGCACGCCTCCTCGCTGCACAAGGGCTGGTTGCCGGGGGAAAAGTACCCGTGCTAGTATATAAAACTGGCGCCTGGCTTATGTATTGTAAGGAGGTGGGCCTCGAACCGGAACATGGGATGCGGCGACGAAAAGGCGCTGGGAGGCCCGCACGCGGCGGGATTTTTTTATGACCGCCTATCACACACGGCAGCGGACTCTCGCCCGGGTGCCCCCCCGGGGGTCGGGCAAGGGCGTGATGCGGCCGGAGGGAGAACCAAGGAGGAAGTATGACCGTAGTATCCATGAAGCACCTGCTCGAGGCGGGGGTCCACTTCGGACACCAGACCCGGAGATGGAACCCCAAGATGGAGAAGTATATCTTCACCGAGCGCAACGGCATCTACATCATCGACCTGCAGCAGACCCTGGCCCTCATAGAAGTGGCCTACAACTTCATCCGCGAGATGGTGGGGAGGGGCGGGACGCTGCTCTTCGTGGGAACGAAGAAGCAGTCCCAGGAGGCTATCAAGGAGAACGCCGTCCGCTGCGGGATGCCCTACGTAACCAACCGCTGGCTGGGTGGGACGCTGACCAACTGGTCGACCATCAGCAAGCGCATCGAGAAACTCAAGGAACTGGAGGAGATGGAGGCTTCGGGAGAACTGGAGGACATGCCCAAGAAGCAGGCGACGCGGGTGCGCCACCGCTTGATCAAACTACGGCGCAACCTCGAGGGGCTGCGCAATATGGACAGGCTCCCCAGCGGCGTTTTCATCATCGACCCGCGCAAGGAGAATATCGCCCTCATGGAGGCCCGCAAGCTTGAGATACCGGTCATCGCGGTGGTGGATACCAATTGCGACCCCGACCTGGTGGATTTCGTCATTCCCGGCAACGACGACGCCATACGCGCCGCCAACCTCATCAGCAAGATAATCGCCAACGCGGTGCTGGAGGGCTTCCAGATACGCGATGCCCTACAGGCGAGGCAGCGCAAGGAGGAGGAGGAGGCGGCGCGCGAGGCCGCCGCGGCCGAGAAGGAGAGGAAAAAAGCCGAGAAGGAGTCGGAGGAGCAGATAGGGGAGAAAGTGGGGGACTGAAGCCCGCCGACCTCGTGAGCATATATTTCGCAAGGAGGAACGATGGAGATCAACGCGGCACATGTAAAGGAACTGAGGGAGGCCACCGGGGCCGGCATCATGGACTGCAAGCAGGCGCTGACCGAAGCCGGGGGCGATTCCGAGAAGGCTATGCGCATCCTGAGGGAGAAGGGCCTGGCGGGGGCGCAGAAGAAGGCGGGCCGCACGGCCGCCGACGGTATCGTCGATTCCTACATCCATCTCAATAACCGCATCGGCGTTTTGCTGGAAGTGAACTGCGAGACCGATTTCGTGGCCCGCAACGAGGATTTCAGGGCCATGGTGCACGATATAGCCATGCATATCGCCGCCGCTAAGCCACTTTACGTCTCCTCCGAGGACGTGCCCGAGGCCGTCCTCGCCGAGGAGAGAGAGATCAACCGCAGCCGCGCCCTCAATGAGGGAAAGCCGGAGAAGGTGGTCGATAAGATAGTCGAAGGGCGCATGAAGAAGTTCTTCGAGGAGGTGTGCCTGCTCGACCAGCCCTTCGTCAAGGACCCCGACATCACCATCAGCGAGCTGGTCAAGAGGACCATCGCGGCCGTGGGCGAGAACATCGTCGTCAGCCGTTTCGCTCGCTTCCAGGTGGGAGAGACTTCCGCGCAGTAGATGGAGCCCGGTGAGGGTTCGGGCTGCCGGACGCCCGCGTCGCGCGGAAGGTGACGGCGGGCGCGGGATAGAAGACTATACGAGATGGTTGCGAAAACGGGGGCTGGAAGGGGGAATGGCCATGGAGGAGAAGAGAGAGAACCGGCCCTGTTTTAAGCGAGCCCTCATCAAGCTGAGCGGAGAGGCCTTCATGGGCCGTTTCGACTACGGTATCGATCCCGAGATGGTAGGGGTGATCGCCGACGAACTGGCCGCGGTCAACCAACTCGGCGTGCAGGTGGCCATAGTGGTCGGGGGCGGGAACATCTTCCGCGGTATCGCCGCGAGCGCCCGGGGCATGGACCGCGCGGCGGCGGATTACGTGGGCATGCTGGCCACGGTGATGAACGCCCTCGCCCTCCAGGACGCCCTGGAGAAAAAGGGCGTGTTCACGCGGGTGCAGTCGGCCATCGAGATGCAGTCGGTGGCGGAACCCTATATAAGGCGGCGCGCCATCCGCCACCTGGAGAAGGGCCGCATCGTCATCTTCGCGGCGGGGACGGGAAACCCCTACTTCACCACCGACACCACAGCCGCCCTGCGGGCGCTGGAGATAGGCGCGGAGGCCATCCTCAAGGCGACCATGGTCAACGGCGTTTACGACTCCGATCCCATGCAGAACCCGGAGGCGGTGATGTACGCCTCCCTAGACTATATCGAGGTCCTGCAGCAGGGACTGCGGGTGATGGACGCAACCGCCATCTCCCTGTGCATGGACAACTGCCTCCCCATCATCGTCTTCAACATGACCGTTCCTGGCAACATCACCAGGGCGTTGTGCGGGGAGAGGATCGGGACCATCGTCGCGTCGGAAGCGGGAGAAGGGAGGTAGCGAGGTGCTAGACGACGTGCTGCAGGATGCGGAGCGGCGCATGAAAAAGACGGTGGAGCACGTACGCGACGATTTCTCCTCCGTGCGTACGGGACGGGCCAGCGCCTCGTTGCTCAACCGCGTTTCCGTGAACTACTACGGCGCACCGACGCCGCTGAACCAGATAGCCTCCATCGCCGTTCCCGAGCCGACACTGCTGGTGGTGTCCCCCTACGACAAGAGCGTCATCGAGGACGTGGAGAAGGCCATCATGCAGGCGGACCTGGGCGTGAACCCCGTCAGCGACGGCAACGTCATCCGCCTGCCCATACCCAAGCTCACCGAGGAACGCCGCAAGGAACTTATCAAGATGGTGCGCGCCAAGGCCGAGGAGGGCAGGGTGGCCATCCGCAACGTGCGCCGGGACGTCATCGAGGACCTGCGTGCCTTCGAGAAGGAGGGGGAGATAACCAAGGACGACCTCCACCGCGGTCAGGAAGAGGCGCAGAAGCTCACCGACCGCTTCATCTCCGAGACGGACGAGATGCTCAAGGTCAAGGAAAAGGAACTGATGGAGGTCTGACCCGGTGCAGGAGGAAGCGAGCGAGCCCGGCGGCGCCCAGGAGAAGGCCTCGGCGACCTCGCGCTTCGCGGACTTGGCCGTACGGGTGGTCAGCGCGGTGGTCCTGGTGCTCATCATCGTCATCCTCTTGTGGTGGGGTGAGATCCCCTTCACCGTGGGTATCTCCCTCATCGCCTTCGGAGGCCTGTGGGAGTTCTACTCCACCTTCTCCAGGCACGGCTTTAAGCCCGCCATGCTGCTCTCCATGGCGGTGGGCAGCGCCTTGCCGGTGATCGCCTTCTTCCTGCGGGATTCCCAGGACCTTGCCCCCCTGGCACTGACCCTGGCCCTCTACCTCCCCGTCCTCTTCGCCTGGTGCATCTTCCGCCGCGGTTCCGATTCCCCCACCACCGACATCTCGGTGTCTCTCTTGGGGGTAGTGCTCGTGGGACTCTGCCTTGCCCATTTCGTGCTCATGCTGGGTTTGGACGAGGGCATCCCGTGGACGGCGCCCTTCACCGTCATCGTCATGGTGTGGATCTCGGACGCCGTGGCCTACCTGGCCGGCTCGGCCCTGGGGCGGCACAAGATGGCCCCGCGCATCAGCCCCGGCAAGAGCTGGGAGGGTTTCATCGCCGGGACGGCCGGCGTGTTCATCGCGGCCTACGTGCTATACCTCACCGTGAACCGCGACTGGCTGAGCCTGGGCGTGGCCATGGAGCTGGCGGTCATCGTGTGCGTCTTCGGCCCCCTGGGCGACCT
>CAYPZH010000095.1:10037-10883 GCA_964415205.1 uncultured Actinomycetota bacterium | reverse complement strand
GGTTTCTCCCAAAATTTTAATGGGTTTTTTTACGCTTAAATTTTTGTAAAAAACCTGAATTTTTTGTTGGGGTTTTTGTAATTTGTTTTTTACACCTGGACGTCCTCGTGTTCCTCCAGCGCGTCTATCAGGCGCAGCACCTTCTTGGCAGCGTCCTTGTCCAGCTTGACCGTGTTCTGGGGCAGCATGGTGACCTCCGCCGAGGCGATCTCGAACCCCGCCTCCTTGAGGGCGTTGACCACGCCTCGGAAGGACTCCGCGTCGGTGACGATCTCCCAGTGTTCGTCCTCGGTGGTCATGTCCTCGGCGCCGGCCTCCAGCGCCGTCTCCAGCAGGGCGTCCTCGTCCGCCCCCGAGTCCTTGTTGACGATGATGTTGCCTTTCTTCTCGAACATCCAGGCCACCGACCCCGAGGTGCCCAGGCTGCCCCCGGTGCGGGAGAAGATGCGCCTTATGTCCGCGGCCGCGCGGTTGCGGTTGTCGGTCATGATATCCACCATGATGGCCACTCCGTTGGCTCCGTATCCCTCGTAGACTATTTTCTCGAACACCTCGCCGGAACCCTCCCCGGTGCCGCGTTTGATGGCCCGCTCGATGTTCTCTTTGGGCATGGAGTAGCTCTTCGCCTTCTCGATGGCGTTGGCCAGGGCGAAGTTGGCGTCGGGGTTCCCCCCTCCCTCGCGCGCCGCCACTATAATGGCCCGCGAGAGCCGGCTGAACATCTGCCCGCGCTTGGCGTCCGCGGCGCCTTTCTTGTGCTTGATGGAGTGCCACTTGGAATGTCCCGACATCTTATCCTCCTGTCTCAGTGACCGCTGGTTCCTGCGTGGCCTCCTCGACCATACG
>CAYPZH010000095.1:5695-10027 GCA_964415205.1 uncultured Actinomycetota bacterium | reverse complement strand
GGTGCACCCTGTCATCACAGGTGAGCTCGGGGTGGAACGCGGTGACCAGCATGCCGTCCTGGCGCGCGGCGACCACCTTGCCGCCCGACTCGCTCATGACCTCGGCCTCCGGCCCGACCTCGTCTATCCAGGGGGCACGTATGAACACCGCCCGGAAGGGGCGCGATGGTCCGGCTATCTCTTTTATCTCCAGGTCCGTCTCGAAGCTGTCCACCTGTCGCCCGAAGGCGTTGCGCCGCGCGGTGATGTCCATCAGCCCCAGCAGGGGTTGGTCTCCCTCGGTTATGCGCCGCGCCATGACGATGAGTCCAGCGCAGGTACCGTATATGGGTATCCCCTCCCGGGAAAGCGCCGTTATCTCGGGGATAAAACCGTACGCGTGCATCAGCTTGCCGATGGTGGTGCTCTCGCCTCCGGGGATGATCAGCCCCCTGCACAGATAAAGCTCGGCGGGATACCTCACCGCTATCCCTCGAGCTCCGCAACCCTCCAGCATCCGCAAGTGTTCGCGCACCGCTCCCTGCAGCGCGAGCACGCCTATGGTCGGTTTTTTCATCTCTCCTCTTTTTCCGCCGCGAGCGGCGCTGCCCTCCCCTACCAGCCGCGGAACTGGATGAGGTTCTCCGGGCCTATCTCCGATATCTCCCGGCCCGCCATGGCCCGGCCGATGCCGCGGGATACTTCGGCGAGCACAGCCGGGTCGTCATAATGGGTGGTGGCGCGCACGATGGCCCTTGCCCGCGCCGCGGGGTCCTCGGACTTGAATATGCCCGAGCCGACGAAGACCCCATCCGCCCCGAGCTGCATCATCATGGCGGCATCCGCGGGGGTGGCTATGCCTCCCGCGGAGAAATTGACCACTGGCAGGCGGCCGTTCTCCGCCACCCAGCACACCAGGTCGAAGGGCGCGCCCATTTCCTTGGCGGCTGTCATGAGCTCTTCTTTGGGGGTTGTGGTCAGCTTCTGTATCTCGCCGTTGATGGTGCGCATGTGCCGCACGGCCTCGACGACGTTTCCGGTGCCCGCCTCGCCCTTGGTGCGGATCATGGCCGCGCCCTCTCCGATGCGGCGCAGCGCCTCCCCCAGGTTGATCGCCCCGCATACGAAGGGTATGGTGAAACGCCATTTATCGATGTGGAAACTCTCGTCGGCGGGGGTCAGCACCTCGCTCTCATCCACGTAATCGACGCCCAGTGCCTCCAGTATCTGCGCCTCGACGAAATGCCCGATACGCGCCTTGGCCATCACCGGGATGCTCACCGCCGCCATGATGGCCTCGATCACCACCGGGTCGGCCATCCTGGCCACGCCCCCGTCGGCCCGGATATCGGCGGGCACCCGCTCCAGCGCCATCACCGCGACCGCGCCGGCCTCCTCGGCGATGAGCGCCTGTTCCGCCGTGGTCACGTCCATGATCACGCCGCCCTTGAGCATCTCCGCCAGGCCGGTCTTAACCCTCAGCGTCCCTTTTTCTTCCATCTCTCCGGTCCCTCCAGACCCACCGTATTAAGAAAAGCCCCCGACGGGCTCCCCTGATTTTACTATAGCTCATACCAATACCCCTATCAATCAAGGTTGATGCAGTAGACAAGTCGCTTAAACTGAGCTTGGCGCATATTTTCCGCTACTGCAGAACATTGAACGTTCGGGTGTTTCTATATAAAAGAACCTGCGCTCCCAGGTATAAAGGCGTTCAAGCATGTTTCTCATCTGCGCAATCCCTTGTCCAGGGACTTCTGGGTCGGTCGGAGTGCCTTCGCTGTCCTGCCCCCTGCCCGAGAACTACCAGGTCGGTCGCAGCGTGCGCGCAACTATCAGGTTTCTTCTTTCCTAGAGTATCGATGCGAGCAAAGCGAAACCGCTACCTGGAGGCTCGGGCCGCAAGAACACTGCGAGATGATAAGGGCCTGGGCCGCGAACGCCTTTATAGCCCGGGCTCGCCACGCAGGCGCGCCTCCATCATGGCCTGGTTGTACATCCCCTCCATGCCGGACATGGCCCGCAGGCGGGCTATCCTCTCCTCGATGGGCGGATGGGTGGACCACAGGCTGGACTTCCTGACCTTTCCCGCCTGCGCCTCCTTTTTGAAGGGCTCAATTATCCACAGGTGCGCGGTGGCCTGGCTGGTGCGCGGGAACGGCTTGGCCTCACTCGACAGCTTCTCCAGGGCGCTGGCCAGCCCCTCGGGGTAGCGGGTGAGCTTGGCCCCGGTGGCGTCCGCCAGGTACTCGCGCTTGCGGGAGATGGCGAGCTGCATGAGCTGCCCGATGATGGGCGAGAGGATGAGAAAGACCAGTCCCACCACCATGATGACGAGATAGACGATGCCTCCCCCTTCCCCGCCGCCTCCCCCGCCTCCGCGGTCGCGGTTTCCGAGGCCCCCGAAGAAGATCATGCGCGTCACCACGTTGGCGAAGATGACCAGCAGCCCCACCAGCACCACCACCATGCACATGTAGCGGATGTCGTAGTTCCCGATGTGGGACATCTCGTGGGCCAGCACCCCCTCCAGCTCCAGGCGGTTGCAGTTCTCCAGCAGCCCCCTGGTCACGGCGATGGCGGCGTGCTCCGGGTCCCTCCCGGTGGCGAAGGCGTTCATGGCCGGGGTGTCGATGATATAAGTCTTCGGCACCGGGATGCCGGCGGCGATGGACAACCCTTCCACCGTGTTCACGTAGTAGGGGAACTCCTCCCGCGTCACCGGCCTGGCCCCCGCCGATGCCAGGGCTATCTTGTCGCTGTGGTAGTAGCTGGTGAAGGACATGATAGTGGCAACGATGGCCGCTATCGCCAGCCCCAGGATGGCGTAGTCGAACCCCCAGATATAACCGACGAAGAAGCCGATGGCGAGGATGATGACTATGAACACCACCACCAGCAGGGCGGATTTCCACTTGTTCTTCTCTATCTGGTCGTAGAAGCTCACGCTTCTCCAGCCCTCCCTCGACTATCCCCGGCCGCGCTCTCACGGGGGCGCGGCCTCCATTTCCGGTGCCGTTAACGCCGGCAGGCCGCTAAGCCCGCTATCAGAACTGTACCTTGGGGGCTTCGCGCTCCGCCGCCACCTCGACCTCGAAGTACTCGCGGTCGCCGAACTTGCCCGAGAACATCCCGGCGACGATGTTGGCCGGGAACCTCTGGCGCGCGTTGTCGTAGGACATCACGCTGTCGTTGTAGAACTGCCGCGCGAAGGCTATCTTGGACTCCGTGCCGGACAGCTCCTCCTGCAGCATGAGGAAGTTCTGGTTGGCCTTGAGGTCCGGATAGGCCTCGGCCACGGCGAAGAGGCTCTTGAGTGCCCCGGTTATCATGTTGTCTGCCTGGGCAGCCTGTCCGGGGGTCTGGGCGTTAAGGCCCATGTTGCGCGCCTGGGTGACCCGTTCGAAGACCTCCCTCTCATGGCTGGCATAGCCCTTGACCGTCTCCACCAGGTTGGGGATGAGGTCGTACCTCCTCTTCAGCTGCACGTCGATCTGGTGCCAGGCGTTGTCCACGCGGTTGCGGTCGCGGATGAGCCGGTTGTAGATGGAGATGACAGCGAGGAGGACAAGGAATATGATCGCCCCGATGATGATCAGGATTATGATCGCTGCACCCACTAAGCATTACCTCCTTTCGTTAAACCTGTATTGCCCGTGTCTCCTCTAGTGTATCGAATGCCGCCCGTGTTGTCTTGACCGTATGCGTCCTGGTAACCATCATTTCACCCTACTTCGCCATATAAAGCGGTTTCACCTCTGGGCCAGCTCCGTATGGTATCGGCCCTTGATGCCTGTCATTTCCCTGCCGGCGCTGAACATCTGGCGGCTGTCGGGGGTTGAACCTACAGGAGGTGGTAGAGGCCGTCGCCGATGAAGCGGGCACCCAGGATGACCAGGAAGGTGCCGCAGGCCAGGATGACCCAGTTGTAGACACGATCTGAGATGAACCGCTTGCCGGTTATCACCAGTATGGCCACCAGGAAATACCACAACAGGTCGGCCATGATGTGCCCGGTATAGAAGGATATCACCCCCGCTACCCCGCGTTCCAAGGAACGCAGCAGCCAGCTCAGCCCGAAGGTCGCCCACCACAGGAACCAGTAGGGATTGGAGACGCTGGTGGTGAGACCGGCCACGAAAGGGCCGATGCGCTTGCCTGCTTGCGTCTGCAGGTCGAGGTGGAGCCGGTCGTCCCGCACGTCCAGGGCCATGCCTAGTCCCATCCAGAAGAGGTACGCCCCCCCCGCCCCCCCCCCCCCCCCCCCAAAAACCCCGGCGCCCCCCCCCAGGGGCCCCCCCCAAACCCCCCCGGGTATAACGGGGCCCGCCCCCCCCCCGGGGCCCGCGCCCC
>CAYPZH010000095.1:0-5685 GCA_964415205.1 uncultured Actinomycetota bacterium | reverse complement strand
CAGAAGAGGTACGCCCCCCCGGCCACCCCCACCACCCCGAAGAAGATGTCGTTCCCCACCACCTGGTCCAGCCCCAACACCAGCAGGATTATCAGGGTCCCTTCCAGCAGCGCGTGCCCGGCGACCAGCAGCGGGGCCGCGATGAAGCCCCGCCGGTAGCTCTCGTTGATGGTCACCGTCAGAAGGGGGCCCGGCATGAGGGCGCCGGATAGCCCTACGCCCAGGGAGATGAAGAAGATGCCGGCAAGGTCCATGCATCACCACCCGTAATGGCGGCGCATGCGCTCTATCCCCGCGTCGATGTGCGCTATGAGCTCCCGCAGCAGCTCGGGAGTGACCGCCGCCACGCACGACAGCTGTCCCGCCCTGCCCGAGGCGAGGAGCGGATAGTCGCCGAGGGGCCTTCCGAAGGCATCGCTCACGGCCAGCCCCGCCTCGTCCGCGATGAGGCCCGCGGCGGCGAGGTCGTAGGAGGAATTGTTGAGGACGTGCCCGTGCCCGGCGCGCAGGAACATCTCCTCCACCTGCGGGGCATCCCGTATCATGCGGTCACCCACGTCCACGTAGGCGTCGAGCTGCCCGGTGAGCAGGCGGGAGATGCAGAAGGTCGCGCTCCCCAGGTCGAAGATGCCCCCGTCCACGCTGGAGATGTCGATCAGTTCCTCCAGCACCAGGATGGTGGGCAAGGCCGGGCGCCCCCGGAAGCCCAGGGTCCAGAAGAGGGTGGAGAGGTCCTCGTGGGGGTGGATGACTATATCCCTCTCCTCGCCGTCCAGGAACATGCGGGCTCCCTTGCCCCGCTCCGCCTCGAACCAGGCGTCGTTCTTTATCTCCTGCAGGAGGCCGTAGACCACGTCCCCGTGGACGGGGTGAGGCTTTTCCTGCCGATGGTACTCCGACACGGCGACGGAGACGCAGCACGCCTCCAGTCCCGCCGCGGCCGGGCGGGTGCCGTCGATGGGGTCGACCACCAGCACCCACTGCGCTTCCTCCGTCCCCACCAGCCCCCGGTCCTCGGAGAAATAGGCGACCCCGGGGATCTGCGCCAGCCTCTTCTCCACCCTCTCCTCCGCCACCTCGTCGATTGCGAAGGTTGAATCTCCGCTGGCTCCCCTGCCCTGCATCTCCCGCGCCGCCTTCTCCCCCAGGTGGGGACGGACCATCTCGCGCACTTCGCTGCAGAGGTCGCGGCATACTTCGATGACCTCCTCGAGCCTCATGGTCATGCCCTCCCGTGTATCTCGATCGCATCTTCGTATGCGGACTCCACGTCCCTCACCAGGTCCTCCCATGAGAACCTTTTCGCCCTCTCCGCCGCGGCTGCCGCCATCCTCTCGCGCTCATCTCCGTCCTCGATCAGGCGCGACAGGACCGCCGCCAGCGCTGTGTGGTCCCCGGGCGGGAAGAGCAAGCCCTGCATGCCGTCCTCCACCACCGCGCGGTAGCCGGGGATGTCCGAGGCCACCACCGGCACCCCGCAAGCCATGGCCTCGATGAGCACGATGCCGAAGCTCTCCATGCCCAGCGCGGGCGATACCATGATCCGTGCCGAACGGTAGGCGGCGGGGATCAGCGCGTCCGGGAGCCTCCCCAGCCAGACCACTCCCGCGTGTCTGTCCTCCGGTTCCCCGGCCCCCACCACGAGCAGGCGCACCTCCGGGTGCTTTTCGCGCACCAGAGGCAATGCCCGCAGCAGTACCTCAAGGCCTTTGCGCGGCTCCGGTCTTCCCACGAAGACGAGGTTGAAGGCGTCTTCCTCCACCCCCTCTAGGGCGGGGCCACCGGGCGTGAACAGCCGCGTGTCTACGCCGTTGGGAAGGACGCGGTAATCGCCGGGGAAGTAGCGCGAGACTAGGTCCCGGGCCGCGGGGCTGACCACCGCGCGCACGTCTATCCTCCCCACCAGCGGCTCCAGCAACGGCCGCGCGAGCAGGTACCCCAGGGTCCCCCCCTCGCGCGCGGCGTGAAAGGTTGCCAGGTTTGCGCTGCGAGAGAACATCAGTGCAAGCATGGAAGAGCTGGGGATGAGCGGCTCGTGCAGGTGGAGGACATCGAAACGGGTCCGGCGCAGCAGCCCGCGGATCCTCGCCGCCGTGACCGGGCCGAAGGCGATGTTGGCCACGGACTGGTTGGCGGACACCTGGAAGGATCCACCGGTGGAGAAGAAGCCGTCACCGCCTTTCCCGCCCGGCGCGATCACCGTAACCGCGTGCCCGCGCGCGCGCAGGTAGTCGGAGAGTTGTTCCACGTGACGGTTGACTCCGCCGGGGAAATCCCATGAGTACGGCGACACCATGCCCACATCCATGCGGATAATTCTACACCACTACCCGGCGCGGTTTTTGAAGATGGGCTGGAACATGTGCCACTGCGTGGGGTCCTCGCGGATGAAATCCTCGAATACCTTGGCCATCTTCTGCGTGTTCACCTGCACGTCGCGGCGGGTGTCTCCGGTGACCTCGATGTCCAGGGGTGGGCCGACGTAGCCGTGGTACCTGCCTTGCTTCCTTATGGTCAGGCAGGGTATCACCGCCGTCCCCAGCTTCACCCCCAGCAGCGCGGGCCCTATGGGCATGAGGACCTTCTCGCCGAAGAACTCCACCTCCACTCCGCTACCGGCGATGAGGCGGTCGGAGAGGAGACAGACCATACCGTTCGAGAGCAGCACCTCGATCACCTTCTCCACCGTGTTCTCGGCCAGGGGGATGATGCTTATGCCCATGCGCCGCCGCAGCTCGGTATGGAACTCATACATGGGCGGGGGCTTGAGCACCTCCGCCACCGCCCAGAAGGACGGGTAACGGTGCCCCACCCATCCCCCGAGCATGTCCCAACTGCCGTAATGGGGCAAGGCCAGCACGGCCCCGCGGCCTTTCTCCAGGCTGATATCGAACCACTCCGTGCCGTGCGGCACTATGTTGGGCCCGATGAGATCGTCGGCGGTAAGATAGTAACAGCGCAGGAAATCCACCCAGTAGCGGGCGTAGTTGTGAAAGCTGCGGCGCGCCAGCCGGCGCCACTCGCGCGCGTCTCCTTCGGGGCGTACGCGGCGCATGTTCTCGTAAACCACCTCGCGCTTGCGCCGTGAGACCCGGTAGGCGACCTCAGCGATGCCCACGCCGATGCCGTGGGTGACACGCACCGGCAGGAGGCCCACCAGCATGCATGATCCGCGGAACAAGTAGTACTTCAGATATCCCGGGACATCGTCCAAGAAGCGCTTTCTCACGGGCATGGGACCCCCCGCTCAAGCCTCGTCCGCAGCGGCGGAGGCGTCCTTTTCGCTCGCCCCCCTGTAGACGACGATCATGCGGTGGGCGAGGGTCTCCACGCCAAGCAGGAGCAGGAGGTAGAGCGAACCCCGGAAAACCCATATGTTCTCGCTCAGGCCGTAGATGAAGAGTGGCAGGGCGAAGAGCAAGAGGCGCAGCGGCCGCGCCAGCAGTCCCACGTTGCAGGCGACCCCCAGGCCTTCGGCTCGCGCCTTGACGTAGCTGATGAGGGAGGAGAGCACGGTATAGCCCGCCACCATGAAGGCCACGTCGTAGACCTCCAGGGCCGCGAACCAGTACAACGTCCCCAGGGAGATGAAAAAGTCGGACATGCGGTCGGCGGTGGAATCGAAGAAAGAGCCGTAGGTGGTCACGCGCCCGGTCATCTTGGCCACTTGTCCGTCCCAGATGTCGAAGAGCCCGGCCAGGAAGACGATCCACGGCCCGAGGACGAAACGGCCCACGGCGAAACAGTACCCGGCCCCCGCCGCGGCGAAGATGGACAGGGTGGTGATGAAGTTGGGCGACATGGTGCGCCCCAACACCTATCCCAGGGGATGGAACACCGCGCTGGAAAACCTCCTCAGCCCCTCGTTGACGCTCCAGGTCCTTCCCACAGTGACGTCCTTCCTCGACCAGCCTGCCGCCACGCATGCATCCGTATCGCCTGCCCGCATCCGCTCTTCCCGCGCGTCCTTTCCCGGCTTACTGAAGCGGGCCGTAGAACACGCTGATTATGGTACAACCGTCCTCGCCCGTGGTGAAGGGCCCGTGCTGCGCGCCCGCCGGGAAAAATGCGAAGTGCCCGGCGCGGAAGACCTCGTCCTCACCGGAATCGGTAGGCTGTCGCAGTTCCCCCTCCAGCACGTATGCCGCCTCGTCGGAGGAGATGTGGGTGTGCCCGGGCATCTCGCAGTAGGGCTCGAATCGGAGGAGGAGGATCTGGCCCCCTCCCCGCGGGTCCATGTACAGCACCTTCATCTGCGCGCGCGGGAAATCCGCCGGCACCCACTCTAGGTTGTCCTCGTGCACCACGAACCTGTCCATGATCTCTCCACTTCCTTCTTTATCACTCCGGCTGAATAGTCTCGGCCGTGCCGGCGGCTACGCCGGGTATCAACCGGCCCCGGTCCGACGCCCGTTCACCCCTCTCGCGCTCCCAGCCTCTACCTCGCCGGAGCTGTCTCCACACCCTTCGGCCGCTCAACCGGCGGGCGGGAGGCCGCCAGCGCACTCTTCCAGCTTCTTTCCCAGCAGGTCAAGTAGAGCCTGCGCGTCAATCCTCTTTTTCTCTCCCGTCTCCCTTACCTGAAGCTCAATGGAGCCGTCCTCGTCGAAGCCCCTGCCGATGACCGCGCGGTAGGGTATGCCTATGAGGTCCGCGTCGGCGAACTTCACCCCCGCGCTCTCCTCGCGGTCGTCCAGCAAGACCTCCAGACCTTGTTCGGCGCAGAGCTGGTAGAGTCGTTGGGCGGCGGCGCGCCGGTTCTCCCGTTCATAGTCCAGGGGCAGGATGTGCAGGCAGGCGGGGGCCACCGCCAGGGGCCAGATCATGCCCCGCTCGTCATGGTGCTGCTCGATCACCGCGGCCATGAGCCTGGTCACGCCGATGCCGTAAGTGCCCATGACCATGGGACGGGACACCCCCTCCTCGTCATCGTAGTAGCAGCGCAGGGGCTCGGAATACTTCAGCCCCAGCTGGAAGACCTGCCCCACCTCGATGCCCGCCTCCACGCGCAGCGTGCCGCCGCAGCGTGGGCAGGCGTCCCCGTCCTTCGCCGTGGTCACGTCCTCGAAACGGGAGACGGCGAAATCACGTCCTTCGTCCACTCCCGTGAGATGGTAGTCCTTCTCATTGGCCCCGCAGGCCATGCCGCCGGCACCGCGCAGGGACTCGTCGGCGATGACCTGCGAGGCCTGCAGCCCCACCGGGCCCACGAAACCCTGCAGGTACTGCGGGAACCTCTCCCAGTCCTCCGGGTTGAAGAGGCGGAACTCGCCCGTGCCCAGCGCGCGTTCCAGCTTTATCTCCCCCGCCTCGCGGTCCCCGGGCACCAGCACCGCTACCGCCTCGTCCTCCACCAGGAACATGAGGCACTTGATGAAGCGGGCAGGCTCCAGGCCCAGAAACGTGCTCACCTCGGCGATGGTGCGCTGGTCGGGGGTGTGCACCCTCTCGGGGACCTTGCCCTCCCCGCGCGGGGGTCCGGCGCGCCGGTAGGTAGCGAGGGTGACGTTGGCGGCATAATCGCAGGCCTCGCAGTAGGCGATGTCGTCCTCCCCCACCTCGGCGGGGACCATGAACTCGTGGGAGACGTCGCCCCCGATGAGCCCGGTGTCCGCCTCCACCGCCCGCCAGGTGCAGCCGGCGCGGGTGAAGACGCGGCCGTAGGCGTCGTACATGGCCTGGTAG
>CAYPZH010000094.1:9776-10931 GCA_964415205.1 uncultured Actinomycetota bacterium | reverse complement strand
AATAGTCGATGTCCAGCATCAGCACGGAGATGATCACGTGGTTGCGGGTCATGCGGTCGTATTCGTCCTCCAGGCAGTGGCGGTTGAACAGCCCGGTCAGGCGGTCCCGCAGGGCCTGTTGCTCCAGGCGCTGTATGCGTGAGTGGTACTGCTCGAGGTAATCACGCATCCTGTCCTGGAGCTCCTTCTCGTTCACACGGTCGAGAGCCTCCCGAAACGCGTCCTCAAGCCGGTCTTCTTCCAAACCCGACCTCCTCTTTTCAGCAGCCATCCTCCAGCCCATTGTAACAAAAGGGGACGGGGTTACCCGGACGGTCACGGGGAAAAGCCCGGGCGGCCGATGGTCCTGCCTTGCATTGCCGGAGCCCGAAGTACCTTGCCGCGTCCCGTGGCCGGTCTCTTGTCTCTACCGCTGGACGTAGCGGATATAGCGGTTGAGGACGATGGCGTGCTCGGGGCACAGCTCGTAACAGCAGTAGCAGTTTATGCACTTACCGCTGTCGAACGCCGGTACCTTGTCCACCGTTATCGCGCCGGCGGGGCAGCTCTTCTCGCAGGTGCGGCAACCGGTGCATCGCGCGGGGTCGGCGCGCAGGGCATGGCGGGCTATCAACTTGAAGACCAGGCCCTGGATGGCGGAAGCCCAGGCCCTGCTCGGCACGGTGGAGGGCTGCTTGAAGCCGGCGATCTTCCCGGCGGGACCGCGCACGTCGATGTCCTCCAGGCGCACCGGGCCGAGGCCGCGCTCGCCCGCCGTCACCAGCAGCGGCACTTTCGCGGGATCTATGCCCATCATCGTGGCCATCACCGTGTCCAGGGCCACGCCGTTGCGGGAGGCGAGCATCTTGCCCTCCTCGCGGATGTCCTCACAGGAGGGGCCGTTGCCCTCCATCACCGTCACCGCGTCCATGACCACAAGGTCGGGGACGCGCAGCTGGTAGATGTCCACCATCAGCTCGCCGAAGTCGCGGAAGCGCGGGGCCAACGCGTGCATGCGCGCCTTCTCCCCTCCCACCAGGAAGCCGAAGCTGTTCTTCACCGCGCCGGTGATGATGGTGCCCACGTGGGTCTTGAACTTGGGCGCGGAGACGAGGATGTCGCAGTCCAGCACCTGGGAGGAGACGGAGGTGGTGTCGAGGAAGCGCGACGCGATGG
>CAYPZH010000094.1:0-9766 GCA_964415205.1 uncultured Actinomycetota bacterium | reverse complement strand
TTCGGGGCGAGGCGGCGAAGTTTACCAGTTCCTCTCCCAGCAGCTCCTCCAGCCCGATGTCTTTCCATACCTTGGCGACCCGCCCGTAGCCGCGCACCCCGGGGTTGTCGCCCACCTGCACCCGCGCCCCTCTCTCCTTGAGCGCGTCCACAAGGGCCCGCACGAACATGGGGTGGGTGACGATGCCGCTCTCGCCGGGCCAGGGACCCAGCATGTTCGGCTTCACCAGCACTTTCTTGCCCGCGACGTCCAGGGGGAAGGCGTCGAGGACCTCCCGCATGCGCCGTTGCAGCAATTCCGCGTCGTAGCTCGCCTCCAGCACCAGCACCTTTTCCTTCTCCGCCAAGGACGGCCTCCTCATCCACTGCCCGGCATAGCCGGATCTATGTCGCGTTCTCGTAAGATTCTACCAGCTTACCGTACTTCCTATAGATGATTTCATCGCATATCCACAGGGCGGGCGGCCCTATGAGCCGAAGGGGAGCAGCCTGCGGAACCTGGACGATAGGTCGCCCAGGCGGTCCATCTCCCGCTGTGAGAGCCTGAGCTCATTGGCCTGCAGGTTCTGCTCCACTTGGCCCACCTTGCTCGCCCCCGGGATCGCGACCACCGTCTCCCCGTAGAAGTTCACCAGCCAGCTCAGGGCGACCACGGCGGCGGTGACCCCGTTGGCGGCGGCGATCTCCTCCAGGGACTTGACCAGGTCACGGCTGCGCTCCATGCGCATGCGCATGAACATACGCCTTCCGGCGGGGCGGCTCTTGAGCAGGCCCGGGTCCTGGTGGAATTTACCTGTTAGCACCCCCATCTCCAGGGGGGACCAGGCGATGAGGGTCATGCCCAACTGACGCGCGGCCTTGAGGGTACCGTTGGTCTCGATGTGGCGGTTGAGCAGGCTTACCTTGACCTGGTTGGAGGCGAGGGGGATGCCCCTGGCGGCGAGGGCGGCGTGGGCCCTGCGCATCATGGGGGCGGGGAAGTTGCTGATGCCCACGGCGCGGATCTTCCCCGCATCGGCAAGGTCGGCCATGGCCTCCATCTGGGCCTTGACCGGGGAGATGGCGATGGGCTGGTGGACCTGGAAGAGGCCCACGGGATAGGGCCGCAGGCACTCCTGCCTGGCGCCTATGTTTTTGTCCAGCGATGCCACCGTCCTCATGAATGGCATCCACTTGGTCGCTATCAGGACGTCCTCCTCGCTCGCGCCGGCCTGCTGCAGGGCGAGGGCCAGGCGACGCTCGGAGCGGCCCATGCCGTAGGCCTCGGCGGTGTCGAACCAGTTGATGCCCCCGCCAAGCGCTGTGCCGACGATCTCGTTTGTGACGTCGTCGGGCACGTCCTGCCACACCAGGCCGTCGAAACCCTTGCCACCTGCCAGTTGCCACGTCCCCAGCCCTATGGGTGTGATCTCGATATCGGTGCGGCCCAGGCGCCGCCTCGGTATCTCCGCCAGAGCCGTTTTCTTCATCCCTACCCCCTCTGCTCGCGTGTGGAGCCGAAGGACTCGCGGTATCCATAAAACAAGTGATATATATGAATGAATACAGGGCTGACGGCATCAAGGTCAAGTGAGCCGGGGGGAGACGCCCTCAGCGGGAAGCGAGGACAAGCATGGAGGCGGAGAGAGCGGGTAACGGCAGGAGGAAGAGGAGAAGCTGGAAGTCACGGGCTCGCGTAGCGCTGATCAAGGGCGCGCTCAGGATACCCGGCATCGACCGCGTGCATCCCTGGCTGAGAAAGGACAAGAGCGAGTTCCGCTGGCTGCCCATAAACGCCGACATCTCCATGCCCGCAGACGCCCCCTTGCCGCTGGCGTTGCTGGAGCGCTTCATCGAGGAGGCCTCGCATCGCGTGATCATCGACTACTGCGCCTGCCGCAGGGGCTGGCACTGCAAGCGCTACCCCGAGGACATAGGCTGCCTGATGATGGGGGATTCCGCCCTGGAGATCAAGCGCTACCCCGGCCGCGAGGTGGGGGTGGAGGAGGCGAAAGAGCACGCCCGCCGCGCGGTGGAGGCGGGCCTGGTGCCGGTGGTGGGAAAGGTCAGGGCGGACAATTACATCTTCGACGTCAAGGACCGCTCGCGTATGCTCACCACCTGTTTCTGCTGCGAGTGCTGCTGCGTCACCCGTTTTACCCGCTACGTTCCCCTGAAGTCGCTGGACCCGCTGCAGCCCCGCCTGGAAGGGGTCACCTTGACGGTGACCGAGAGCTGCAACGGGTGCTGCAAGTGCGTGAAGCACTGCTACATACAGGCTATAGAGGTTATTGACGGCCGGGCAGTGATCGGTGAGTACTGCCGCGGCTGCGGCAGGTGCGCCAGCGTCTGCCCCGAGGGCGCCATCGAGATAAGCATCGACGACCCGGATTTTCTGGACAAGGCCTACGAGAGGATACGCGCCTACGTGAAGTATGACTGAGGGCGTACCCGGCATCGACCGCGCTCGTGCCCGATAAGCCAGACCCCGACGTCGAGGTGTACTCGATGCCTGTACCGGGAGCGATGGCGGCGCCCCTGGCCCCGGGGCTATTTTCAAATGCCCCCTAATGAGCAATAATCATGGGGTAGGTCTAAGCTGCTTCAACACACCAGTGCTCTTATCTCTATATCTATAGGGGGGAAGCCCATGTATAAGGACGGCTGGCCGCGGGACGGTGTGATCGACGAGTGGTTCGAGGGGGCCCTGGAGACGGCCTACGCGAGCAGGTATCCCAACCTGATGGCCATCTTCCAGGACGGCCTCGCCAGGTACGGGGAAGAGGAGATATTCATCTTCCCAACCCTGGGTGAGCGCTATACGCGCAGGAGGCTGGACGAGGCGGTGCGCAAGGTGGCCGCCTCGCTCATCGAGGATTACGGCATCGAGAAAGGCGACCGGGTGGCCATGATCCTCCTCAACAACCCGGAGTTCTGCATCAGCTATCTGGCCATCGCCGCGGCGGGGGCCATATCGGTGGTCATAAACGCCAGGCTGGAGACGGAGGAGATCGCCTTCCAGCTGCGCGATTCCGGGGCCAGGGTGGCCATCGTGGAGGCGGAACTGTACGAGAGGGTGAAGCCCCTGCGCGAGCGCCTGGAGAACCTAAAGTCCGTCATTATCTCCGGGAATGAGGGCATCGACGGTTGCGCCCCGTTCACCAGCCTCCTGGCCAGGGAGGCACCCGCCTACATCGAGGTCGAGGTGAACGAGAAGGACGGGTGCAGCATATGCTACACCAGCGGCACCACCGGCAGGCCCAAGGGGAGCTTTATCACCCACCGCAACGTGGTGGCCAACGCCATGGCCCAGCTCAGCTGCATGCCCTTCCTCATCCCGGAGGAATACAGCATGGACGAGATCTATAAGATAAAGCAGATGATCTCGGTGCCCCTCTTCCACGTCACCGCCCTGCACACGCTGTTCAACATCTGCCTGCTGGGGGCGGGTGCCGTGGTCATGCCCATCTTCCAGGCCGACCAGGTAATCGAGGCCATGGTCGAAGAGGAGGTCAACTACTTCGTGGGCGTCACCGCCATGTTCTGGCTGCTGCGCATGCAACCCAACTACCAGAAATTAGTGGAAGCCGGGCACCTGCGCCTGATGTTCCAGGGCGGCTCGCCCATGCCGCCGGAGCTGGGGGAACTCATGCTCAAGGACTTCCCCGACGCCAAGATAGGCAACGGTTTCGGCATGACCGAGACCACCTCGGTGGGCGCGGGCTCCATCCTCCCGCCCGAACAGGTCATCAAGCGCGGGTCGTCCATAGGCTGGCCCACGCCGCCCACTTTGTTCAAGGTAGTGGACGAGCGCCTGCAGGAGATGCCGGTGGGCGAGGCTGGCGAGCTGCTCATCAGCGGCTCCGGGGTGTGCCGTGGCTACTGGAACCTGCCCGACAAGACCAGCGAAAGCTTCGTCATCGACGCGGAGGGGCGCAGATGGCACCGTTCCGGGGACGTGGTGGTCAAGGACGAGGAAGGGTTTTATACCATCGTGGACCGCAAGAAGGACATGATCCTGCGGGGAGGCGAGAACGTCTATTCCGTGGAGGTGGAGAACCTCATCACCATGAACCCCAAGGTGCTACAGGTGGGGGTGATCGGGGTGCCGGACCAGGTGCTGGGGGAGAAGATCAAGGCGGTGGTCTTCCCCATGCCCGGGCACAGCATCACCGCCGAGGAAGTGCTGGAGTTCTGCCGGGGGAAGATCGCCGACTACAAGGTGCCGGACTTCGTGGTCATCTCCGACATGCCCCTGCCCATGAACCCCGGGGGCAAGATCATGAAAGACAAACTCCGCGACCTCTAGCCTTGGGGTCACGTCTTGGGTTTTGGATGCCGCGGTATGTTGCCTGTTCGCACCGGCGTTTTTGTGGCGCGCATCCAAGACGTGACCCCACGGCTACGCATAAAACTTCGGCCCTGGAAGTCCGGGTCTGCTATGCCGTTGGGTATCCCATAGAGCCAATGTCAATCTTATGTAATGGCGACTGGGGCCAGTATAAATGCTGGCCCCAGTTGCGTACGCGACGTGTCCCTCCCGGCGCCAGTCACAAGTAATGGAAAGTCGTCACGAACGGAGGGGGCCGGCGTGAAGCCGGCCCCCTCGCGTGTGTGGTTACATGAAGAGGTTGCTGAGGGAGAGGCCGAAGGCCATGTCGCCCTCGAACTTGATCTTCCCCTGCATGAAGGCCGTGGGGCCGTTGAGCTCTCCCGTCGCTATCTTGGCCAGGTCGGCGGAGGAGCCGGCTATCCTCAGGCTGGGCTGGGTGGCCCCGTTGAATACCAGCCTTACCGGCATGTTCCAGTCGCCGGGCATGCCGATCTCGAAGTCCACCTCGCCTTTGGTCTGGCTCATGGTGTCGTACTGCTTGCGCCCGGTGAAGGAAGACGCCAGCCCCACCAGGGGCCTCACGAAGTCGTCGGAGATGACCACCTCCAGCATGGGGTCCTCCATCGCCCCCTCGCTCACGGTGATCTTTTTCGCGTCCTTGATGGATATCCCGAAGGTGAGCGATTTCTCTCCGGTGATGGTCACCTGCAGCTTGAATTCGGTGCCCTCCATGTCGGGCAGCGGTTTCTCCGCCAACCTTTTACCAACCATTTCCGGGACGTAGGACTGCAGGTATTCCTGTATCCCGAGCGTGCCTGTCGCCATTTCCGTTCCCCCTTTCAGGTCCCGTCTATACCCTCTGACAACGCAACCCGCCCCGCCGGGATAGTCGCAACCGGGGCGGACGTTATTCCTATCGTCGCGAGCCCGCGTACCAGGGGTCGCTGAGCCGGTCCGGTTTCGCGCCCGACGGCTCGCAGTAGGCCAGGTCCCTCTCCTCCAGCCGCCGCAGCGCCCTCTGCGCCTCCTTGAGTTCCAGGGCGAGGGACCCCGCGACCTCGCCCGCGCCCGCCCCCGGGCACTCCCGCAGGTACGCCAGGACCCTGTCCGCGTCCTCCTTGATCTTGCACACCGCCTCCCGCCCCTTGTCCGTGAGGCCGATGCTCTCCAGCGACCTTTTCTGCTTCCTCCTCTCCAGGAAATCGTCGATGTCCTCCTGGGTCACCACGTACCTCTTGCCGACGCGGGCCGCGCGCAGTTCTCCCTGGCGGATGTAGTGGCGGACCGTCTGGACGTTGACCCCCAGGCTCTTGGCCACATGATAGGTGTTCATATAGGTGCGCAATGTATCTCTCCCATATGCTTTACGTTGTTTTACGTTGCTTCACGTTATATTACATTTACCTTACGTATATGTCAAGTTGTGTTTCTGTGTCAAAAGACCAGTTCATATGATTATGGATGTCACGATGGAAGCGGGTAAAACGCAGAAATCTCCAGAGGCGCCAGCGGCGGGGCCGGGTCAGGCGTTCACCAGGGAGAGGGCGCGGATGGCCCTCGGCATGGAGGGAAAGACGAGCACGCTCCCGTCCAGCAGCCGTTTCTGCAGGCGCCGCAGTATCTCCTCGAAGACGAGGTCCTCACTTCCAAGAGCCTTGGTGTAGAGCACCACCACCACCGGCTTGCCGGTCTCCCGCCTGATATCGATGAGGATGTCCATGGCTGCGTTGAGGCCCTCCTCGCCACCCAGGCCGTAGGCGAAGTTGAGGGCGATATCGAAGACCAGGATGTCCGTTGAGGTGTTGGCCGCCGCCTCCCGCATGGCCGCAGCGAAGACGGGCAGATGGATGAGGGGCGCCCCTATGTCCAGCGGGTTGGCCGCCACCGCCCCCGGGGCGCTCAGTATCTCGCGCAGGCGGGCCAGGCTCTCGTCCTCCAGCGGCGGGACCACCAAGCCCGCTTCCTCCGCCAGGTCGGCGGCGTAAGTGCCCAGGCCCCCGCCGCCCCCGCTGAGCATCAGCCGCCTGCCCGGTCTCCGCCCCAGGTGCTTCAAGGCCAGGAGCACATCGCACATCTCGTCCACTCCCGAGACCTCGATGGCGCCGCACTGGCGCAGCATGCCCTCCCATATGGCGGCGGAGCCGGCGAGCGACCCGGTATGTGACACCACGGCCCGCGCCGAGGACTCGCTCTTTCCCACCTTCCACACCACCACCGTCTTTTTAGCTGCCGCTTCTTTCAATGCCTCCAGCAGCAGGCGTCCGTCCGATGCGCCCTCCAGGTAGCCGGCGATGATCTCGGTCTGAGGGTCCTGCGTGAAGTAGCGGATGAGGTCGATGTCGTTGATATCGGCCGCGTTGCCGTAGCTGACGATGGCCGAGAAATCGATGCCCAGAGCCTTGCACTGCCTCCCCACGTGCACCGAGAAGCCGCCGCTCTGGGAGATGAAGGCCACATCCCCCGGCGTGTCGGAGAAGTCGAACCCCGGCAGCAGGGCCAGGCGGTTGCGCGGGTTATAGATGCCGAAGCAGTTTGGCCCCACGATGCGGAAGCCGCCCTCGCGCGACAGGCGCAGCGCCTCCCGCTCCAGCTCCTCGCCGCCCTCTCCCGCCTCCCTGAAGCCCGCGGCCATGATGATCACGCCCTTCACCCCCATCCCCGCGCACTCGCGCAGGATGTCCATGGAACGGTGGGCGGGGATGGTGAGATAGACGAGCTCGGGGACCTCCGGAAGCGATGCCAGGTCGGGATATACTTTCTGCCCCATGATCTCTTCCTCGCCCGGGTTGACCAGGTACACCGGGCCGGAGAAGCCGTAGGTCAGCTGGGACATGGTGAAGAGGGAGCCGAACTTGACCGGCTTGGCCGACGCCCCCACGATGGCCATGGAGCGGGCGTTGATGACCGCGTCTATCTCCTCGAAGCTGAAAGGCAATGCTACCACGTCCTTTTTCCGGCGCCATTATATCACGGGGTCAGCCCTTAACATTCGCCATATATTTGTTGTTGGCAAGCTTTTGACGAATGTTAAGGGCTGACCCCAGCCTCTGCGGTGATATAATCTTTGCATGGCTGGAAAGACGCTGCAGCTGGTGGAGATGACGGGCCCGGAGCTGGACGACCTCGACCGGGAGAAGACGCTCTTCGTCATGGCCCTGAGCCCCGTCGAGGTGCACGGCCCCCACCTCCCCCTGGGCACCGACGTGTGGGTGGCGGAGGAGATACGGGACCGCGCCCTGGCCAAGATCAGAAAGCGCCACCCCGAGCTGGACTTCGTGCTCTTCCCCTCTTATTACCTGGGCAGCGACACCATCCCGGGATCGGCCGACGTGGACAGCCGGGCCGTCAACCTGGTGCTGCGCGGCAACGCCGCTTTCCTGGCGCAGAGGGGGTTCCGCTACCTGCTGGTCACCGACAACCACGGCGGACCGCGCCACCAGATCGCCACCGCCAAGGCGGTGAAGAGGATGTACGAGAAGGACGGTTTTTACATCGTCGCTCCTTTCCTCTCCTTCTTCCGCCGCATGGTGGAGCTGGACCCCGCGCTGCTCTCGCGCCTGGGGGCGGGCAAAGGCGCGTGCGGTGACGACGAGGACAGCCACGCCGGCCTCAACGAGACCTCCATCATGCTCAAAGCTTTCCCCACCGAGGTTCGCCCCGAGTGGAAGGGATTACCGCGCGTCACCATGAACCCACGCCGCTGGCCCAACCTCCTCTTGAGCCCGCTGGGCAAGTTGTTGAAGGTCCTGGGCGCAAAGGAGCTGGGCCAGGACATCTGCCGCACGGGGCTCATGCTCTCGTGGGTGACGGAGAAAGACCCCTCCAACTACATCGGTGAGCCCCGCGGCGCCTCGCCCGAGGCGGGGGAGCGCATGCTGGACGCCTTTTCCGACGAGGCCGCCGACGCGGTGGACGCGGCGCTGGCCGGAAAACCCCCCTACCACACCCCGCTTGGGTGGTCCCTGCGCATCATCGAGCCCAGCCGTTGATGTGCGGCAGAGCTAAGCGCATCCCCGATCGTCATTTCCAATATATGGCAGGTTATACAGCTTAGATTGCTTTACATCTGCCGTGGAAGTGCATAAGAATTGATAAGGGGTAATTTTCCAGCCACAACTCATTGATACTTCCAAGCGGTACGCGATGCATGGGAGTCCATTCAGAACACTATCGCTGTAGCCGAGCCTTTGCGGAAGGAAGTAGAACGCGCCCCATGGATGATAAGACCATGCGTGAAAAAAGGGGGCAATCGAGATGATGGAAGAGAGACAGTATTGGAACATGGAGATCGAGCCCATCCTTAACACGCCGGAGATGCGCGAGCTGCAGTGGAGCAAGATGCCGGAGGTCCTGAAGTGGCAATACGAGAACTCTCCCTTTAACCGCTCCCGTTTTGACAAAGCCGGCGTGAAACCGGGGGATATCGCAAGCTTCGAGGACTTCGCGGAAGCGATACCCCCGGCGGGACAGGCAGAGGTACGAGAGGTCATCACCGAGGTGGGCCTGGACATGGATAAGGTCATGAATCATCTCTTCGGGGAAGAGAGGATGAGGAACCTCTCCCTGTTGACCACCACGACAGGCACCACGGGGGTGCCCACACCCTATCCGTTTTTCCGGGAATCCATAGAGGTCGCCAAGGAGATCTGGAGCCTCGCCGCATGGCGCTGCGGAGCACGACCCTGGGATCAGCACCGCATGGCCATTTGCTTCGCGCTGTGCATGCATACCGCCGGTACGCCATTCGTCCTGTTCTTTGCCGATTTCCCGGGAATAACGGTCGTTCCCATCGGTGCGGAGGCGGGCACGGAGAAGATCTTACAGTTCATCAAGATGTATAAGGTCGATATGCTGGCCGGCACGCCTTCGTTGGCCCTGCATCTGATAGAGAGAGCTCCCGAAGTGCTCAACGAACCGGTGAAAAACCTGGGTATAAAGTACCTTATTTGCGGCGCCGAGCCTGGCGCCGGTATACCAGAAGTGCGAGCCAGGCTGGAGGGTGAATACGGGGCCAAGGCCTTCGATGCAGGTGCGGGCTTCGGGTGCTCCTGCGATTATCCCGTCTACCAGGGTATGCACTGGTTAGCTGACGATACCTGCTATTACGAACTGGTGGATCCGGAGACAGGGAAGAGCGTGCCCCTCAAACACGGCGCGACCGGTCTCATGTGTGCCACTTCCCTTCGGCCGGAGGGGGCTTCGTGGTTCGATTTGCGCTTTAGCCTGGGAGATATTCACCAGGTCTTCACCGAGCCCTGCCCATGCGGAAACAGCGGCCTGCGCTACAAGATAGTCGGACGGGCGGACGACATGCTCAAGGTAAAGGGCATTCCTGTATATCCCGCTGCCATCGAGGGAGTCATAAACAGTTTCCTGCCACGGGTCACGGGGCATTTCCGCATCGTTCTTACCGAGAAACCGCCATTGGTGGTCCCACCCCTCAAACTGAAGTTGG
>CAYPZH010000093.1:0-11087 GCA_964415205.1 uncultured Actinomycetota bacterium | reverse complement strand
AGCCGGCCGTCTTGACCAGTTTGAAAACGATCTCCGAAGTCGAAGAGGCTCCCGGGTCGACGAGGTTGATGCCTCCATACATGCGATTGTCCTCGTGATGGTCGATGTTTACGAGCAGTCCGGCGGACTCGGCCTTGTCCTGCAGCTGCCCCAGGCGCTCCGGGTTGCTGCAGTCAAGGGCAACGAACAGCTCTGCCCCTCCTCCCACCTCGGCGGGGTCCGCGAGCAGTTCCCTGCCCGGCAGGAAATCGTACTGCGGCGGGTACTTCCAGGGCTCCGGCAGGCAGGGTGTCACGCGTTTTCCCTCCCGGTCCAGGACCAGCGCCAAGGCCAGCAACGAGCCCACGCTGTCCCCGTCCGGGTTGACGTGGGACGCGATGGTCATCGCATCGGCTGCCTTCAGCGCGGCGATTATGTCGTCCAGCAACTTCAGTCGCCCTCCCCCTCCAGTTCGTGCAGTATGCCCTGCACCCTCTCGCTCACCTCCGGTCCCCGGTCAAGACATATCTTCAGCTCAGGAGTATAACGCATGCGCACCATCGTACCCAGCTGCCGGCGCATGAAACCCCTGGCTTTTTCCAGCACCTGCATGACCGTCTTTACCTCCTCCTCCGAACCCATCACGCTCACCCAAACCTTCGCCTGGTGGAGGTCGGGCGTCACCTCGACCATGGTGACGGTTACGAAACCCATACGGGGGTCCTTGATCTTCTCCAGGAGGATCTCCCCCAGGGCTTCCTTGCAGGCCTCGTTGACCCTCTTCATGCGGTCGGGGATCACCTCGATCACCTCATCCAAATGTGATCCGCCGTCAAGGCGTGAAAACGAACTGCGGCGACTCCAGCACCTCAGCCTTGCCCATGGCTCTTATACAGCGGTCAATGCCCGCGAGCATCTCCCGCACCGTGTACTCGCTGTTGCTGACGCAGCTTATCCCCAGGCTGCCCACCTGCCACAGGTCCTGTTTATCCACTTCAGCCACGGCGACATTGAAGCGGTTGCGGGTACGGTCGATCACGGACCTGAGCACCTGGCGTTTTTCCTTGAGGGAGCGGCACTGGGGCATGTAGAGTTCTACCTTCATCGCGCCCACATACATGGCGCAGACCTCCTCAGGATTCGGCCGTTTCACCGCCCCGGGGTATCTCGCGCATCTCGATGACCTCGATCACGTCGCCTTCCTTGATGTCCTGGAAGTTCTCCAGTCCCACCCCGCACTCATATCCCGCGGATACCGAGCGCACGTCGTCCTTGAACCTGCGTAGCGACGAGATACCGCCCTCGAATATTATGGAACCGTCACGCAGCAGCCTGACGCGGGAATTCCTGTTGACCTCACCCTCCCGCACGTAAGCACCGGCTATAGTGCCCTGACGGGGTACGCGGAACACCGCCCGCACCTCGATTTCTCCCACCTTCACCTCTTCGTACTCCGGCTTGAGCATCCCCACCAGTGCGGCCTCAAGCTCCTCCAGCAGCTGGTAGATGACGCGGTAGGTGCGCACCTCGACTTTCTCACGTGCCGCCATGTCCAGGGTGCTGGAGTCAGGCCGCACGTTGAAACCCAGGACGACGGCGTTGGATGCCCGTGCGAGCATGACGTCGTTCTCGGTGATGGCTCCCACGCCGCTGTGGATGACGTTCACCACTATCTCACCCACCTTGATCTTGGCGATCGAGTCCTTGACCGCCTCGACCGACCCCTGCGTGTCGCCCTTGACTATGAGATTGAACTCCTGCACCTCGCCTTCCTGTATCTGCCGGAACAGGTCCTCCAGGGAGAGGGTGCGCGGCGTGCCATGCTCTTCGGATGCCTTCTCCTTCGAAGCCCTCGCCTCGACTATGGCGCGGGCCTTTTTCTCGTCCTCGACCACAGCGAATTCGTCTCCGGCTTCCGGTACCACGTTGAGGCCGAGGACCTCCACCGGGGTAGAAGGCCCGGCTTTCTCGGCTGCGTTTCCCTTGTCGTCCAGGAGGGCGCGAACCCTGCCGTAGGCCTTCCCCGCGATGAGGGCGTCCCCGCGGGCAAGCGTGCCACGCTTGACCAGCAGTGTGGCGACAGGACCACGTCCCCTGTCCAGGCGGGCCTCGATGATGTTGCCGCTGGCGGGCGCGTCCGGGTTCGCCTTCAGGTCCTGTATCTCGGCCACCAGCAGTATCATCTCCATCAGGTGGTCGAGGTTCGTCCCCTCCCTGGCGGAGACGTCCACGTAAACCGTATCGCCTCCCCACTCCTCGGGAAGCAGCCTGAACTCGGTCAGCTGCTGGCGCACGCGGGTCGGGTCTGCCTCGGGCTTATCTATCTTGTTCACGGCCACCACTATTGGCACATCGGCCGCCTGCGCGTGGTCTATGGCCTCTACGGTCTGTGGCATCACGCCGTCGTCCGCCGCCACCACCAGCACGGCGATATCCGTCACGCGGGCGCCCCGTGCCCTCATAGCGGTGAAGGATTCGTGCCCCGGCGTGTCTATGAAGGTGATGGTCTTGCCACCGTATTCAACCACCGACGCCCCGATGTGCTGGGTGATCCCCCCCATCTCCTCGTCCGTAACCGATGTATTGCGGATGGCGTCGAGCAGAGATGTCTTACCGTGGTCCACGTGGCCCATCACCGTGACCACGGGGGGCCGGGGCTGCAGCGTTTCCGGCGCGTCCTCGTATGGGGCCGGTTCCTCCCGGGCACGGCTCTTGATTTCCAGGTCTACCTTGAGCTCCTCCGCCACCAGCGCCAGAGCGTCCTCGGAAATGGACTGGTTTACCGTTATCATCTCGCCCAGTCCCATTAGGATGGAGATTATCTGCCCGGGAGTCCTGCCGACCCTCTGCGCGAATTCGCGCACCGTTATCCCCGCCGGAACGCGCAACTTTTTCTTCATCGGCACCGTGCCCGGCTGGCGAGTCGGTGCCGGCTTCTCCGTGCGCGGCGTCTCACGCCTTTCCGGGCGCTGTCTTATGGGCGTCCTATCCTGCTGCCTGAGCTTGCCCGTCGGGGTCGGCGGCTTTGCCGCCGGCGTTTTTGCCGGCGCGTACGCGTGGCGCGCCGGGGACGGCTTTTCGGCGGGCGTACTGACGGGGGCGGCGCCTTTTTCCGCCTTATGCTCCACCCCCGTTGCCGTCATCTCTTCAGCCTTGGCCGCTGGTTTGACGTCCTCCGCGGGCCGCTTTCTCTCTTTCGCGGCCGCGGCCTTCGCGGGCGCGGCCACCTTGCGTGCAGTCCGTGCCTTCTTCTCCGCTGCGGGTCCCTCGGGGGATGGTTTTTTCGCCGCCCCGGTCTTCTTCTCCGCGGCGGACTTCGCGGCCGCCGCTGGCTTTCCTGAGCTTGTTTTCCTGGCCGCGGGCTTTGCCGCCACCGCCTTCTTGGCGTCCTTTTCCTTCGCCGCGGCCTTCTTCCTGGGCTCCTCGGACCCGGGTCTTGAGACCTTTTTTAACACCGCCCCTTCCGCTTCCTCGCTCACCGAAGCGAGCGCGTTCTGCACATCCTCGCCTATGGACTGCAGTATCTCCAGCAGCTCCTTGCTGGTGATGCCCAGTTCTTTGGCCAGCTGGTGGACTCTCTTCCCCGCCATGCTCACTCCTCGTTCGGTTCCAGGTCACCGCCCGCGACGAGTCCGCCGTCATCCCGATCGGCGTTTGCCTCCTCATCAGCGTCGGGAAGGGGCGCTTCCTCTTCTATGTACAGGTCTTCTTTTCCGGCGTCATCATCCTCTTCCCCGGCATGGGCCGTATATCCTTCCCGCTCGTCCCTCGCCTGGGATTCGCTCTTGATGTCTATTCTCCAGCCGGTCAGTTTCGCAGCCAGGCGCGCGTTCTGCCCCTCTTTGCCTATGGCCAGCGACAGCTGGCTGTCGGGCACTATCACCTCGGAAAGCTCCTCGTCCTCGTAGACCTTCACCTCTTTGACCTTGGCAGGGTTGAGAGCGTTGGAGACGAACTCGCGCGGGTCCTCGCTCCAGGGGATGATATCCACCTTCTCCCCCTTGAGCTCGTTAACCACCATACGCACGCGCGAGCCCCTTGCCCCCACGCATGCTCCCACAGGGTCGATATTACGGTCGTGTGACACCACGGCTATCTTGGAGCGGTGTCCTGGCTCCCTGGCCACCGCCTTTATCTCCACGTAGCCCTCGGCGATCTCCGGCACTTCCAGCTCAAAAAGCCTCCTGAGCAGGCCCGGATGCGTGCGGGAGACGAGTATCTGGGGGCCCTTGCTGGTCTTGCGTACCTCGACAATATACACCTTGATCCGCATCCCGTGCCTGCATCTCTCTCCCGGCATCTGCTCGGAGACCGGCAGCAGCGCCTCCACCTTGCCCAGGTCGACCAGGGTATAACGCTGGTCCGACTGCTGCACTATCCCGGTCACGATGTCCCCGGCCTTTTCGCGGTATTCCTCGAACATGAGGTCCCTCTCCGCCTCCCTGATGCGCTGCAGGATGACCTGCTTGGCGGTCTGCGCCGCGATGCGCCCGAAGTTCCTTGGAGTCACCTCTTCCTCTCTCATCTCTCCGCTCGCAGTGTCCTCGATCTCCGCGAAAACATGTATGGAGCCGGTCTCGCGATTCACCTCGACCCTGGCCTCTTCCTCAGTGGCGTAGTTTTTCTTATATGCGGACAGCAGTGCGGCTTCCAGGGCCTGTATTATGGTCTCTGAATCTATGCCTTTCTCGCGCTCTATCTGCCGCAGCGCTTCCAGCCATTCCACGTTCACTCGCGTTCCCTCCGTCCTTGCACTCCGTCTTCACCAGGGGGCATCGAAGTGGAGCCTCGTTTTCTTCAGGGCCTGGTAGGGGAAGGAGATCTCCTCGCCGTCGCTGAAGATGGTGATGCCTTCGTTGTCAGCGGCCTTCAGCCGGCCGCGTATCTTCTGTTTCCCCTCGAAGGCCTGGCGCAAAACGACCTCGACTTCCCTGCCCGTAAAACAGCGGAACTCCCGCGGCTTGCGCAGCACCCGCTGCAGGCCCGGTGATTCCACCTCCAGGTTATAGCTCTCGCTGATGATGTTCTCGACGTCGAGATAGCGGCTTATCTCCTCGCTCATCTCCGCACAGGTATCGACGTCGATCCCCCCGGGGCGGTCCAGGCACACCGTGACCACCAACCTCTTGCCTCTTCTCTCGACATCGACGGAGACCAGGCTCAGACCGGCATCGGCCACCAATGGGTCTATCATCTCCTCCAGGAGGTTCTCGATGTCTTTCAACGGCTGGCCATGCATGCTACCACCTCGGCATCAAATAAAAAGTGGGCACTTGCCCACTCGGCTCCCTCGTTGCGCTCTTTTCCGAGAGTAGTATAGCACAACCCCCGTTTTTCAGGCAACCGCGCGCACAGGCAAAACATGGCTTCTCATCAGGGAAAACCCATGATTTTCGGCCGCAGCGGCAGCGCCGCTACGGGGCGGCGGGTGCGTGTTCCCGCGACCTCCGGGGCGGTCAATAAGCTATGGCCTCATAGCTGCGGCGCGCATATAATAATTAGCGTTATTCTGCAGACGAGGAAAGGAACGGGTTTTTCATGGACAGGTTCGAGATGGAGAAGATACGCAACGTGGCCTTGTTCGGCCACGGTGATTCCGGCAAGACATCCCTGGCCGAGGCCATGTTGTTCAACGCCGGCGTGATAAAGAGGATGGGCCGCGTCGACGAGGGGAACACGGTCAGCGACTTTGATCCGGACGAGCAGAAGCGCGGCATCTCCGTGAGCGCTACGCCGCTGGCCATGGAATGGAAGGGCCACAAGATAAACCTGCTCGATACCCCCGGTTTCGCTGATTTCATCGGTGAGGTCATCTCGGCCCTGCGCGTGATCGACGGCGCCGTATTCGTGCTCTCCGCCGTCGCCGGCGTCGAGGTACAGACGGAACTGGTATGGAAGATGGCGGACAATTACGGATACCCGCGCATCGTCTTCGTTAACAAGATGGACCGCGAGAACGCCAGTTTCCAGCGCTGCCTGGAGCAGTTGCAGCAGCTATACGGCTCTCGCGTCGTCCCCTTCCAACTCCCCATCGGGGAGGAGCACGCCTTCCGTGGGGTGATCGACCTCATAGCCGCCAAGGCCTACACCTACGATGAAAACGGCAAGGCACAGGAGGCCGATATCCCGGCTGAGATGTCGGAGCAAGTGCAGGAGGCGAGGGAGAAGATCATCGAGGGAGCCGCTGAGGCCTGCGATGAACTGATGGAGAAATACCTCGAAGGGGAGGAGCTGGACGAGGGGGAGGTGCTCGCGGCGCTGCTAGGAGGTGTATCCGAAGGGACCATCATCCCCGTGCTGTGCGGTAGCGCTACCCACAATATCGCCATCGAGCCTCTGGCCAACGCCATCGTTAACTCCCTTCCTTCACCCGCCCGCCTGGAAGAGATAACTGGCACGAAGCGGGGGAGCGACGAGGATATCTCCTTCAAGGCCAGGGAGGACTCCCCCCTTGCGGCACTGGTCTTCAGCACCATATCAGACCCCTACGTGGGCAAGCTGACCTACTTCCGCGTCTTCTCAGGCACCTTTGCCTCCGACACCACCGTCTACAACCCGGTCTGTGACAAGGAAGAGCGTGTCGGGCAGGTGTTCATCGTGCGCGGAAAGAACCAGATCGCCGTGCGCGAGATACCCGCCGGCGATATCGGCGGGGTCGCCAAACTGACCGAGACCGCCACCGGGGACACGCTGTGCGACAAGGAGAACCCGATCGTGCTTCCCGCCATAGCCTTCCCGGAACCCATCATGTCCCTGGCTGTGGAACCCAAGACCAAGGGGGACGAGGACAAGCTCTCCGTCGCCCTGTCACGCCTGAGCGAAGAGGACCCCACCTTCAACGTGCGCCGCGACAGCGAGGTCAAGCAGACCATCATATCCGGCATGGGAGAGGCGCACCTGGACATCATGATGGAGCGCATGGCGCGTAAGTTCGGCGTAAACGTGAACACGGAACTCCCACGGGTCCCCTACAAGGAGACAATCCGCAAGAGCGCCAAGGCAGAGGGGAAGCACAAGAAACAGACCGGGGGCCACGGCCAGTTCGGCATAGCCTGGGTCGAGCTGGAGCCGCTGGAGAAGGGCGCGGGCTTCGAGTTCGTCGACAAGATCGTCGGCGGCGTGATACCCAGGCAGTTTATCCCCTCGGTCGAGAAGGGAGTGCGCAAGGCGATGGAGGAGGGCTACCTGGCGGGCTACCCCGTGGTGGATTTCCGCGCCACCGTTTACGACGGTAAATATCACCCCGTGGACTCCTCCGACATCTCGTTCCAGATCGCGGGCTCTCTCGCGCTCAAGAACGCCATGGCCGACGCGGAACCATATCTACTCGAGCCGATCATGAACGTGGAGATCCTGGTACCCGAGGCCTACATGGGAGACGTGATAGGGGACCTCAACGCGAAGCGCGGCCGCATCCTGGGCATGGAGGCCGAGGGCGGGCTTCAACTGGTGCGCGCCCAGGTGCCCATGGCCGAGATGCTGCGTTATTCCATCGACCTGCGCTCGATCACCGGCGGACGGGGCACCTTCAGCATGTCTTTTTCGCACTACGAGGAGGTTCCCTCACATATCGCCTCCAAGATCATCGAGGCGTCCAGGGAAGAAAAGAAGGACTGAGTCCATACCCCGCCCACGTGGCCAGACGGGCCAGCGTTTATTCTGGCCCCAACTCCCATTACCTCAGACCGACGCCCCGATCCATGATCCGCTGGTCTGCCCGCCTCGCTCCGTTCTTTCCCCGTAGGGGGGGTCAGCGTCTTGCGTTCGGCGCTGAAGGAGCGTTAAGCGGCTGGGGCGTGAAATGCCAGGACCTGACTTTCAACTCCCATTAACTCAGGATAACGTCACGATATACGCGTCGCGTAAGCGACTGGGGCCAGCAATTATACTGGCCCCAAATCCCATTACCTTGAGCCGACGTAGGTTCAAAGCGCCGAACGTCAGGGTTGCTCCGACAGCAGCTTACCAAATACCGGCAGCAGCCGGTCGTAGGTGGCCTCCACGGTTTCGGGCATGACCTTGGACTCCCCCACCACAGGCATGAAGTTGGTGTCGCCCTGCCAGCGGGGCACGATATGCATATGCACGTGCTCGTCGTAACCGGCGCCGGCGACCTTGCCAAGGTTAATACCGAGGTTGAAACCCTGCGGCTGCATCTCTTCCTTCAGCGCCTTTACCGCCAGTGTGGTAAGGTACATGAGCTCCGCCATTTCCTCTTCGTCAAGCTCTTCCAGAGCGCCCACGTGGCGGAAGGGAGCGACCATCACGTGGCCGGTATTGTATGGATACAGGTTCATGATCACGAAGGCGGTCCTGCCGCGGTGGAGTACGAGCGACGCGCGCATGTCCTCTGCTGCGGGCTTGGTGCAGAATATGCACCCCTCGTCACGGAAGCTCTCGATGTTGCGCATGTATGCCATCCTCCAGGGTCTCCAGAGCCTCTCCACTAATCCTCCCAGGCGCTCACCGGGCTTTTCCTCGCCACCAGGTCAAGGCATACAGCCAGGAAATCCTCCAGCTGCACCCCCCTCTTCTCGGCGCCGCCGCGGTCGCGCACCGAGACGTTGCCGGCCTCTACCTCCCGGTCCCCGACCACCAGCGTGAATGGTACCTTCTGCATCTGGGCGCGGCGTATCTTCATGCTCACCGTCTGGCGATCGTCATCGATCTCCGCCCGCAGGCCGTCCTCGCGCAGGATGCCCAGCACCTGGTGCGCGTAGTCGAGGTGCCTGTCAGCCACGGGCACGATGACCACCTGCACCGGCGCCAGCCACAGGGGGAACTCGCCCGCATAGTGCTCGATGAGCACGCCGTAAAACCTCTCTATTCCCGCCAGGACCACGCGGTGTATCATCACCGGCCGGTGAGGCTGGTTGTCCGCACCCGTATAGGTGAGGTCGAAGCGCTCGGGAAGGTTGAAGTCCGCCTGCACGGTCGGACCCTGCCAGGACCTGCCGATGGCGTCCTTGAGCTTGACGTCTATCTTGGGCCCGTAGAACACGCCCTCTCCGGGGTCAACGGTGTAAGGGATACCCATGTCCTCCAGGGAGCCACGCAGGGCCGCCGTGGCTTTGTCCCATAGCTCGTTGCTCCCCACCGCCTTCTCCGGCCGGGTGCTTAAAAAGACATCGGACTCCCGGAAACCGAACGTGCGCAGGGAATAGAACGCGAACTCCAGGCACTCACCTACCTGTTCCTCCAGCTGGTCCTCGGTACAGAAGATATGGGCATCGTCCTGGGTGAAGCCCCGTACCCGCATCAGCCCGTGCAGCACTCCGGAACGCTCGTAGCGGTAGACGGTCCCCAGCTCGAAGTACTTCAGGGGCAGGTCCCGGTAACTGCGTGTGCGGGTCTTGTAGATAAGCAGGTGTCCGGGGCAGTTCATAGGCTTGACCACGTATTCCTCCCCGTCCTTTTCGAAGTAATACATGTTCTCCCTGTAGTAGTCCATATGCCCGGAAAGGTGCCAGAGCTTCCCTTTGAACAGGTGCGGCGTAACCACCATCTGGTACCCGCGGCGCCTGTGCTCGCTCTTCAGGAAGTCCTCGATGACTTCGCGCAGCACCGCCCCCTTGGGATGGTAGAACACCACCCCCGGTCCCGCCTCATCGTGGAAGCTGAAGAGGTCCAGATCCTTGCCCAGGCGGCGGTGGTCGCGCCTCTCCGCCTCCTGCAGGAAATCAAGGTGTCTCTGCATCTCGTCCCGGTCATCGAAGGCCGTGCCGTAGATGCGCTGCAGCATGGGGCGGTGCTCGTCGCCCCACCATACGGCGCGGCCTAGGATAAGGAGATTTAAAAAGCCAACCATACCCTGGGTGGGAGGTTGGGGCCCGCGGCAGAGGTCGGTGAACTCGCCCTGGCGGTAAACGGTGACCAGGTCGTCCTCTATCTCCTCCAGCAACTCCACCTTGTAATCCTGCCCCTGTCCGCGGAAGAAGCCGATGGCCTCCTCGCGCTTCCACTCCTCCCGAACCAGCGGCTCATCCCGCGCCACGATCTCGCCCATGCGCGTCTCGATGCGCGGCAAGTCCTCGGGGGAGAGGTTCTCCCGCAGATCGAAGTCGTAATAGAACCCGTCGGCGATGGCGGGGCCGATGGCCAGCCTGGTCCCGGGGAAAAGCTCCATCACCGCTTGCGCCATGACGTGGGACGCGGTATGCCTGTATACCTCCTCCGCGCCCTCGTCGCCCCAGGACACGACGTCGAGCCGGCCCTCCTCCACCGGGGCGCTGAGATCGACGAGGCGCCCGTTGAGGCGCGCGGCGATGGCCGCCTCCAGCGCGCCGGGCGCGTTCTCGAGCAAAAGCTCCGACACGCTCGTGCCGGGAGCGGCTTCGACTTCGCCAGAGCCGCCTATGACCACTTTCAAGGCTTCCCCCTACGGGTATTCGAGGATTATCTCCAGTTCCACGTCCTCGAGATAGGTTATGGGCCCTTCACTGAGGAGATAGACCCGCGAGCGCAGCTCTCCACCTGCGCTCCGCACCTCCTCCCCCAGCAGGGCTACGATCTTCATGGTGTAGGTGATGGCATTGCGCCCGCTGGCATGAAGGCGAGGGCGGCGCCCTTTGTCGAGTTCATCCTTGAGCCCGCGCATCAGCTCCGCCCCGTCCGTCTCCAGGGTGACCGTGACCGCTTCCAGCACCCTCTCCCGCAATTCCCGTTCCTTTTGTTCCTGCGCTTCCCGCTCGATGCGCTCCACTTCTTCCTCGGAGACCATCAGGGACTCCAGGTCCTCGAAAACGAACCCGCAGTTCAGGCAGAACTGGGATTTTAGTGGGCTCAGCTCGCGGCAATTCGGGCAGCACAGCATGGAGCCATGGTGCTTTTCGTGCATACGCCGGGCGGACTCATCCACATCGGCTGACCTGACGCTCACCTGAAAACGCGCATAGCACAGTGAGCAGAACTGGGCGTCGTCGGCGTTCTCCGCGTGGCATTGTGGACATTTCATCTTTTACCTCCGGTCCGCTTTTTCGCGATATGCCTGGATACCGGGCGCCGTCCCGGGGCCTGGACCCCGAAAAACGCCGCGCGGCCCCGCGGCGGTGATAGTGCCCCCGCGTCGCCGCGCCGACCGCCGGAGATCGACGGTTATCTCCGACTTA
>CAYPZH010000092.1:0-11166 GCA_964415205.1 uncultured Actinomycetota bacterium | reverse complement strand
CGGGGGCATCCACGTGATACCACCAGACCGAGGCGGGGTCGCTCTTCATCCACCACACCACCACGAGGTTCTCGTAGGAGTTGGGGAAGTTGCTGTCCCCGAGGCCCTGCACGATGCGCACGGGCATGTTGGCGAAGTTCTCCAGCACGTAACGCGCGCTGTAGTCCCTCATCAGCGGCGTGTCCAGCGGCTGGTCCGGCTGCTGCTCCGTCCCCGCGATGAGCCTCCAGGTGCTGCAGGTGAAGGCGTCGTTGATGTCGGCCCAGGGCGCGCCCGGCGCGACGGGGAAGTGCTCGCGCAGGAACTCGTAGTCGTAGACCAGGTCCGAGGCCCCGGCGTTGGGGGATACCGCGGCGACGAGCCCGGGGTTGTGCATCCCCAGTATGTAGGAGCCCGTCGCGCCCATGGAGAGCCCGGACACGTAGACGCGGTCTTCGTCGATGTTGAGCTTCTCCATGGCCTGGTTGACGCAGTCCACCACGTCCCGCTCCCCGTAGGCGAAGTCGTTCTGCACCCTCAGTTCGTCGAACTCGTGCACTCCGCCCATGCTGCACAGGGAGACCTCTCCGCTGGCCGGCGCATCGGGCGCCATCCACCCCGTGCCGTACGGGGTATCGTCGCCGTTTATCTGCAGGTTCACCGGCTTGTCGTTCACCGCCACGCGGATATAACCGTCGTAGGAGGTGACCTTGAGGCTTATCCAGGTGTCCCAGAAGGTAAGCGGTTTCCACTCCAGCGCTGCCCTCCGGATGAGGGTCCAGGCGCCCCCGGAGTAACGCATGAGCCGCACGTACTTGCCGCTGCCCTCGGTGTAGAGGTCCACGTGGTAGCAGTCGCCGCTGGCGGGGTCCCGGCGCAGGTTGACCCCCATGGCGCTGGCGCTTCCCGTGCGGCTCACCTCGCGCAGCTTCACCCGCACGGCGTAGTCCTGTCCGGCGGAACCGTCCCTGACTATCTCTTTCCAGGAGCTGGAGCCGTCCGCCTGATGAAAGACGCCGCCGGCGGCGGACCAGCTCCCCGACACCGCGTTCCATCCGCCCAGGCTGGAGAGGTCGTCTGTGATGTCGGGCTCACGGTTGTCCCCGCTGTCCTTTTTCACCCCGTCGATGTAGTGGCTGCCCAGGTTCCTGCCCCAAGGCGAGAGCACTATCCACCCGTTGGCGTCGGCCACGCCCTTGATGCTGTTGGAAAAAATGTCCCACTGGTTGTTGGATACAATGGGAACCCCCTCCAGGGCATGCAGCTCGACCCACATGGGGTAGGAGCGGGAGGAGTCGTAACCGGTGGGGAGATAGATGCTGCAGGGCAGGTTCAGGCCGTCGGCAGTGGACACGAAATCGTAGCGCACCGCCTGGCCTCCCGCCACCGGTTCCCCGTAGGGGAGGATCTCGCACCCCGCGAGCAGCATGAAGGCGGAACAGATCAAAAGCAGCGACATCGCCGCCGCGAGTATCTTGTGAGTCCTGTGCATCCTGCGCATCGGTTCATCCCTTCCATCGTGAGCAGCGGCAATGACAAAACGCTATCGCAGGCCAAAGTGTTGTCAGCAGGGCTATCCCCCATGAGTGTTTGTCGAATAGCCCATGAATATTTTACCCGCTTCTGTCCGTTTTTCAAAGCCCGATTTCCTGCGCGGTCCCTTTCGATCATGCCCTTGAGCTGCAAAAACAGGCGGGAAGACCCATTGCATTCGCGGTAGAGAGTAAAGTCCTGCGGGCAGTCCGGTCACGCGGCGATATGGCGGCTGATGCGGCCTCTCTACTGGCGTACGATGAGCACGGGGCACTTGGCGTGATGGGTCACCCGGTTGCTCACCGAGCCCAGCAGGAAACCCCCCAGGGCGCCGCGCCCGTGGCTGCCCATGATGATCATCTCGTACCCGCCCTCCTCGTCCTCCTGCAGTATCTCCGCCGCGGGGTTGCCGAAGCGTATCTTGGGCAGGACCTCCAGGCCCGCGTCCCGCAGGGGCCGGGCGCTCTCGGCGAGCATCTCCTCGGCCCGCTGGTCCAGCTCCTCGCGCAGTTCCTCCGGCGGCGGCATCAGAACCTCGGGGGCGATGAGGCCGTCGGACCAGAAGGCGGAATACACCGGTTCCTCGACCACCGAGAGCAGGGTGACCTTACACGAGGTGTTGGCGAAGAGCCTGGCCGCGAACCTGATGGCCTTGTCGGCCGTCTCCGAACCGTCGGTGGGAAGCAGCACCTTGTCGATCATCTTGCCCTCCTCATGTCTTCCTCGCATCTACACTGCGGGCCCGTGGTGTAGCTGTCCGTATCCGGGTCTTTAAAGCCATGCCGCCAGGCCGTCCACCTTCCCGGTGATAATAATACGATACTATGCCCGGCGGCGCGCAGCCATAGAGGACTTGACGCGACACTATGCCCGGCGGCGCGCAGCCATGCAAAGCATGCACGGCTGCGCATGCGAAGGCCTGAAGCACCCCGTCTACGGCGATACCCTTCTTCTGCGCTTCGCCCGCGCCGTTCCCGCCAGGGAGAGCAGCCCCAGGGTGAGGCCTAGCATGAGCAGGGCGGTGCCGCTTCCGGCCCCGCACAGGGGTTCCACGGTGAAGGCGCCGGGAAGGCGTGCCTCACGGGCGTCCGGGTTGGTAACGACCACGTCGTAGGTGCCCGGATCCGCACCGAAGACCGCCGCTGAACAGGTGATCTCCGTGGATGATACCACGTTTACGCCGTGTGCGCTCAGGACTGTGGAGCCTTTTAGCAGGCGCACTGAAGCCCCGGGCAAGAATCCCGAACCGCAGACCCGCAGGTCAACTACCGGGGCGACCTGTGAAGCGCTGTCGGGGGTGACGGAGGAAAGCGAGAGTGTCTCGAGGGCGTCGAACGCGATGGGATTTGAAGTGCCTTGGGGGGTGGTCACGGTGACCATGACCTCTCCCTCCACACCCCCGGGTACACCCACCCTGATCTCCGAATCCGACCAGGAGATGTACTCAGTGGCCTGCACTTCCCCGAAGAAGACGCGGGACGTATCCTGCGCTTCTCCATAATCACGTCCCGCGATGATGACCTGTGCTCCGGCCTCGCCACTCGACGGCGAAATGGAGACGATATCCGGCGCGGGGTCACCGCCGTCGATGGTCTTGAGGATAACGCCGCCGCCGCCATAGAAACCAATAGACCCCGCGATCCAGGCCGTCGAGGCGTTCATCGCTGCCATCCGCACCGGGGAAAATGTGCTCGGCGCAGCCTGCTGGAACCAGGAAGCGCCGCCGTCTATCGTCTTGACCGGCCGTCCGTTGGAGAGGATGGATCCGGCGGATGAGAACGAGACATCCGCGAGAAGAGCCCAGGCGACTGAAGCGTCGGCTGCCGCCAGGTCCCTGATCAGCTCTCCTGACCCGGAGCTGTACTGGGTCTCCCACGTCGTTCCACCGTCAGAGGTCTTTTGTACATCCTTTCCCATGGCTACCCACGCGGTTGTGGGGCTTACGGCCGTCACGTTGAAGAAAGTCTCTACGGGCTCTTCCTGCGACAGCTTTATCTCCCAGCTCAATCCGCCGTTCTCGCTCTTGATCAAGCGATCGTAGATAACGCACCACGCGGTGTTGGCATCGACGGCTTCCAGGTCGAACCAGTAGGTCATCCCTCCTAGGGGCCGGGGGTCATGGATGCTGAAAAAACCCTGGAGAAACAGGTAGGTGTACTGCCTTACCCAGTTGCTGCCGCCGTCGGAAGAGCGCTCTACATATCCCGTGACAAATAAATCCGTACCCCACGCGAAGACCTCTTCCCCCACCACCCAGAGGTTGTTCTCGTCGAGGGCTATCAGCCTCAAAGGGAACTTATTGGTCGCGGAGAAGATCTTTTCCCACGTTAAGCCGCCGTTTTCGGTCCTGAAGATGCACCCCCCGAGCGAGTCTCCGCCCAGGCCATAGAGCCAGGCTTTGTCCTCATCGAGGGCGAAAACCCTGCATAGACCCGAATATCCCAAGGTAGGGTCAGGAAGGCTCACCGTCCACGTCTGCCCTCCATCCGTGCTCCTGTAAGCTGTCATGCGGCCTTGATCGTTTAGACCCGCGGCCCACGTCACGGTCTGATCGACGGAGAACACGTCGAAGACGATCTGCGAATCCTGAGGACTGTATTCCTCCCAGCCCGAGCCTGGTTCGGCCAGGGCGGTGCTCCCGCCTCCCAGCACGGGGAGGCCCAGGGCCACTAAGAGGAGCATGAAGACCGCTAGAACGCCACAGATACGGCCGATGAGCCCGCTGTTACCGCGCATCTCGCAACCCCTTTCGCTTCCGCCCACAGGTCCGGGTCGAGTAAGTGCTTTTATATAACCCGTGACCCGTTCCCGTGTTTGATCATCTCGTTTGCCCGATCTGCCCTATCATAAATGTGTATTATGCGTATCTACCGTTGTCTTTCATCGGTCCGGCTTCGCCCGTTTCCTCTTCCTCGCGCCCGCCGTGCCCGCCAGGGAGAGCAGGCCCAGGGTGAGGCCCAGCACGAGCAGGGCGGCGCCGCTGCCCGCGCCGCAGGCGGAGGTCACGGTGAAGCCCGCGGGCAGGCGCGCCTCCCCGCCGTCGGGGTTGGCGACCACCACGTCATATACGCCGGGTTCCACCCCGAAGAAGCCCACGCTGCAGGTGATCTGGTTACTCGAGACCACGTTCACAAAGGAGGAGTTCAGCACCACTGCGCCCTTTTCCAGCCTCACCGCGGCGCCGGGCTGGAAACCCGTCCCCGCCACCTGCAGGTCCAGTGACCAGGTCACCTGGGTAGCGGTGTCGGGGGTGACGGAGGTTACGGTGGGCAAGTCCGAACTGTCCACGGAATAATGGAGTATGGTGCCCGCGTAACCTACCGCCCACGCGTTGGCATCGTCCACCGCGTCGATGCCGTTGAGATTGTACGAGGTCCCGGATACCTGCGCGTTCCAGGTGTAGCCGCCGTCCAGGGTCTTGGCGATGGTCCCAGCGCTCCCCACGCACCACGCGGTCTGGGGTCCGGTCATGACGACGCCGGTGAGGGAGACAGGGATGTTTGCCGCCTCTGGGTACCAGGTGACGCCCCCGTCGTGCGAGGCGGTGGTGGCGTAGTGCCCCACCGGCAGCAGGGCATAGACGCCGCCGTAGGCGAGGCTCCAATACCAGTAAGGCCCCGGGTAATAGGCGACGTCTATTCCCACGGCGATGGCGTTCCCGGCGTCCACGGCGGATATCTCCCGGAAGCCCTCGTTGTAGGTCATGCTCTGGCATGCCGTCCAGTTGCCGCCGCCGTCGATGGTCTTCAGCAGCACCGGCAGGTAAGGCGCGCCGTCGTAGGGCGGGTACGGCTTTGCGGCAGATGGATCATAGGGCCAGGTTGCGCTCCAGGCGGTGGCCCACGCCGTGTTCGCGTCCACCGCGCATACCGAGCTGACTTCGTACGTTGTACCACATGACTGCGGTGTCCACGAGCCGCCGCCGTCGGTGGTCTTTAGGATGACGCCGTTCCATCCCGAGACCCAGGCGGTGTCGGCGTCGACTGCTGATACAGCGGTGAATGCGGTCCCCTCGAGATAATATTGCAGGGACCAGTTAGCCCCGCCGTCCGCCGTCTTGTAGATAAACCCGTTGTTTCCGTCTATGCCCACGACCCAGAGGTCGTTCTCGTCCAGCGCGCATATGTCGAATATGCGCGTGCTCCCGGATGTATAGACGACGTCCCAGTTGGCCCCGCCGTCCGTGGTCTTCACGAGGACGCCGTCCCCGCCCGCCCAGGCGGTGTCGGCGTCCACGGCGTCCACGCAGTTGAGGTCGTTCCTGAACCCCTGGGTGGTATCGATCATCTCCTGCCAAGCCGCTCCCGCGTTCGTGGTCCTCAGGACGATGCCGCCGGCTCCCGCCGCCCAGGCTACCGAATGGTCCACGGCATATACCGCGGCCAGGTCTGCCGTGACCGAGCCCTGCGGCACCCAGGTCGCGCCCCCGTCACCGGTCCTGAGGATCAAGCCGCCTTGGCCGACCATGTAGGCGACGCTGGCATCGACGGCGCTGAAGGAGGCGATGGACTCCGTGCCCGTCCTGACCTTGACCCAGTTGGCGCCGCCGTCCGTCGTCTTGAGGACGGTGCCGTCGCTACCGGCCGCCCAGGCGTTATAGGCGTCGACGGCGCACACAGATTTAAGCGGAGGAACGTCCGTACCCTGCGCGACCCAGCTATCGCCTCCGTCCGTGGTCTTGAAGAGGACACCGTTTTCGCCTCCCAGGCCGCTTGACGGCCCGACCGCCCAGGCGGTATTCGCGTCCACGGCGGATATCCCGGTGAGGCCCATGCCGCTGGGGGTGTCCTTGCGCACCCAGGTGCTGCCGCCGTCCGTGGTCTTCCACACCATCCTGTTCATCAGCGTGCCGTACTCCGACCCCGCTATCCAGGCGGTGGATGAGTCCACGGCGGAGACCGCCTCCGGCACGCCGGCCTCGTTACCGGTCTTCAGGACCACCCAGGTGGCGCCGCCGTCCGCGGTCCTTATAAAAGCGCTGCTGCCGTAACTGGTGCTGACCGCCCAGGCGGTGTTCGCATCGACCGGAGATATGCCATAGATGGGGTTTGCCGTCCCCGTATACTGGGACTCCCAGGTAGAGCCCCCCGTGGTGGTCGCGATCATGCTGCCGTACCAGCCGCCCACCCAGGCCGTATCGGCCCCGGCCGCGGCTACCGACGTCCTGTTGATATCGAAATAGTTCGCGCTCTGGTCTTCCCAGCCTGTGCCGGGGTCGGCGAGGGCGGTGCCGGCGCCGGGACCACAGGACGGCAGGGACAGGAACCCAAACGCTATGAACATTACGAACACACAGGCAAGGACGGATACGTTGAACTTTCTCGAATGCGCTGACATGATGACCCCCCGGTTTTCCCTCAACAGGCGCTGATCCACGATCTGCGGCGCGGGCGAAACCCCGGCACGGTTACGCCGCTGCATACATAAAAGATTATCGCTTTAAAAAGATTATCGCTTTACTTTGTGACGACCCCCGAATGCGCCTGCTCTGCAGATTCCATATATATTATAACCTTTACGTTCAACTTAACAACTGGTGCAAGCAGCCCTGCATCGACGCTGGGTCCGGGCATCCCCGGCACCTCTCAAACGGCTGCCCGTGTTGTTGTATCTCCTTGCGTTCACGCAGATATCTGTCATAGTATGGGCAAAACGACATGGAGTCGGAAAGGAGAAGACCATGAGCTGTGGGGTGGAACAAGAAAAACGCGACGAAGCCGTGAAGGGCTGCTCCTGCGCGGGTTGCTGCGAGGAGAGCTGCGAGCCGCGGCCGAACCCTCTCATCATGGCCCTGCGCTTCGCGGCCTTCGGCCTTGGCGGTATGGTCGCGCTGACGGGGATGTTCAGGGAGAAAAAGTTCAAGCACCTCGCGGCGTGGGTGGGCACCTGGGCCCTCTTCCTCACCTGGCCCCGCTACCTCGTCTGCTCCCGCTGCGAAGGCTACGGCAAGATGTGCTATCCCTATTACCTGGGGAAGTACACCTCCATGGTCTTCCCCAAGGTGGAGGGGAAGGACGTGGGCCCGCTGGGGTTCGGCATGGAGGGCTTCTGCCTGCTGTCCCTGTTCTGGACGCCGGCGCTGGCCTTACGCAACAACCGCGATCTGCTCACGCGCTATATGCTCATCATGCAGCTGGTACTCATCGGGCATCTGCTCCACGCCTGCCGCTGGTGCGCCGCCAATTCCACCCAGGCATGGAAGAATGTGTGCCCCGCCCACCGCACCTGGAAGAAGATCCTCAAGATATCGTGAGCTGTTCGCACCCCACATGCGGATAAAGTAACGCCGTGGCCGTCAGGGGATGACACAGGACAAGGGGAGGCAAGATGAAAGGCAAGAGGTTCTCCTTTATCGCGTTGCTGCTGGCCGGCGTCCTGTTTTTCCTCTCCATGTGCCCGGCCACCTGGGCCGGCGCCGGCACGGCGGCCGAGACCGAAGTGGCGCCGCAGGATATCTACACCGCCCGCACCGCGGACGGCGTGGACCTGGTCCTGCGCAGGTACCGTCCCGACCCGCAGAGCCCGCTGCGTAAAGGCGCCCAGCCGGTGATACTCATGCCCGGCATGGCCTGTAACTTCGAGTTCTTCGACGTGCACACCCCCGAGGGAGCCGACTACGGCCTGCAGCTCCCGCAGGACCTGGCCGCCTGGGCTGACGGGGACCCTTACCTGCAAGAAGACCCCATGCGCTACTACAGCCTGGCCTACTTCCTCTGGAGCCGGGGCTATGACGTATGGCTGGCCAACTACCGCGGACAGGGCAGGGACGAGGCCATGAGCGGGGGGGCGAGCGGGTACGCCATCGACGAACTGGGCATCTACGACATGCCGGCCGTCGTCACCAGGGTGAGGGAGGTGACCGGGCGCAAGCCGGTGTGGGTAGGGCACAGCATGGGCGGCGTGATGTCCTACATGTACCTGGAGGGCGCGAGGTTCGAGGACATGGCCGACCCGGATTCCAGGGTCATCTCCGACCCCGCGCTGGTGGCCGAGCGCAACAACGGCAGAGGGAAGCAGGCCCTGAAGGGCTTGATATCCCTGGACGGCCCGGCCTATCCCTGCGGCGACATCCCGTGGGTTTTCGGGGCGCTCCTGTGGACGGCCCTGTATATCCCCTACTACCTCGACCTCAGGCCCATCACCTCCGGCCTGGGCGGCGCCGTCGCCTCTCCCGCCCTGGCCCTGGAGGAGCTGCTGTACGCGGTATGGGAATCGTTCGGCTACCCGGACTTCATCTTCCCCCTGAACCTGTGCCTGTCGCTCAACCCGGCCAACCTGGACGCCGACGTCTCCGCTTTCTTCTTCCAGTACGCGGCCGACGGCTTCAGCTCGCGGGCGGTGGTACAGTTCCTCGATGCGTGCATCAACCGCAAGATGCGGGAGGACTACCGCAACGGGTTCTTCAGGTTCTGGCTGTGGTGCCCGCCCACCCCCTGCGCCGGAGACGGCTACTACTACTATTCAGACAACCTGGGAAAGATAAGCCTTCCCTCCCTGGTGCTGGTGGACGCCACGCGGGACATCACCGACCCCAGGGACGTGGTGGCAGTGCACGGACAGAAGGCGCGCAACCCGAAGGACCGCTGCTATGTCATCCCCGGCACCGCCCACGCGGACATCGTGCTGGGCCTGAACGCCCCCAGCGAGCTGTTCCCCAGGATAGGGGAGTGGCTGAAGTCGCTCTAGCGCCCCTATCGGACTTACCAGCGGACCGATACCCGTCTCGAGGGGAACCCCCCGGGTACCGCACCGGCCGCCCGCCGCTACCAGCTTGCCGCTTCCCGCTTCCCGTGTTGACCGTTAAAATGACAGAGGAGAGGCTCTTTCAGGTGCACCGCATTCTCACGCAGGCAAGAGGAGGGATCAACCGTGTCCTACAGACTCACCGTGCCCGGACAGGAGAAGGAACTGCGGCGCTCGTTCGTCAAGGAGATCGCCCCCGACGTGTGGATGCTGGAGGGTTACATCAGCGACTATTTCCTGCTCAAACCGGCCTCGTGCAACGTCTTCATGCTGCGGGACGGCGATTCGCTTCTCGTCCTGGACACCGGCACTTATCCCTTCTACCGCGAGCGCATGCTCGACGTCATGCGCCGCTATAAGCGGGACGGTGTCAAGCGCGTGGACCTCATGCTCACCCAGGGCCATTTCGACCACGCGTCCAACAACGACGTGATACTCGAAAGCGGCCTGGACTGGCGCTTCCTGCTGCAGGAGCCGGAGATCAAGGTGCTGGATTTTTTCGCGGACTGGATAGGCGATTTCAGGGACCTGGAGCAGCTCTACAACATCTACTCCCTCTTCGAACTGAGGGGTATAACCGCCCCGGTGAACCTGGCCTCGCGGGCCTCTGTCGGCCTGGCGCGCTCCGTGCTGCAGGCGAACCTGAAACTCATGTTCGCGGGCATAAGAAACCTCTCCGAGCGGGCGACCATCCTTCCCGGCGCGGACAAGGTGAAGCGCAATTTCGGCGAGGTCGAACTGGAAGGGTGGGAGGTGGGGCGCTTCTTCGCCATCCACGACGGCTCCCACACACCAGGGCACGTCTCCCTCTACGATCCCGAGAACAAGCTGCTGCTCTCGGGGGACGTGACGGTCGAGATCAACCCGGCATTCTTCTACTCCTCGCTCGACAAGTGCATCTCCACCTGCGCCGCGTTCCGCCGCATGGCGGAGGAGGGGTACATCGAACTGGCTACGGATTCCCACCGCAGCACCACCTTCTTTCCGGGCGTCATGGAGAGCCTGGGCCTGGCCGTTTTCGACGACATGGAGATGGTGGACGTGGCGCGAGGCCGTGAGGAATGCGCCAGGTTCTTCGGCGCATTCGAGACTTTCTATTCCAATCTGCGGGACGATGTCCTGGTCGCCCACACGCGGGCCGGTGAGGCTACCATCCCGGAGATAACCGAGGAATTGCGGGCCGTCGACGAACCCGCTCTGAACCAGCGCAAGAAGATGAAGTTCCAGCGCATCCCCGGCCGCCTCGACGTGCTGACGGCGGTGGTGCTCAGGGAGGCAGGGGCGGAGAGCCGCCGCGAGGGGGAGCGCGTGCTCTTCTCTCATGCTAGATGAAGGAGGTTGCCCGGCTTGGGCTCCCGGGTCAAGGCATCTTCTCTACGCGGAAGGTGGTGCGCCAGGGCGGGGTGCCGTGGCGCATGTAGACCACGCCGCTGCCGCGCAGGCCCAGGCTCTTGGCCTCGCGGTAGACGTAGATGACCGCGTCGCGTGCGCGCGCCCCCAGCTCGGCCCCGGCGTTGTGCACGTGCATCTCCAGGCAATGGGAATCGAGCCCGGCCAGCCTCCCCACCTTGCGGGCGTCAACATAGCAGTGCTTCGACTTGAGCATGAGCCAGTCGCCGGCTTCGCGCGCTTGCAGCCTCAGCTCCTCGCCCTCCTCGCCCAGGCATTTGCCCGCCAGGTCGGTCTCCACGCGGCAGAAATGGGCGCGGCGGAAGCAGTAGTCGCCCACCGTCTCCGCCTTCAAGTCCAGGTAGCTGGACTTGAGGCCCGCGAAGTTGCCGACGCGCCTGGCCCTCAGGGCCAGCCTCCGCTCCGGTTTCCCCTCCGCCTGCATGCCCACGTAATCCAGGCCGTCGGGTATCTCCAGCTCGCCGCCGCCCAGGCGGGAGTGCGCCTCCACCCCCAGGCTGG
>CAYPZH010000091.1:1037-11207 GCA_964415205.1 uncultured Actinomycetota bacterium | reverse complement strand
ATCAACCTGGTTTCCCCCGCCAAACGTTGGGGATAATATCCCTCGAGGTGGGGGTGGTCATTGTCGACACTGCCGACATCAACCTGGTTTCCCCCGCCAAACGGTCAAAATTGAGGTCCTCGAGGTGGGGTTGGGATTTACATTACCTGCATGTGTTATAATGCTGTCGCTCTTGGAGGGGTTGCCGACATCATGTCGATTCAGGGTTCAAAGGAGGGAACCGCCCATGTCTGACAACGCAAGCCTCGAGAGAAACATCCTGCGCAGGTTGAATATCGGGGACGTACCCAGGCGCAGCGCGGCCAAGTACCCCGACCGCACCTCTCTGGTCTTCATGGGACATAAGGTCACCTTCACCGAGCTCAACGAGAACTGCTGCCGCATGGCCCACGTGTTCGAGAAGCTCGGGGCGAAGAAGGGCGACCGCATATCATTCATGACCCACAACTGCCTCACCTACATCTACGCATGGCTGGGGGCGTGCAAGATCGGCTGCGTGACCAACCCGTTCAACTTCATGCTCAAGCCGAACGAAATAACATACATCGTGAACGACGCCGGCTCCAGGTTCTTCTTCGTGGAGGACATGCTGGTGCCCCAGGCGCTGGAGGCGGCCCCCAGCCTCGCGAGCGTGGAGAAGTTCGGCATCATCCGCTTGAACGCCCCGGACACCGAGGTGCCGCAGGGATGGGTGGTGCTGGACGAGCTCCTGGCCTCCGAGACAGACACCTCCGAGCCCCTGGTGGAGACCGAGGACGACGACATGTGCTCGCTCCTGTACACCAGCGGCACCGAGGCCAATCCCAAGGGGGTAATGAACACCCACAAGAGTTTCTTCAACACCCTCCTCTCCGGGACGGCGGATCTCAACATCGCCAAGGACGACGCCGCCCTGCTCTCCATCCCGCTCTACCACATCGCGGGAAAGTACCTTTTGCTGGAGTTCATCAACCTGGGGTGCAAGCTGGTGCTGGAGTACGCCCCCAATCCCATCGAGATCCTGGAGCTGACCCAGAGCGAGAAGGTCACCTACTGGGTCTATCCCCCCACCCTATACCAGATACTGCCGTCCATGCCCGGCTTTGATGCCTATGACCTCTCATCCCTGAGGAAATGCGTGTCCTTCGGGGCGGTCATGCCCATCTCCATCCTGGAGCAGTGGAAGAAGCTGCTGCCGGGGTCGGAGTGGAGGAACTACTACGGGCAGACCGAGTCCGGTCCCCTGGGCTCGACCCTGCAGCCCGAGGACTTCGAGCGCAAGATCGACACCATCGGGACGCCCCACACCGGGGTGGAGATAAAGATCTTCGACGATGATGACAACGAGGTCCCGGCTGGCGAGATGGGCGAGATCGTCATGCGCGGGCCCTCGGTGATGAAGGGTTATTACAACCTCGAGGAGAAGACGGCCGAGACCCTGCGTGGGGGGTGGCTGCACACCGGGGACCTGGGCAAGTTCGACGACGAAGGGTTCCTCTACTTCCTGGACCGCAAGAAGGACATGATCAAATCCGGCGGGGAGAACGTGGCCTCCAAGGAGGTGGAGGACGTCCTCTACAAGCACGAGAAGGTCATGCAGGTGGCGGTGGTGGGCCTGCCCGACGACTACTGGATCGAGATGGTCTCGGCGGTCATAGTGCCCTATCCGGGTGTGGAATTGACGGAAGACGAGATCGTGGCTTTCGCCAAGAAGAACCTCGCCGGCTATAAATGCCCCAAAAAGGTCATCATCATGGCCATGGAGGACCTGCCGGTGCTGCCCAGCGGCAAGATCCTCAAGCGCGAGCTGCGCGAGATGCTGAGCAAGAAATAGCAGCCGCTGGACCCCTTGACTTTTAGCGGGGCTGGGAAACCCGGCCCCTTCTCCGCCTATGTCAACTGCGCTCCGCAAGATTTTCCCCTGCCGAAATAATCATTTATGTGATCACCAATAGGTTTTATCTTCATATTCGACCTGCTATGCTATTCAGTGATACGATATAGTGGTAATAAGTACTACTATATACCAGTTAGGGAATGATAGAGAGGAGGATCATTCTGGAAAACCTTACGGAGATATTAAAAGGTCTGCTTGAAGGCTGTGTGCTCGAGATCATCGGTCGCGGTAAGACCTACGGCTACGAAATAGCACAGCAACTGCGCAAACTCGGTTTCACGGATGTAGTAGAAGGGACGGTCTACACTATCCTAGTGCGGCTTGAAAAAAACAAACTCGTGGACATAGAGAAAAAGCCGTCTGATATGGGACCGCCGCGCAAGCTCTACACACTCAACAAAGCGGGGCGCGAGGAACTGCGCATTTTCTGGGCGAAATGGGACTTCGTATCATCAAAAATCAATGAATTAAAGGAGAAGTAAATGGGTGGCTTATTAAAGAGAATCATCGGTGATAAAAAGGATTGGAGAGCGATGGAGGCGCGCGCTAGAGCGCTGCCACGTGATTACAGGGTTGTATATGACGAGATCAAAAAGTATATCTGGAAGAGTTCGGGACTGGGTTCGATCGATATATTCAAGGGTTTGCTGGACCTGTTTGCAGAGGGTGCGGCACACGGCAAACGCGTGCTGGAGATCACTGGTGATGATGTGGCGGCGTTCTGCGACGAACTGTTGCGAGGTGAAAAGACTTACACCGGAAAATGGCGCGAGGAACTGAACCGCGACATTGCGAAAAAAATCCATTAGCAGAAGGGATTGTGTGGATAGGATGGCAAAGCGCCCGCAAGTGCAGGATGGGTGTTACGGGGCCGGAGACCAGCCTCGATCCATGCTTCCGGTCGGTGATTTCGGCTTTAACGGGATAGAGGGAGCGGGGCCACCCCATATGCTATAATCTATTCCTGAAGCGGGCGGGTCTAGCTCAGTTGGCAGAGCGCAAGCTTCCCAAGCTTGAGGTCGCGGGTTCGACCCCCGTGACCCGCTCCAACGCAGCAAGCCGGTGGTGAAAACCCCCGGCTTTTTTAGTTGATTCCTTTGTCTTGAACGGGGTGAGTTTTTTCAGCGATAAGAATACAATAGCAATATATTTCGTCACCAATATCTCTGGAGGAACGATGATGCCAGTCGAAGGATATGTCGAATACCAGCGCAGGGAGTTCTGCAAGGACGTGGGATGCCCGGTGCAGATGGAGATGAACGCGCTCGAGGAAGGGTCGGCGGCTTACGAGGAAAAAAGGCTCGTCTGCAAGGAGCAGTGCAGGTTCACGGCTCACCGATTCCATAATTGGCTGATCGATAAGGGATATATTATTATCCGCCCTGATAATTAGCTCGACGTGTGTATCGGGATAATACACCAGGATGGGTCAACGACATGTTGTTCATGGTGATCTGTTCACGATGAGGAGGTCTTGAAATGCCGGACGCAGGAGGGATCCTCGAGGCGCGGGACATATCCGAGATGAAGGCGGAACGGGCCGCGACCGCAAAGACCAAATGCATCAAGGGGTCCGAGTACATGGACTGGGGGATGAGGAACCGCCTCTCAAGGCTGATCCAGGAGGACGGCCACTGCTTTTTCATGCCCATCGACCACGGTTATTTCCAGGGGCCTACGCGCTGCCTGGAAAGGCCGGGCGAGACGGTCTGCAACCTTCTCGACTACTGCGACGCCCTGTTCGTGACCCGGGGGGTCCTGCGCAGCAGCATAGACCCGGACAGAAACACCCCGATCATCCTCCGCGTATCGGGGGGTACCAGCGTGGTGGGGAAGGACCTGGCGAACGAGATCGTCACCACGGCCATCGACGACATCATCAGGCTGAACGTGTGCGCGGTGGGGGTGTCCGTGTTTATCGGCACCGATTACGAAAAGCAGTCCCTGGGTAACCTCAGTGCCATTGTGAACGAATGCGAGAAGTACGGCATACCCGTGATGGCGGTGACCGCGGTGGGCAAGGAGCTGGAAAAGCGGGACGACCGCTACCTGAGCCTCTGCTGCCGCATCGTGGCCGAGCTCGGCGCGAAGGTGGTCAAGACCTACTGGTGCGAGAACTTCGAAAGGGTCACCAACGGCTGCCCCGTCCCGGTGGTGATGGCGGGCGGGCCGAAATGCGAGACCGAGCTCGAGGTCTTCGATTTCGTCTACGACGGGATGCAGAGGGGCGCGATCGGTGTGAACCTGGGAAGAAACGTGTGGCAGAACCCGGCGCCCGTCGCCATGGCCAAGGCCCTTCATGCGGTTATCCATAAAGGGGCGACACCACGGGAAGCGGCCGAGATCTACAGAGACGCGAGTGTGTGCTGAGAAGAGGTGGCCGGACCTTGCGCGTAGCGAAATACTACAACAACAGCGATATCAGGATAGAGGAGATGCCAGTCCCGGACATCGGGCCACGGGAGATGCTGGTGAAGGTGATGGCGAGCGGCATCTGTGGAAGCGACGTCATGGAATGGTACCGCATCAAGAAGGCCCCCTTGGTGCTGGGACACGAGATCGCCGGGGAGATCACAGAAACCGGGGACGAGGTCGACCGCTACCGGGCGGGACAGCGGGTGTTCGTCTCGCACCACATACCGTGCAACACCTGCAGGTATTGCCTCAGCGGGAACCATACGGCATGTGAGACGCTGCACACCACCAATTTCTTCCCCGGCGGGTTCGCCGAATACCTGCGCGTGCCGGAACTCAACGTGGACCGCGGCGTCTTCCCCCTCCCCGACGACATGACCTATGACCAGGGCACTTTCATCGAGCCGCTCGCCTGCGTCCTGCGCGGCCAGAGGGTCGCGGGGCTCGAGCCCGGCCAGAGCGTGCTCGTCCTGGGGAGCGGCATATCGGGACTGCTGCATATAGCCCTTGCCAAGGCCCTCGGGGCGGGGCGGATAATCGCGACCGACATAAGCGAGTACCGCATGGACGCGGCGCAACGCTTCGGGGCGGACGCGGTGATATCCGCATACGAGGACGTGCCGGCGCGCGTCAGCGAGCTGAACGGCGGAAGGCCGGCCGACCTGGCCATCGTATGCGCAGGAGATCTCTCCGCTTACGAGCAGGCCCTCGAGTCGGTTGACCGGGGCGGCAGGGTGCTCTGCTTTGCGCCGACCAAACCGGATGTCACCCTTGCGGTACCGATAAACGACTTCTGGCGCAACGGCATCACCATACTGCCGTCGTACGGCGGGAGCCCGAGGGACATCATGACGGCGATGGACCTCATCGGTGCCCGGCGGCTACCGGTGGAGGAGATGATCACCCACCGCCTCCCCCTGGAGCAGGCAGGCGAGGGGTTCAGGCTGGTCGCGGAGGCGTCGGAGTCGATAAAGGTATTACTCCTGCCGCACGCAACGATGGGGGGTCAGAGCTAATATGTTGCGTTTTCAAGTTTTGAGCTCTGACCCCAGGATGCTCGCTCTCTAAGACGGGTGGCCGACGGCGGCCATGTAGATGGCGCTCTCCTCGTTGCCGTCCACGCCCAGGACAGCGTTGAGCTCGTCGACTAAGATAGCCCCCACCTTGCACACGCCCACCTCCTGGCTGGTGGCGGCGAGGTAGAGGTTCTCCGCGATGTGCCCCGCGTCCATGAAGATGTAGCGGTAACCGCGCTGCTCGTACTTCCACTTCGAGCGCTGGAAGACGGCCGTCCACACGAAGACGGCCGCGGCTTCGTAGCAGACCCTCTGGTAGAGGGCGGCCGTGGCCGTCTGCCTGCGCAGGTCGCCCAGCCTCAGTTCCTCCAGCGCGTGCGCCTGGACGGCGTAATGGTAAAGGCCCTGCTCGAGGTCCTGCACGTGGTTGGCCACCACGTAGGTGTCGATGGGGTAGAGGGCCCCGGCGGAGGGGGCGGTGCGGAACTCGTAGCCCTGCTCGACGCGCTGGATGCCGGTGCATGCCCACAGCAGATAGGAGAGGTCGGCGAGGGCGAGGGGCTCGCCTGAGTAATCCCGCACGCTGGTCCTTCTCTTCAAGGCCTCGTGTAGGCTCATCTCTTTTGCGGGCTCGGGGCTAGGCAGAGCAATCCTGCGGCTGCCGGGATATTCCTTGTAGGGGGAGGGCTTGCTGGCCCAGTCCAGCTCCCGCCCCAGCATCTTCTCCGGGTAGTACTTGGTCTCCCGGAAGTACCTGTCGCCTATCCCTTCAGTCATCGCGGTTACCCCCCTTCACGGGCTGCCCATGAGGCGGATGAAATAGCTCACGCTCGCGGACAGCGCGGTGGCCAGGCCGTCCCCCTCGTAATGGTGGTCCTCGTTGGTCAGCGGTATGAACGAGAAGGGCTTATCCGATTCCTCCAGCGCCTGGATGAAGTTCACCGAGTTCTGCAGGTGGACGTTGGTGTCGGCCAGCCCGTGGACGATCAGCGGCTCCGCCTGGATATCGCCCGCCCTGGAGATGAGCTCCGTGGCCGCGTAACCGTCCGGGTTCGCGGCGGGCGTGTTCATGTAGCGCTCGGTGTAGATGGTGTCGTAATACGCCCAGTCCGTGGGGCCGGAGCCCGCCACGCCGCAGCGGAAGACGCCAGGCGAGTGGATGAGGGCGTAAAGGGTCATGAAGCCGCCGAAACTCTTGCCGTCGCTGCCGATGCGTGCGGGGTCCACGTAGGGCAGGGTCTTAAGGTATTCCACCCCGGCCAGCTGGTCGTCCAGGGCGGCGGGGCCGAGCTGCCCGTATATGGGCGTCTCGAAGGCGTGCCCGCGCCCGAAGCTTCCGCGGTTGTCGAGGCGCCACACGATGAACCCGGCCTGGGTGTAAAGGGTGTCGCGCTCGATGTGATTGAAGAGATTGGTGGTGCCGTAGCGGTCCGACACCAGCTGCAGGCCGGGTCCTCCGTACCAGTGCACCACCACTCCGTACTTCTTGCCCGCGTCGAACCCCTCGGGCTTGACCATCTGGGCGTAGAGCGTGGTGCCGTCGTGGGCCTCTACGGTTATGAACTCGCGCGAGACCTCGGGCAGGTCCAGCGCTGGCCCGGCGCAGCGCCCTAGCACCTCTATCTCTACCCCGTCCGCGTCGAGGACGGTGGTGACGGGAGGCGTCTCGACGCTGGAGAACTGGTCCACCAGGTACCGCCCGTCGCCGGAGAGGGCCGCGGCATGGAACCCCGCCTCGTGCGACAGCTGTGCTAACTGCCCGCCCGCGATGTCCAGGCTGCACAGCTGGCGCTCCAGGGGGCTCTTCTGCGTGGTGGTGAAGTAAGCACGATTGCCCGAGGGGTCAACGTGTACCGGCCTCCCCGGCGTGAGCAGGTTGTATGCGGTGGTCTCGATGAACCACTCTCCCTGGGTGAGCTGCTGCAGCATCTCGCCCTGCAGCGAGTACAGGTAGAGGTGCATGAAGCCGTCGCGCTCGGAGAGCCAGAGGAAGCGCTGCCCGCCCTCCAGGAACACCGGCGCCGCGTAGTAGTCCTCGTTGATCCAGTACGGGTCCGTCTCCTCGATGACCACGCGGGAGGCGCCGCCGGCCGAGTCCCAGGCGTTCAACCTGAGCACGGTGTGGTCGCGGCTCACAGTGATGAAGAACGCCTGTGTGGAATCCGGGGTCCAGGTGTAGAAAGGCAGCACGTACTCGGTGTCCGCTGGCAGGGGGATGTCCCGGACCTGCATGCCCTCCCCCGGCGCCACGGCGTGCATGGACACCACGGGGTTGGGGCTGCCAGCGGTGGGGTAGCGGGTGTAGGTTACGGTGGGGGGCACGGTGCGGTAGTCGGTGACCGGGTCTTTCTGCACCCGGCCGTCGTCCAGGCGCATGAACATCAGCCACCTGCCGTCGGGGGACCAGGCGTAACCGGGCTGCGCCGCGCGCGTGGCCATCTCCTCGTTGTACACCCAGTCGAGGCAGCCGTTGAACACCGCGTCGCTGCCGTCGGAGGTGATGCGCTGCACCTGCCCGTCGGAGATGCGGATTGAATAGAGGTCGTTGTCCTGCACGTATGACACGTGCGTGCCCGTGGGCGTGAACATCATCGCGGTCGTGGACGCGCCGCCCGCCGCCAGCTGCTGCAGCTCTCCCGACGCCGTGTTCAGTATCCACAGGGAAGTGTCGCCCACCAGCAGCATGGCGTCTCCCTGCGGCGACCACTGCGCCGAGCTGACGTCGATGTCGCCGGGCTGTGCGGAGGGGTCGAGGAGCGCTTTCTTCTCGCCGCTGGACGCATCGTAGAGCCAGAGCACGTCGTCTCCGCCCGATTCATCCGGGGGCGCGGTGTAGGCGAGCAAAGACCCCTGCGGGCTCCACCCCAGGATGTTCGGGCCCGGCCCCACCAGCGCGCCCGGCTGCACCAGCTCGCGCGCGGTCACACCCCCGGTGGCGGGCGCGGGAGTTTCGCTCCCGCATCCGCCCAGGCAGAGCAGGAAGATCATGAGCGCGGCCAGTACTGCAGACGGCGCCGCGCGGAGAAGTCGGTGAGCATGATGACTACCTGCGGACCGGATCTTACCCCTGTTCAAAGCGCGCATCGCTTATCTCCCCTTTTCATCTCCCGGCATGCCATCTGTCGTTTGCGTCCACTCTTGCGATTATCGGCAGCGATAACGTGCTCCTATAAGCGGGCCGGCCGCACGCGGTACGGCTTGGAGGACAAACCTAACGAAATACAGCGTGCGGACGATATTAATACCGTGAATGACGGTAGAAAGGAGATCATCATGCGCAGGACCGCGATGGCGATGCTGGCCATAGCCTGTGCCGGCATGCTGCTCCTGGCCGGATGCGGCGGGGAGGCTACTTCTGGAGGAGGGGAGGGAGGAGGAGGAGGAGAAACACCTCCGGCGCCGCTGCCCCCGCGCGATACCTCCACCCTTGAGTCCACCCTGCTGGGGCACTGGCGGGACGGCGCGGGCAACGAGCTGTTTTTCAGCCCGGACACGGTCACCTTCGTCCACGCGGAAACGGGAGAGGAGTATGCAAGCGGCTACAAGATCGCCGCGAAGGACGAGAGCATCAAGAGGATGGACCTGGAGTTCACCGAACCCGCAGAGATATTCTACGCTACCGACCCGGCGCGTGACATGTACGCCACCGTCTTCTTCCACAGGCCTGATCCGAGCGAGCTCTACTTCGGCGCTTACTTCTTCTCCCTGGATGCAGAGGAGCGGTTGGGCCTCACGGAGTCGGAATTCTCTTTCGTGGACACCTTGCAGGCGCCTTAGCAGGCTTCAGCCTTGGAGGTTGCAGGCGAAGATGAGCCGGGCGCAGCCACCCAACGGCCGTGGAACTCATTTCACGCGGGCTTGGCGACGAGGATCTTTTCGCCCTCGACCTTCACATCGTAAGTCTTGATGGGGCGGGGGGACTTGAAGGCTTTTGCGAGGGATTGTTTGACCCCGCTCCACTCGGTCCAGCGCACAACATGCCCATCGGAAAGGTCGAACTGCGATCCGTGCCTTGGGCAGGTGACCACAGTCCCCTCCAGCTTACCGTCAGCGAGGGAACCCTTGAGGTGGGGGCAGAGGTTGTCCGCCGCGAAATACCTGTCACCGACCCTGGCAAGAAGCAGCCTCTTTCCCCCGAATCTAACCGCTTTCATGGTGCCGTCATCCAGCTCGCTGACTCCGGATACCTCCACGTAATCACTCATACCGATACTCCTTACTCGTTTAAAGACTTCACGCCGCTGGACATAAGTATTCCCCCGCAACGGCCCGACTTCTCTCGCAAGGCATTCCGGGGCTTGCCTGAGGTAGAATTGAAAGACATGAGAAGGGAGCACGGATCGAAACAGCTTTGTCTATGCGCCGTCCTGATCGCGGTCCTGCCGCTCGCGTTGCCGCTGATAGCGACCGGCGCTTCTGTTCCGGGTGCCGTGCAAGGCAGCCGCACGCCCAGCGAGTACCAGTCCTCTTCCTATCTTTTCCGCCCTGCCGCGGCTGCGGGCCATTACACCTGGGCCCACGACTCGGTGGGGGTGACCTCCCCCTCGGAAACCTGGTACCTGGCGGAGGGGGCGACGGCGGGGGAGTTCGTCACCTACCTGCTTATCCAGAACCCCGGTGACGTCCCCGCAGAGATAGACGTGAAGCTCAACACCGGGGAGGGGGAGAGGCAGGGGCCTAAAGATACCATCCCGCCCCGCACCCGCCGCACCTTCAACCTCGGCGACTACGCCGTCTCCTACGACGTCTCGGCCTGCGTCACCTCGGACGTGGGGGTCATCTGCGAGCGCGCCGTGTACGGCGGCGGCTACACCTGGGCCCACGACTCGGTGGGGGTGACCTCCCCCTCGGAAACCTGGTACC
>CAYPZH010000091.1:0-937 GCA_964415205.1 uncultured Actinomycetota bacterium | reverse complement strand
GCGAGCGCGCCGTGTACGGCGGCGGCTACACCTGGGCCCACGACTCGGTGGGGGTCACCTCCCCCTCGGAAACCTGGTACCTGGCGGAGGGGGCCACGGCGGGGGAGTTCGTCACCTACCTGCTGGTGCAGAACCCGGGTGATTCCCCCGCCGACATAGACGTGAAGCTCAACACCGGGGAGGGCGAGAGGCAGGGCCCCAAGGGCACCATCCCGCCCCGCACCCGCCGCACCTTCAACCTGGGCGACTACGTGACCTCCTACGACGTCTCCGCCTCCGTCACCTCAACCGAGGGGGTCATCTGCGAGCGCGCCGTGTACGGGCGCGCGGTGGTCTGCCTTGACCCCGGCCACGCCGCCACCCCCTACGAGATCGATCCCGAGACCGGTATAAACACCCAGGACTGGATAAACGAACCGGAGATCGGCATCGTCTTCGACATCGCGCAGCGGGCAAAGGCCATCCTGGAGGCCCAGGGCATCGTGGTGGTCATGACCAAGAACTCGGTCTACGAGCCGGTCAACCTGAAGCAGAGGGCGGTCATCGCCAATAACGCCCACGCCCGCATGATCGTGCATGTCCACGCCGACCCCGGCCTCGCCGGGTCCACTACCTTCTACCCCGGGGCGGCCCCCTACGACTGGAAGGCCAACACCGACAGCGGAAGAACGGCCTATATCGACCCCGTGGTGCAGGCGCGCAGCGAACACGCCGCCAAGAGGTTCCACGCGGCCATGGCGGCCTACATGCTGCAGGTGACGGGGGTGAGGGACGGCGGCACCGTGGTCGAGAACCGCGGTTCAACCGGCACCGGCAACTACGGCCCCATCTTCAGCTACGACATCTGGAGCGAGGTCCCCACCTTCACCCTGGAGAACAACCTGGGCATCGCGGACATCTTCCGCCAGGAGATCGCCGAGAGCATAGCCGCCGGCAT
>CAYPZH010000090.1:0-11397 GCA_964415205.1 uncultured Actinomycetota bacterium | reverse complement strand
ATACACACGAAACGCGAGAACCCTATGCCCCGGAAGGAACCCCAGCCCAGCATCTGGGTGCCAAGGTTGCCGCTCTGGGCGGCGAAGGCCACGTGGCCCGGGCGCGGCATCACCGGCGGCATGAGAGCGGTCAGGCTCAATGGCGCCGAGTAGATGCCCATGGTGTTCGGGCCGACGACCCTCAACCCGCAGGCGCGGGCCTTGGCGACCATGCTCACCTCCAGGGCGCGCCCCTCCGGGGAGGACTCGCTGAACCCGCCGGAGATGGCGATGACCGCCTTGGCGCCCGCGGCGGCGCAGTCCTCCAGCACTCCCTCCACGTTCTCCGCCGGGATGGTGATCATGGCCAGGTCGATCTCTTTGCCGATCTCCGCCGCGCTGGGGTAGAAGGCCATGCCGTTGAGCTCGCCGCCCCGGGGGTTGACCAGGTAGAGCTCCCCTTTGTACCCGTCCCGCATGATATTGCTGGGGACTATCCTCCCCCACTTGGCCAGGTTCTCTGAGGCACCGATGACCGCCATGCGGCGGGGGTTGAAGAGCGCCTCTACCGCGTCTAGATCCACGTTTTCCAAAGCAACCTCCCGTATTTGCCTCATATCCCGCTGCGGCGCCGGCGTGTGCGGGATCGATCGCTACAGCTTCTGTATCCTCTCGGCGAGCTCCTTCCCCCGTTCTATGTACTGATCGACGCTGCCGCTCAGGCCGTTAAGAAAAGAGATGGCCTCGCTCCAGTACTCCTGCGCCTGCGCGACCGCCGTGGAGAACCACTGCCGGAACTGGACGAAGGAGGTGAGATCCTCCGGCTTTACCGCCTGGTCCACGGCGGCTACGGCTTCGTCGATGGAGCGGAAGAACCCGACCAGCCTCTCTCGATATTCCCGCAGCTCCTCCGGGGGCTCTATGTTCCCGAGGTCATTCAGGTAACCCTCCATGGTCTTGCGGTCCTCCGCCGCGGCCGCCTTGATCTCCGGGACACCCGCGCCGTCGGGCAGGGCCGGCAGGGCAAGGTTCTCGACGTCTTGCAGCATAGGCAGGACCACCTCGAAGAAACCCAGGGAGTCCTGCACATCACGCATGCCCTCTGCGCCATCGGCGTAGAACTCCAGCAAGTCCACGTGGAGGTTTACCGCCTGCTGAGGCGGGTAAATGGGGTCGGCGCTGTCCCACGCGGCGCTGAATATCCCCTCGGCCTCTTCGAACACCACCCGCAGTTCCGCCAGGTCGTAGTAGTCGGTGAAGTCGGACCTGCCCAGCTCCTCCAGGGTCACCCCCATGTCCCAGGCCACCCCGTCATGCAGCTCGGAGATGCTCTTGCGGTACTCGGGGAGGCTCATCTCCCCGCTGCCGCCGCATCCCGCCAAAAAGATCAGCATGGCCGCAGCCAGTAGAACCGCCATCGAGCTTCTCGGCATCATTCCTCCCAGTGGAAAAGAATAAGGTCCAGATCATTATAATATCTGAAACCGGGCGGCGCAGATGCGGGACCGGCGTTTCCGTCCGTGTCCGGATCCAGAGGCGCCGCCACGCGTCCCGACATAGACTCCGGCAGGGGTAAACCGCGGCGAGGTCAGAGTGCGGCTACCGGAGCCGGCCCGCCACACCTCGCTCCGTCTTCAGCTGTGGCTGACCGACCGCCATAGGCCGAGCGCTTACCTAATATACATTAAATCTGAATATGTACAATATTGTTGCGGCACGGTGTTAAAATAGTTTTTACGTCCTGTAAACGCGATCTTGCGGGAGAGGAATTGCACAGGCGAGAGACGTTGGTGAGAGGAAACGGCGGCGAGTCCGCCAATACGACGTATAAGGTCCGGATCACCAAGGGCTTTATCGACGCCTCCTATGGAGACGGCTTCCTAGTGGAGGTGTGGGACTTTCGCGTGCAGCGGCTGGTCTACGGCGAGCGTTACAAGGACCTTGAGCAGGCACGTCGCCGCCAGATAGAGATAAAGGGCGACCTCGAGAGCATGAGCCTCGACCGTTTCCGCCAGGCGTATCTCTCCCGCCACCCCCGGGTCTGAAAGCCCGCCAGCATCCCGGCACCCCACCCACGGCACGCCCTTAACGACCCCTGCCGGAGTCCTCCGCCGGGAGGAGGTCTTCACCCGGCACCGCGCTCTTATACGCCCCGCGTCCCTAATCGTAGATGGAGAGCATCCCCCGCAGGCGCGTGCGCAACCTGTCCTTGAGCTCCGGCGGCGAGAGTATCTCCACCTCGGTGCCGTAGCTCAGGAGCTCACGCTCCAGCCAGGACAGGCTATCGGTGTATACGGTACACACCAGGCGTCCCCTCACCTTCTCGGCGCGAGAGATGAAGGGCAGCTCCTCAGCCCATCGGGCCAGCGCGGGCGAGAAGCGCAGGCGCACCTCCACCTCTCCCCCGGCGGCGCCGTAGGTGCCCTGCGAAGGCTCTCCCGCCTCCTCCTCCGCAGGCGGCTCGAACTCTTTCTCGGTGACCTTCATGTCCTTGATGCGGTCGACCCTGAACACCCTTATCTCGCTGCTACGCCGGTCCCAGGCCCGTAGGTACCAGTTGCCCATGCCGAACTCCAGCGAGAGGGGGTGGACAGAGCGCCTGGCCATCTCGTCCCTGCCGTAGGTGTAGTACTCCATCTCCACCACGCGCCGCTGCTCGCAAGCCCGGGAGAGGTCGCCGACAATCCCGAGCCAGGGCGTGGGCGGATGGAACTTCACGCTGTCCCCGATGAGGTCCTTGGGTGCGGACCCTTCCTCCAGCACGCCGGCTATCTTCTCCATGGCCGAGGTGAGGGCGGAGGAAGCCGGCTGTCCCGAGAGCTTCCTTACCGCTTCGCAGGCCAGGTAGAGGCCGGACAGTTCCGCCGTGGTGAAACGCAGTGGGCGCGCGAAATAGTCGGCCATGCGGATGAAGACGCGGTCCCCGTCAATGTCCACCTCGATGAGGTCAGCGGGGGTATAATCCGGCTGCCCGCACATGAAGATGAGGTCGAGGTCGCTGATGATCTGCGCCCTGGACACCCCGAAGACCTCACACAGCTCGTCGAGGGAAACCCCCTGGTTCTTGAGCACGTAAGGTATGACCGCGAGCAGCCTCTGTATTTTACTCTCCGGCTCAGGCATCGCCGTCACCTCCGAGGCCGTCCAGCATCCGAGAGAGCCTTTCCTTCACGCGGCCGCGCAGCTGCGGCGGCGAGAGAACCTCGGCGTCCTCGGCGAAGGAAAGCACCCAGCTGAGGAAGGCATCCTCGTTACGTACGGTCACATGCAGTATGCCGCCGCCGTCCTCGGAGGGTTCGAAGCGGTATACGTCGCCGAGGTCCTTCTCCACCTGCCACGCTATGCGGGGGGAGAAAAGCACCCGGGCTTCGTGTTCCGTGCCTTCCTCGAACTCCCAGGGAAGGATGCGGGAGTGGTCCTCGAGCTTGAAGTCGGGTGGCCGGTCGAAGTCAGGACCCTCGCCGGAGGCATTGACCATTTCCACCTCGGAAGCGATGCGGGACACCCGGAAGGAACGGATCTCCTTGCGCAGGTGGCAGTAGCCTATCACGTACCAGGCGCCGCGGTCGAAATAGAGCCCGTACGGGTCGAGTTCCCGTGCGCGCGCCGGCTTCCCTTTCCCCTTCCCCAGGGAGCGGTAGACGAAGCGCACGGTGCGCCTGCCCGCCGCCGCTTCCCACAGCGTGGTGAGGCCGGGGGAGGGCTCGCGCGGGGGCGCGAACCTCCAGTAGCGGGACCTGGTCTGCACCTGGCGGCTGCCGTCGCCCAGGTCCGGGCTCAGCTTGTGCAGAGCGGCCCCCGCCTCCCGTGATAGGGGCGTGACCTGCCCGGCGGAGAGGCGGTTGACCAGGAGCAGCGCCACCTTCTCCTCCGGGGTGAAGTCTATCTCCGGCAGGTAGTATTCCTCCTTGGGGATGCGGTAACCCAGCTCCTCGCCGAAGGCGTCCACCGGCTCCACCAGGATGGGGATGCCCATCTCGCGCAGCTCGCTCTTGTCGCGCTCGAACATGCGCTTGAAGGCGGCCGTGGTCGCCTGCCCGTACCCGGGGATGGACTGGCGTATGCGCTCGAGGGTTACCGGGCGCTGCGCCTCCAAAAGCATGGCGATGAGGTCGATGAGGCGTTCGGACTTGTTCACGCGCCAGCCCCCCCGGGGAAGGGTCCAACGCATGCCCGCCCGCGCCGCGCTTTCTTGTCACTGCGCGGTGCTAGCATCTGTAACGGAGCGTCCTTCGGCGAGAGGAAGGCAGTTAAGGGTATGAAAGGTCTGAGAGCGGTACTGTTCACCGTGGGGCTGGTGCTGGCCTCCCTGGCCGAGAGCGCGGGCCCCGTGTGGTTCCTGGCGGCGGCGGGGAGCTTCGCCGCATTTGCGGCCCTGCTCTTGCTGTCCGTGCGCGGCGAGGCCGCGGAGAGGCGTGGTGCAGGCGAGAGAAGCCGTATCGCAGTATCCCTCCCGCTTCTCCTGTACCCAGGGGATAGATCCGGCGGCGCGAATGCATCCTGCACGGCGTCTCCGGGCTGGATGTCCACTGAAACGCCTCCTCCGGCATCTGCCCGACGCCAAAGATGCCGCGTCCCCTGACCGCGGCGGCCCTGTAGTCCAGCCCCGTCTCGATGGTGTACCCATGCGCCCGGCCTGCCGTCATGGAGCCTCAGCGGGCGGCGAGGATAAGGTCCACAGAGCGCACGCCCATGTCCCAGTAGTGCGAGGGATATACCTCCCGTATATGAGATTCCCCTGTCGAAACGCGAGGAATGTTCAAACATGCGCGGTTCCCCCCTTCTCGCTGCCGTCTCACTACAATATATAACAAGCATGCTGTGGATTGCACCGCGTCCGTTTGGGGTAGGGAAGCTGAAGGCTTCGCTCGCGTTTTTTTGCTATCATTTACCCGTTGCGCGATACTACATGGCGCAAAGCCGCGACCGGTAAACCGTTCGAAGGGGGTCGAGGGTATGGCCTTGAGAAAAACCCGCGCGCAAAAGAGCGCGAAAAAACCGTCCTCATTCCTTGACCGTTTGGGCTACAGGCCTCTCCTCCTCATGGCCGTCATACCCTTCCTCCCCCGCCTCGCGATGAAGGCGGCGGAGCTGGAGGGGGAGCGCAAGGGTTTCCGGGTAAGGCAGTTCAAGCTGACCGCCCGGGACGGCACCCGCCTCTCCGCAGCACTCTACGTGCCCGAGGGTGAAGGCCCTTTCCCCGCCCTGGTTATGGTCCATTCATGGATGTTCTCGCGCTGGCAGTGCCACCTCTATGCCCCTTATTTCGCCGCCGAGGGATACGCGGTGCTCGCCTACGACTGCCGCGGCTGGGGTTCATCCCAGGGCCGGGTGCACTGCGCCGACCCCGAGCGCGAGATGCGCGACCTTGAGGACGCCATAAGCTGGCTGCAGGAAGAGAGCGGGCTGGCGCTGAAGGAGGGGGCCATCGGCGTCACCGGCATCTCCTACGGGGGAGGGCATTCCTTCCTCATCGCCGCGCGCGACCCGCGGGTGCGGACCGTGGTACCCATGTGCGGCTGGACCGAGCTCAGGCAGAGCCTCACCCCCAACGGCTCCCCCAAGATATTCTGGAGCCTGCTGCTGCTTATCAGCGCCTCCTGGGCCACCCGCCTCGACCCCCGCAACCCGCTCTACCGCTGGTTCTCCACCGTCCTCTTGCGGCGCGGCGGCATGGCCGAATACGAGCGGGACATGCGCCTGCGCTCCTGCCTCTACGACGTGGAGGGGATAAAGACGCCCATGCTCATCGTCGGCTCCTGGAACGACGACCTCTTCGAGCCCAACCAGATGATGGAGTTCTACGCCGGGCTGGACGCCCCCAAGATGCTCTTTATACGCAACGGCGTGCACGGCCTGGACCCCGGTTTCGGGCCGCGCTGGGCGGGCACGGAGATATGGGAACTCACCCGCCGCTGGTTCGACTTCTGGCTCAAGGGGGAGGAGAACGGCATCCTCTCCGAGCCCGCCGTACGCCTGTACAGGCCCTGGAAGCGCCTGGTGGAGACGGAGGAGGACTGGCCGCCCCCGGACGTGAGCATCCACCGTGTCTATCTGGGAGTGGAGAACGGCTCCTTCAAGATGAGCTCCCGGCCCAAGGGGGAGCGGGGCGAGGCGACATTGAGGCCGAGGCTTTTCAGCGCCGCCAACTCTGGGCCCGCGGTCCTGCGGCCCCAGGCCTTCGGCATCCCAGTCCCAGGACCCAGGAAGGAGGCGGGGGAGGGATATTTCTCCTTCACCACCTCGCCGGCGAAAAAGGACTTCGAGCTGCTGGGCATCCCCAGGCTGCGCCTGAACATCAGGCCCCTGCGGGAGAGGGTGCAGCTCAACGCCCTGCTCTACGACGTGCCGCCCTCCGGGGGCCTCCCGCGTCTCATCACCTACGGCGCCGTGACCCTGGAGGGATTGACGCCGGGTGAGGAGGCGGCGGTCGAGCTGGACCTCATAGCCGCTGACCACCTGCTCGAGGCGGGGCACTGCTTCCGCCTCACCCTCAGCGGCGCAAACCTGCCTTTCGTGCTGCCGGTACTGGGGGAGGGGGCGCAGGTGATATACGGGGACGGGGAGGCCGTGCTGGAGCTGCCCCTGCGCGAGGTGAAGGAAGGTTGACGCCTGCTTGCAGGAGATAGCCGTTTGATGCCGCCACGCCCGCCTGCGCGGCTTTCCGGCCACCGCACGACCCACGCCGCTTTTCTTGCGATGATAAAGGTACAATAGGGTTGCATGCATGATGCAGACGCCCGGGAGGTGAGAACTTGCTGGCTGGACGCGACTTTAAGACCGCCATCGTCTTCACGCTGGCTCTCTTCCTCTTGCTCGCGACCGCCGCCTTCATCTCGCCGCATGCGGCATGCGCCGGCGACGGCACCTGTGGCGAGGCCAGCGCGGAGGGGTCCACCACCTGGTTTTTCGCGGAGGGCTACACCGGGCCCGGGTTCCAGGAGTGGCTGACCCTCTTCAATCCCGGGGGATCGCCCGTGCAGCTCGACCTTCACTTCCTCTACAACGGAGGGCAGGCGCAGACACAGGAGGTGGGGTTAGCGTCCCGCTCGCGCGTGACCCTGAACATCAACGCCATGGCGGGCGCCGACCAGGAGCTGTCCCTCTACCTGGAGGCGTCGGAGCCCATCGTCGCCGAACGGCCCATGTACTTCACCTACGGCGGCAAGTGGAAAGGGAACACGGTGACCAGCGGGGCGACGGCGCTCTCCGATACCTGGTGTTTCGCCGAGGGCTGCACCCGGCCGGGTTTCGAGGAATGGGTGCTGCTGGCCAACCCCGGGGACATGGGCGTGCAGGCGACGGTGCGGCTCGTCCTCGAGGACGGCTCCACGACCCCGGTCCCGGTGGACCTGCCGGCGTACGCTCGCCGCACCGTCTTTGTCAACGGCGAGGTGGGCGAGGGGCGCGACGTCAGCGCCCGCGTGGAGGCGACTGCTCCTATCTGCGCCGAGCGCGTGATGTACTTCGACTACGGGGGAAGATGGCAGGGCGGGCATGCCTCCAGCGGGCTGGCGCAGCCCCGCAAGACCTTTCTCTTCGCCGAGGGCTACACCGGCGCAGGATTCGACGAATACCTTACCTTGTACTCTCCGCGCGAGAGCGGCGGCGATGACGGCACCGACGTCACCCTGAACTGCCTTTTCCAGGGCGGAGAGGAGCAGGCCTTTCAGCTGCACCTGGACCCCGACAGGCGCCACACCTTTTCCATCAACCAGCTGGCAGGCGAGGGAAAGGACGTCTCCCTGGAGCTTGCCTCGGACGAGCCCTTCCTGGCCGAGCGCCCCATGTACTTCAACTACCGCGGTTTCTGCCGCGGCGGCCACGTCTCCAAGGGAGTGGAGTCGCCGGACACCCACTGGTACCTGGCCGAGGGCACGGTCCGCTACGGGTTCCATACCTACCTCTGCATGATGAACCCGGGGGAAGAGGCAGCGACCGTCGATGTCGAGTGTATATGTTCAGGAGAAGAGATATCTCAGCGACACGTCGTACCGCCGCGTTCGCGCCTGACCCTGAGGGCAGGAGGATCGATCTGGTATCATTCGGATATATCGTTTGAGATAGACTCCAGCCTGCCCATCGCCGTCGAGAGGCCTCTCTACTATCCTGGCACCGGCTTCGAGGTCGCCAACGCCATGGATACCATCTGGAGCCTCAGCGTGGGCATCGGCCCGCGCATCGAGGGGACGCAGGGAGAGCTGGTGGCCGCGCAGTACCTGGCGGGAGCCCTGGCGGGCTACGGATATGAGCCGCAGATCCAGGAGGTGCCCTTGCCCAATGGCGCCGTATCCCGCAACGTCATCGCAGCCTGCGGCCCCGACGGCGTGATCGCTCCCGGTTACGAGAGATACCTGGTGGTGGGGGGCCATTACGATACCAAGATGAACACCGGCAGCCCCGGCGCCAACGACAACGCCTCCGGTGCGGCGGTGGTGCTGGAACTGGCCCGCTGCTTCGCGGAGGAGCCTCCTAGTGACTTCATCGTCACCTTTGTCTTCTTCGGCGGAGAGGAACGCCTGGTGGAGAACAGCGATTTCCACCACTTCGGCTCGCGCTACTACGTGAACAACCTCCCGCAGGACGTGAAAAACAAGATGGCCGGCGCCATCGTCGTGGACATGGTGGGGGTGGGCAGCCAGCTCTACGCCCGCAACATGGGGGTGGGGCCCATGGACCTGTGCAACCAGCTCATGGCCTACGCCCAGGGAGCGGGCATATCCCTCCCTTACATGCGGGATTACTCCTACTCCGACCACGAGCCCTTCGAGAAGGCGGGCATCCCCGCGGTGTGGCTGGAGTACAAGGACGACCCCTGGTACCATACCTGGCAGGACAGTTACGACAAGATAAACCCCGCCTATATCGAGCACACCGGCCGCCTCCTGGAGGGCTTCATCCGCTCCCTCTAAGGGGTCAGGTCTTGGATTTTGGATAACGGGAAAAGGGACTGTATCTTATATTTGCTGCTCACATGCCTGTTTTTTGCAACTTGGCGATTGAGATACCGGGGTATCCAAAATCCAAGACCTGACCCCTATTTGCGGGAGCCGACGACCTTCGCGGGCACGCCGGCGGCGATGGCGAAGGGAGGCACGTCCTCTTTTACCACCGCGCCCGCCGCCACCACGGCGCCGTCACCGATGGTCACGCCCTTGAGAATGACGGCGTGGGAACATATCCAGCAGTCCTCCCCGATGATGACGGGCCCGTAGCTGCCGAACTGGCAGCGCATGGGCTCCCTGCCACATTCCATGCCATGGTCGGCGCAGTTGATGTTCACGTAGGGGCTGAGCATGGTGTTTCTGCCGATAGAGCAGTCGTCGAAGGCGTTGATGATGTTGTAGGGGCCTATGCCGACGTTATCCCCTATCTCGAGCAGGGCGTCGTTCGCGGCGAAGAGGCGGGCAAGGGTATCGATGGAGCAGTGCTCCCCGATGACGATGCGCCCGCGGTCGTTCCCCCGTATCTGTATCGGAGTGGGGATGAAGGTGCCGTCCCCTATCGAGCAAGTGGACTGCCCGCACAGCGCCACGTCCGGTTTGGCGGCTATCCACACATAGGGGCCGCACTCCACGCCGCCCCGTCTCAGCTGCCACTGGTGATAGCGTATGCGGGGGTTGAGGATGGCGAAGCGCAGACGGTTCCAGGCGTCCGCGCGGCTCACGGTATCACCTCGAGCTGCGATGCCGCATCCCCATAGCCGCCGAGCCTGCTGCCCATGGACCAGTACTCGCGCTGGTTGAGTACATAGGGCTGGAACTCTTCCGTGATGATCTCGCCCTTGTCCCCCAAGCATTTCCCCTCCAGATGCACGGCGAGCACCCGTCCCACGAAGAGCGTGTGCGAGCCCAGGGGCAGGGACGCGCTCACCCGGCATTCGATGTTCAGCGGACACTCGGCTACCAGGGGCGCCTGCACCTCGCTGGCCTTTTCCCGCGTGAGGCCGGCCCGGGCGAACTTGTCCGAGTCGCGGCCGGACACCACGCCGCAGAGGTCGACGGCGCGCCACAATCCCCGCCCGGGTATGTTGACCACGAACTCCCCGCTCGCCTGCAGCAACTCGTGGGTGTAACGGCTCTCGCGCACGGCCACCGCCACCTGGGGAGGCTCCATGCACACCACGCTGACCCAGGCGGCGGTCATGACGTTGTCGCGCCCGCCGTGGGCCGTGCTCACCAGGACCACCGGCTTGGGGAGAAAGAGGGTGGAAGGGGGCCTAAGCTCCTTCACCGTACAACCTCCTCTCGAAACGCGCCAGCCTGTATCCCGCCCACAGGGCATACATCAGGTGTACCTTGAGCAGCTCCCGCTCCTCCAGCCTGATCAAGTCGGGACCGTAGGTTATCTCCCGCACCATGGCTTCGGCCACGAACTCCACCCCCTGGGGTTCGCCCGCGAACGGGACGGACCCCATAGCCTCTTCCTCGTACATGTCCCGCAGCCGCTCCAGGTGCCTCTCCACCGACGCGGGCCGCTGCGGGTCGGAGAAGAGCAGGGGCTCGGCGCCCCGCCCTTCCGCCGCCCGTGCCAGGATATACCCCTCCAGAAAAGTGGAGTTGATCAACTGCGCAACGTCATCGATGAGGCTCCGCGAGCCCACGCGCGGAAAACAGTTACGCACCACGCGCTCACGGAAGAGCTCCAGCCAAAGGATGGCCATGGAGCGCGATGCCAGGTCCAGGTCCGCGAACCTTATGCGTTCGCGATACTCCGTGAATCTTTCCATCAAGTTCATGTCACTTCAACTGCACCAGCCGGTCGGCATAAGCGTCGTAATGGTCCCCGCAGGTGAAAATGATAACCTGCCGCCCGCGCGAGAAGTCCCGCAGCAGCCCCATGGCCCGCTCTAGGCGCCGGGCGTCGAAGGTGACGAAGGGGTCATCGAGCAGCAGCGGCGGCTTGCGCTCGCCGCATATGACCTCCACCAGCGAGAGGCGCGCGGCCAGGAAGAGCTGGTCCACCGTACCCCTGCTCAACACCTCCGTCTCGACCTCGCCGCCCCTCTCCCCGGACCACACCCTGATGTCGAAATTGCCCTCGTCGACGCGCACACGCCGGTAGCGGTCCTCGGTGATGTGCCCCATGTATCCGCCGATCATCTCCTCCAGGGTACGGGCCGCCGCGGAGAGGGTCGAGCTGGAAGCCTCTCCCAGCCATTTAAGCGCCGTCTCCAGGGCGCGAGCCCGCCCCTGCAGCCGGGCTACCTTATCCTGCAGGTATTCGACTTCCTCGCAAGCGCGCAGCAGGTCCTCTTCCGCACCCTCCTCGCTCACCGCCACCTCGAGGCGTATGCGCTCCTCCTTGAGCCCGTCCATCCTGGCATCGAGTCGCTCTTTTTCGCGCAGGTCCTCCTGCAGCCGCGCGGGGGCAACGGTGCGCCCCCTCAACACCGTCAGCCTTCGCTCGCGCAGCCCG
>CAYPZH010000089.1:0-11579 GCA_964415205.1 uncultured Actinomycetota bacterium | reverse complement strand
TCACCACCACCATGATCACCGAGGCGATCAACCGGGGCGCCAGCGACAAACACATCGACCCGCGGGAAAACGAGGTGCTCATCCGCTACCGCATAGACGGCGTCTGCCAGGAGATAAAGCGCGTGCCGAAGAACATCCACCAGGGCATCGTCTCGCGCATCAAGATTATCTCCGACCTCAATATCGCGGAGAGGCGCGTGCCCCAGGACGGCCACTTCGGCATGTTCTCCTCCGGCAAGGCCATCGACTTCCGCGTCGCCATCCTCCCCACCGTGTACGGCGAGAAGGTGGTCATGCGTATCCTGGACAAGTCGAGCATCCTGCTCAGGCTGGAGGACCTGGGGTTCCTCCCCGAATCGCTGGAGAAGTACCAGAGGGCTTTCGTGCTTCCCCACGGCGCACTGCTGGTCACGGGACCCACCGGGAGCGGGAAATCGACCTCGCTTTACGCCACCCTGAACGTGCTCAACACGGAGGAGAAGAACATCACCACCGTCGAGGACCCCGTCGAATACCGCCTGCCAGGCATAAACCAGGTACAGGTAAACCCCAAGGCGGGCTTGAACTTCGCCAACGCCCTGCGCAACATCCTGCGTACCTCGCCGGACATCCTGATGGTCGGAGAGATCCGTGACCGCGAGACGGCCAAGATCGCCATCGAGGCCGCGCTCACCGGCCACCTGGTCCTCTCGACCCTGCACACCAACGACGCGCCCAGCGCCCTGCCCCGACTCATCGAGATGGGCGTGGAGTCGTTCCTGGTCTCTTCGGCCATCAACTGCGTGCTGGCTCAGAGGCTGGTGAGAAAGCTCTGCCCTAACTGCAAGGTGCCATATGAGCCGGACCCGGAAGTGCTCAAGGCCCTGGACTTCCCCATGGAGAACGGCGACGAGGAGCTGATCCTCTACAAGGCCAACGAAGCCGGCTGCGCGAAGTGCAGCAACACAGGTTACAAGGGGCGCATCGGCCTCTACGAGGTCATGCCCATGAGCGAGGAGATCCAGCGGCTCACGGTCAAGGAGGCTTCGGCGACAGTCATCTTGAACCAGGCCATAGAAGAGGGCCTGCTGACCATGCGCGAGGACGGCTTCATAAAGGTCAGGATGGGCATTACCAGCATCGAGGAGATCATGCGCGTGGTGGCGGTTTAAACGGCGGCGAGGGCCTCGTCCAGGTCCGAGTAGAACTCTATTATCTTCCCGAACTGAACCACCTCGAAGAGATCGCTCACCAGCTCCGAGGCGCGGGCTATGACCAGCTTCCCTCCCTCTTTCTCGGCGCGCCGGTAGGCGTCGATGATGACCGAGAGGCCGCCGCTCGATATGTAGCTGGTGTATTCCATGTCCAGGACGATGCGGTTGATTCCCTGCTTGAAGAAGGATTTTACGAAGGCGAAGAACTCCTCGAGGTTGGTCGAGTCTATCACCCCACCCAGCTCGACCACGGCTTTCCCGCTCCCCGGCTCGACCTCCTCAACCTTCCACGCCATGGCTAGCTCCTTTTTCACCCGGAACCCGGCCCCTGACCGCGCTCCAGAACTGGACGAATATCTCGGGGATGGGGGGCATCCCGAAGCCCACGATGAACGCGACCGCGGTGGGCAAGAGCAAGAGCCAGATAAAGGCGACGGGGAACATCGCCTCCACGATGTTCTCGAGGATTTCCCTGCCGTTTTGCCACAGGAAACGGAAGGAGACGAGGTCGAAGAAGATCTCGCGGAAGGCCTTGTACCGGACGATGGTGAGGAACCAGTGCAGGAACTCGCCGATGATGAGCGCGAACAAGGTGGTCGCGGCGGCCTGTACCGCCAGCTTGGTGCCGTGCCTCTTTCCAGCCTTCCACCAGAAGGCAAGCCCCAGGACCAGGCCTACGAGCACAGCGTGGAAGCCGGACTCGCTGTCCCCCAGGATGAAAACGTTGGGCACCGCCCACAGCACCGCTCCCAGCAGGAGCATGAGGGCGACGAATATGGCGGCCCTCCACCAGGAGGTGGCGATGAGGGTGTGCTCGCTGGAGCGCGGCTGGGCCAGGAACGACCAGCGCTCCCTGGCCTCCCGCCTGCGGGCCTCCTTCCGGGCAGCGAGCGCATCCCCGGTTTCCGCAACCGCTCCGCCCCTGCCGGCTGCCGCCGTTCCCGCCCCCGCCTCCGTCTCCGGCTTGAGCAGGGTGGAGACCACATCACGCAGCAGCCTGTCCTCGAAGGAAGCGGCCCTTACCTTATCTGCCTCCCCCTCCGCGGTCAATGCTGACTGCTTTTCTTCCCGCTCCGCGGCGTCCTCGCGTTTTCTTCCGCGGGTACGCCTGCCCAGCCGCTTGCTCTCGTCAGCAAGGCGGCTGAAATCGCCATCGGGCCCGCGGGAGAGGAAATCATCCGCGGGAAGCTCCGCCGCGAGCATCTCCGGGGCCGTCTCTTTGCCCTCCCCGACCGGGCTCTTCTCCTCCGCCGCAGCGGAGGGATCAGGCGTCTCGTCGGCGGGAAGCGGCTCCAGCAGCGGTAGTCCTTCCCGCGCCGCAAGGGATGCGCTCCCCGCGCTCTCCTCTTCCGCGAGCTCCGCGGGCTCCGTGAACTCCAGCGCGATCTCGTTCGACCTGCGACGGTAGCATTCGGGGCAGAGGGTCGTCTGGTCCGTCTCACGGACGCATTCTATACAGAACTCCGCACCACATTCCTTGCAGGCCGCAACGGCTCTCTTATTGGGATGCCAGGAGCAGTTCAAACCGACACCTCCAAGCATTGCAGCATCGCACACTACCTTCTCTCGGCCCTAACAGACAATATATTAACCCAAATCCCTCCGCTCAGTGCATCGCCCGGGCAGAGTGCTGTCCGCGTCCAAGCATTGGCGCTCTTTATTCCCGTTCGGGGAGGGTTATTTCCACGGGCTCGTTGATGCGCGTGATGCTGATAGTCTCCCGCATATCGCCGCAGCCTATCTGTTGGGTTATGCCGGCGTTTCTTATCAGCGTCTCGTATTTCACCCGGTAACCCGTATCCTTCCTTACCCAGACATCGATATCGCCGCCGGAGTTCTCCGCCAGTTGAGAGGCTTGTAAGTCCCGGTAAAGATCTTTCACCGCGTCGGGGGACAGGGTGAAGGAGAGGTGATATACCTCCTCGCCGTCCAGCTCTTCCTGCCCCAGGTTCCGCGCGGACGAGGCCATGGAAGGCAGTGCGGCCAGCCCGTCTATGCGCCGGGTGAAAGACTGCCGGTCCATGGTGGCGGCCTGCTGCATCCATTCACCGCTCCCCTTGGTCAGGCTGTACTGCCTCCCCCCGATGATGATGAGCTCGCTGAAACTCTGTCCGAAGAGAGCGCTCGAGGCATGGACGTCATCGCCGTTTATGTCGATGACGGACGCCTGTATCTGCCCCGCGCCCGACCCCGTGTTCTCGTAGTCTATGAAGACCTCCATGTGCATCGAAGCGATGCCCTGCTCCGCCTCCAGGCTCCTCTGCCACAGCTCCTCGATGCCGTTCGCCCCCCCGGCGCAAGCCTGCAGGGATAGCGCGGCAAGGAGCGCCAGCATCGCGGCGAAAACCCTTTCCATCCCGGAGCAGCAAAACGGCCGGTGGCGCTTCCCGTTGCGTGCGTTTACGGCGCTCCGTCTTATCATGCCACGAGGTCAGATGGGCGGGGTGAGCACTACGGGTTTGTTGATGTCGCGTATGCTAACGACGAACTTCACGTCGCCGTTCCCTATCTTCTCCGGGATGACTACGTTGCGTATCATCAGCTCGTAGCGGACCAGGTAGTACTCGTCGCTGTCGATCCAGACGTCGACTTCACCGCCGGTGTTCTGGCTGAGGTCGAAGGACGGCTGGGTGGAGAACATCGCCTTGACGTCCTCGGGACCCAGGGTGAAGCGGAAATGCTCGGCTTCCGTCTCGTCTATGGTCTCGGTGCCCAGGTGCTCCTGGGTGTCCGCGAGGGACGGCAGCTCCAGGAACTGCGATGTGTATTCGGAGGCTTCGGCCGGGGGCTGGCCTGCCTCCACTTCGCTCCAGGTCCCCGTGGTCATGTCCCGGCTGTACTGCCTGCCTGCGACGCGCATGTATTCGAAATAGACCTGCCCCAGGAGCAGGTCCTGTTCGTGCAGGTCCTCCCCGCTCGCGTCGATGATGATGCTCTGGATCTGACCGCTTCCGTACTGGGTGTTCTCGTAGTAACTCGCGATTTCCATATGCCAGGAATCGATGGCGGTGTCTGCCTCCCCCGCCCTGGACCAGAGTTCCTCGATACTCAGCTCGCCCGCCTTCTCGCCCCCGCCAGTTCCTCCGCTGCATCCAACGGTGGTTATCAGGATGATGGCCATGAGCATCGCGGAGGCGACGATGGCGAGTCCGCTTTTCTCCGCTGGCTTCCGCATATCCCCGGGTCCCGTCCTTCCATATATCAATCAGCGTGGTTTCATGCCCTTTTTTATCACAGTAAAGCTCTTTTTTTCAAACTGACGTCCATATGCCGCCGCGGGTTCCAGGACCCGGCCGGGCAACCTTGACGGGACGCCGGAACCTCCACGACTCCGCACCAAAGGCCCGAAAAACCTCACGCCGTATATTGACTTTGTTATATAACTTTGCTAAATATATTATGTTATATCAATAAGTACAGGCGGTGAGGAATGGAAGCGCTGGCGGTCGCCGTGGCCTTATGCGGTGGGGAGCTGGTCCCCGGCATCATCTCCTCCATCGACGGCCATCCCCTCCTGGAGGTCTGCGGGATAGCACGCTCCGTACCCGACCTCATGCGCCTGCTCGAGCGCTTCGCACCCGCGGCCCTTTTCGTCTCCACCTCCTTTGTCGAGGAGTTAGGCCAGCCAGACCTGGGCCCGGAGGACGCCGCCAGGCTGAGCGCTCCCGTCACCTTTCTCATCACGCACGGCGGGGCGGGCTGGGGGGAGGAGAAGCTCGCCGAGATGTTCCGCCTGCCGCTCAAGTACGGCGGCCTCATCTCCGCGGACGGGCACGGCGAAGGCGACGTGCACGGCGAGGTCCGTCGCAAGCTTGACCTTTTCTGTTCCCGCGAGGGCGTGGCGGGGCCCGCGCAGGCCGGCAAGGCCGGGCCGGGGGGCGGGAGTGGACTCCTCGCCGTCATGGGGTGCAAGGGAGGGGTGGGGGCGACCCTTTTCGCCTGCTCGCTCGCCGCGGCGATGTCGTCATGCGGGCGCCGCGTGTTGCTGATGGAGACGGCGCGCGAACAGTCCCATCTCCTGTACCTCAAGCCCGGCGGCGAGGGGAAGGCCGTCCTGGACCTGCTGCCCATGGCGGAGGAGCTCTCGTGGGACCTGGTCAGGATGTCCGTCTATCGCCACGCGATGGGCTTCCACCTGCTGCCTTTCGCCGGGGCAGAGGGGCCGGCGGCGGACGCGCTCGTGCCCGATTCCTTCCTGCGCAACCTGCTCTTCCTCTTCGACCACGTTATCCAGGACCTCCAGGCATGCTCCCCGCGGGGTGTCCCGGCCCTTCTTCATCATGACCCCCAGGTGTTGCTGGTATCACTTCCCGATATCATGGCGGCCACCTGCGCCCGGGGCGTCGCGGCCCGCCTGCGCCGTGCGGGGCTCGAATACGACCGCCTGAAGCTGGTGGTAAACCGCTGCGGGTCACACCACGTCCTCAGCCCGCGTGAACTGGCCCAGGCAGCTGCCGCGGAACTCTTCGCGACCCTTCCGGTGGACCAGCGCTCCGGCCTGGACTTCGCCGAGCTGGGGGAACTGCCGCGCCCCGATTCCCCTCTGGGCAGGGCGGTGACAGACGCGGCCGCGGCCCTCGGGTGCGGGTGCGCCACATCCTCCGCGCTTCGAACGCGGCGCCTGCGTAGGCCGTGGGGGCGCTCGAGCGATATCACCTGAGGGAGACACGCGATGCCGGACATCTACGCGAGGCTCAAGGAAAGGCTGCGGGAGAGATTGCTCGAAGGCGGGCTGGCGCCAGCAGCAAAGCACGACGGCGTTGAGGACAGGAGGGCGCTCATGCGCGCGGCGCGGGAGACGGCGTGGGAGGAGGGCATCGTGCTCGACCCGCTGGAGATGCAGCGCGTCCTCGACCGGCTGCTGGACGAGATCCTCGGCCTCGGCCCCCTGGAAGCGCTGGTGCGCGACGACGGCATCACCGAGATAATGGTGAACGGCTCCGCCGGGGTGTACGTGGAGAGGTCGGGGCGCATCTCACCCTGCGACGTACGTCTGGAAGGAGAGGAGGAGATCTACCGCATTATCGACCGCATCATCGGCCCCCTGGGTCTGCACGTGGACGAGGCTTCTCCCTATGTGGACGCCAGGTTGCCCGACGGTTCGCGGGTCAACGTCATCCTGCCACCCCTCTCCCTGCTCGGCCCGGTGGTTACCATCCGCAAGTTCAGGCGCCGCCCCTACAGCCTGGAGGAGCTGGTTTCTTCGGGCAGCCTCAAGCGCGGCCAGGCGGCCTTTCTCGCAGAGGCCGTGCGCCGCAAGGGCAACCTGGTCATCTCGGGCGGGGCGGGCACGGGAAAGACCACCCTCCTCGGCGCCCTGTCCGCGTTCATAGGCGAGGATGAGCGCGTCATCACCCTGGAGGACGCGGCCGAGTTGCGCCTGCAGCAGTCTCACGTCATCCCCCTGGAGACTCGCCCGCCCAACCTTGAGGGCAAGGGAGAGGTCACCCTGAGGGACCTTTTGCGCAACGCCCTCAGGATGCGGCCCGACCGCATCATCATCGGGGAGGTCAGAGGACCGGAGGCGTTGGACCTCCTGCAGGCGCTGAACACCGGGCACCGCGGCTCCATGACCACGGTACACGCAAACTCTCCCTTCGACGCCATCTCCCGGCTGGAGACCATGGCGCTCACCGCGGGCTCAGGCCTTCCTTCAAGCGCGGTGCGGGAGCAGATCGAGCAAGCCGTGGACATCCTGGTGCACATGGAACGCTCGGCGACGGGGCAGAGGCGGGTCGGGGAGATAGCGGTGATGGATCTCAGCCGCGGGGGCGGCCCCCGCCTGTCGCCCGTAGCCAGCCGTGTCTTCCCGGGCGAAGAGCCCGCCCCCCTCAAGCTCATGGCCTCCTGCGCAGCCGGGGATAGTGCCCGAAAGGTGGTGAAAGTGGAGGTCCCCACCTCCACGCCGGGATGATACCGCTTCAGCTCGCCATATACGCCCTGCTCGCGTGCTGCCTGGCCGCACTACTCTACCGCATACCGGCCAGGAGACGGGAAAAGGCGCTCGCCTTGCTGTCACCGCAGCCCGGTTCGCGTAGCCTCGTACCCGGACTCCGACACGCCTTGCGCGCCCGGCGGCATACCCGGGCGGGCGGACCACGCTTTGCCCTCATCGCCGCCGCCGGCCTGGCGGTCTACCTGCTCACCCGCAGCATCCTGCTCGCCTTCCTGGTCTGGCCGGCCGCCCTGTTCGCGAGGCGGCTGCTGGACAGGCACCAGCGCAACCGGGCAAGGATAATAAAAGAGGAGCAGGTACTCGACCTCATCGACTCGCTCTCGCAATCCCTGCGCGCCGGGCTGTCACTGCACCGTTCTCTCGAGGTGAGCCTGGAAGACATCGGCGGCGAGCTGGGGGGAGACGTGCTCGAGGTGCTCAAAGACGTCCGGGTGGGGGGAGGCCTGGGGGAATCGCTGACCAAGGCGGCGGAGGCGTCCACCTCGCCCTCGCAGCGCCTTACCTTCGGCGTGCTCGGCCTGATGCATGGGCGGGGAGGAGATCTGCCGCTCATACTGGATCGGCTGCGCAAGCGCGCGGCGGGCGGCCTGGAGGCAAGGCGTGAGGCACGCCTCCAAACCTCGCACAGCCGCGCTACCGGTTACCTCGTCTCCTCTCTCCCCGCCGCTTTCTTTCTCTTGCAGGCGGCGCTTGACCCGCATTCTTTGCGGCCGCTCTTCACCACGCCCACGGGAAATCTCATCGTCGCCGTGGCGCTGGCCATGAACGCCGTGGCCTTTTTCATCATCCGCAGAATGGTGGACCAGGAGGTATAGTTGGAACTCGCCGTCGCCGCGTGCACGGCCATCGCCATCATGGCCATGGCTGGCTTTCTTGCCGGGCGGTACGCAAGGCGCGCTTCCGCGCTCGCCGCGGCCGGGCTGGACGGCGGCGCAGCGGAGGCCTCCCGCAGGCACCCTGGAATCGCCGCCGCCGTGCGGGCCGGGCTCACCGGGCTGGGCAGGGCTTACCTGCCCCCACCCGCAGAGGAGGCACGCAGGCTGATCGAGGAATCGGGATGCGCGTGGTCGCCGCAATATCTGCAGGGCCTGCGCGCGGCATGGGGGACGGCGCTGGCCGCCCTCCTACTCTTCCCGGGCCCCGAGGTGCTGCCGCTGGCGCCGCTTCTGTTCGCAGCCGGTTACCAACTCCCGGTGATGGTGTTGAAGAGAAGGCGCCGCCAGCGCTGGCAGATGATCGCATCGGACCTACCCGAGGTGGTCGACCTCATGGCCGTCCTCTGCTATGCGGGGGAGAGCCTGCTGCTGGCATTCCGTCACGCCGTCTCGGCCTGCGCCAACGCCTACTCACGCCGGGAGTTGGAAGGCGTGCTCGAACACATCCGCCTGGGCGATAGCACCGCCGCGGCACTGCGCGAGGCCGCCGCGCACCCGTGCCCGGAGATGCGCCGTTTCGGGCGCACCCTGATCAGAGCGGAGGAATTCGGCGCTCCCATCGCGGACACCCTGGAGGAACTGGCGGTGGAGCTGAGAAGCGCCCGGCGTGAGAAGGAGAGGGTGCGCGCGGCACGCGTCTCCGTTCTCATCCTGCTTCCCCTGGTCTTCCTCATCCTTCCCTCGTTCCTGCTCCTGACCGTGGGAGGGATGTTGCTCGGCTATACCCTGTGAAGGCGGGAAAGGAGGTGTAGAGACATGCGCCATCCCCTGGACGTGTTCAGTGACGACTCGGCCCAGACCACGGCGGAATATGCCCTGGTCATCCTGGGCGCCGCGGCCGTCGCCGGCGCGCTCATCGCCTGGGCGGGCGGGACGGACGTCATCAAGAGCTTTTTCAACAAGATATTCCAGCAGCTCATGGGAGCCCTGGGATAGACAGGCCGCAAACGACTTACGGGAGGGCGGGTCCGGTGTGGACGGTAAGGTTGGTCCATTTGTGGGTCTTCGCGGCAGCCGCTGCTTACCACGACCTGCGCTACCGCAGGGTGCCCAACGCCCTCGTCCTGGCGGCGGCAGCTGCAGGTTGCGCGCTGTCCGCCGCCGGAGGATGGGGAGGATGCCGCGCGGCCCTCTGCGGCATGGCGTTGGGCCTCGCGCTGCTCTTCCCCGCCTTTCTCTTGGGCATGGTGGGGGGAGGGGACGTGAAGTCGCTCGCCGTGATCGGGATCGTCGCCGGGCCCGGCCTTCTCTGGGTCTCTTTCCTGCGCGGTGCCGCGGCCGGGGGACTCGCCGCCGCGGTCCTGCTGGCGGCGCGGAGAAGGCGCCGCGGCCGGAAGGGGGCGGGAGATGACGGTCGTGAGGGCCCCGGGGCAGGCCCGGCTTGGACCCTGCCCTACGCCGGCATCCTCTCGCTGTGCGCTGCGGTCTCCGCCTGCTTCGCCCGGTGAGGGGGCGGCGGAGGTGGACGGATACGCCGCTGGCGCGCCCGGCGCAAACGTCTTCGCGCGGGGAAGGTCGTCGCCGGCGCATATAATGGAGCCATGCCCGGCTCAAACGAACGCGAGGAAGAGGCGGAAGCCTTCGTCAACGTCGTCATCGACGCACCAGCCCGGCAGCTCGACCGCCCCTTCACCTACGGGGTCCCGCGCCGTCTGCTGGGCAAGGTGGAAACGGGGAACATGGTGCTGGTGCCCCTGGTGAACACCATGCATCTTGCCTACGTGCTCGGCCCCTGTGATCCACCCGACCTGCCCCGCATCCGCTCCATCAGGGCGGTCGTCGACGAGCCGCCCGTATTCGACGCGCGCATGGTCACCCTTTGCGAGTGGATAGCCGGCAACTACCTCAGCTCGCTCTCACAGGCCATCCGCCTCGTGGTCCCCCCCGGCCGCTCCCGCCGGGTGGTGGAACTCGTAGCCCTCAGGCGCTTGGCCGCGGAGGCGCTGCAGGAGATACCCGAACGCGCCGCCCGGCAGCGCGAAGCGGTAAAAAGGCTCGCTGCCGGGGGGGGAGAGATGCCCCTCACCGCCCTCAGGACCTCTTCGGGCGGCCGTATAGCCTCCGCGACGCTGCAGGCCCTGGAGAAGGACGGGTGGGTGGAGAGGAGATGGGTGATGCCCCGCCCCAGGGCGTCCCGCGTCAAGGTGCGCGTTGCCGCGCTGACCGCTACGGGAAAGGAGGCGCTCTCGGACCCCGCCACGGCGAAACGTTCACCGGCGCGCCTCCGCCTGCTGCAGGCCCTGCAGGAACACGGGGGCTGCATGACCGTACCCGAGCTGAGCCGTTCGGCCGGGGCCTCTACCTCCGCCCTGCGGGGCGCAGCGGAGGCCGGCCTGCTGGAGCTGCGGGAGGAGGAGAGGCTGCGCGACCCCTTCGCCCTGCGTTCCTTCCCTGCCATGGAGCCTCACGAGCTCAACGACGAGCAGCGGAACGCCCTGGAGTCGATAACCACGGGCATGGAGAAGGGCGGGAGCGAGGTCTTCCTTTTGCACGGCATAACCGGCAGCGGCAAGACCGAGGTCTACCTCCACGCCATAGAGCATGCCCTGTCACGGGGCCGCTCGGCCCTGGTCCTGGTGCCGGAGATCGCTCTTACCCCACAGATGGTACAACGCTTCAAGGGGCGCCTGGGTGAGGACGTGGCGGTTCTGCATTCCCGCCTGGGGCTGGGAGAGCGTTACGACCAGTGGAGGGGGATAAGGCAGGGCAGGTACAAGGTCGTAATCGGCGCCCGCTCCGCTCTTTTCGCCCCCCTCGCAGACCTGGGGCTAATCGTCATCGACGAGGAGCACGAGACCACGTACAAGGAGAACTCGGCCCCACGCTACCATGCACGGGAAGTGGCCGCGCAGAGAGCGCGGCTGTGCGGCGCGGTGCTGGTACTGGGCAGTGCCACGCCGCAGCTTGAGAGCCGCTACGCCGCCGCGCGGGGCGAATACACCTTCCTGGAGCTGACCCGCCGCGTTGACGACCGGCCCCTCCCCGAGATAGAGGTGGTCGACATGCGGGACCCGGAGGACCAGGGCGCACGCGCCATACTCTCCCCCCGCCTGGTCAACGCCCTCGGCAAGGTACATCATGCCGGAGAGCAGGCTATCCTCTTTCTCAACCGACGCGGCTTCGCCCGTTTCATGCAGTGCCACGCCTGCGGGAATATCCTGCAGTGCCGCAACTGCTCCGTGAGCCTCTGTTACCACGCCCGTGGGGAGCGTCTGCTCTGCCATCACTGCGGTTGGGCCTTGCACCCTCCTTTCACGTGCCCCGAGTGCGGGCAGCCCGTGCACCGCTACACCGGCATCGGCACGGAGCGGGTGGAGCAGGAGCTGCGCCGCCTGCTGCCCCAGATGCGCTGTATCCGCATGGATGCCGACACCACCCGTAGCAAGAACGCCCACTGGGACATGCTGGAGGAATTCAGGTCCGGGCGAGCGCATGTGATGATGGGCACACAGATGATTGCCAAGGGCTTGGACATCCCCAATGTCACCCTGGTGG